>NZ_JAFBBR010000001.1:1908720-2226840 GCF_016907295.1 Microbacterium dextranolyticum
GTCGTGGCGCACCCAGGCGACCGTCTGCCCCTTCTTCAGCGTGCCGTTGAAGACGCGCAGCAGGGCGAGGCGACCGAGGAACGGCGACGAGTCGAGGTTCGTCACCCACGCCTGCAGAGGCGCCTCGTCGTCGTACGACGGCGCCGGAACGTGCTCGAGGATCGCCTCGAACAGCGGCTCGAGGTCGTCGTTGTCGGGCAGCTCGCCGTTAGCGGGGCGGTTGCGGGATGCCGCGCCCGCACGACCCGACGCGTAGACCACCGGGACATCGAGCAGTGCGTCGATGTCGAGGTCGGGCACATCGTCGACGAGGTCACCGGCGAGACCCAGCAGCAGGTCGTGCGCCTCCTCCTCGACCTCGGCGATGCGGGCGTCGGGACGGTCGGTCTTGTTGACGAGAAGGATGACGGGGAGCTTGGCCTCCAGCGCCTTGCGCAGCACGAAGCGCGTCTGCGGCAGCGGGCCCTCCGAGGCATCCACGAGCAGCACCACTCCGTCGACCATCGACAGGCCGCGCTCGACCTCGCCGCCGAAGTCGGCGTGGCCGGGGGTGTCGATCACGTTGATCGTGATCGGGCTGTCGGTGTGCTCACCGTTGTACGTGATCGCCGTGTTCTTGGCGAGGATCGTGATGCCCTTCTCGCGCTCGAGGTCGTTCGAGTCCATCGCGCGCTCTTCGACGTGCGCGTGCTCGCCGAACGAACCCGTCTGACGGAGCATGGCGTCCACGAGCGTCGTCTTGCCATGGTCGACGTGAGCGACGATAGCGACGTTGCGGAGATCCGGACGGAGGGCGTGCGCCATGGAAAAGACCTAACGAGAAAGGGAGACGCTCCGAGCAGAGCGCCTCCCATTCTACAAGCCGGATGCCGCAGGGTCCCCCGCGGCGCCCCGAGGGCTCATCAGGCGCGCGGATCGACCTCGTCCGCGTCGATGCCGGCCGCCAGATCGGCCAGGCGCTTGTCGCGGCGGCCGCGCTGGATCTCGGGGTCCGGAACGGGCACAGCGGCGAGCAGGCGCTTCGTGTACGCCTGCTGCGGGCGACGCATGATCTGGTCACGGCTGCCCACCTCGACCAGCGCGCCGTGGCGCATGACCGCGATGCGGTCGGCCAGCTCGTCGATGACGGCGAGGTCGTGGCTGATGAACAGACACGCGAATCCGCGCTCGCGCTGCAGCTCCTTCAGAAGCTCCAGGACCGTGGCCTGCACCGACACATCCAGGGCGCTGGTCGGCTCATCGGCCACCAGCACCTTGGGGTTGAGTGCCAGCGCGCGGGCGATGCCGACGCGCTGCTTCTGTCCGCCGGAGAGCTCGTGCGGGTAGCGCGACGCGTACTCTCGGGGCAGCCGCACCGAATCCAGCAGCGCACGGACCCTCTTGTCGAGCGCGGCGCCCTTGATCTTCGCCGAGAGCAGGATCGGCTCACCGATGGAGTCGCCGATCGTCAAGCGCGGGTTCAGCGAGCTCGACGGATCCTGGAACACGATCCCGACCTCGTGGTGAAGCGTGTGGAGCTGGTCGCGCTTGGCGTTGGAGATATCCATGCCCGCGACCTCGAGCCGACCCGAGTGGATCGGCAGCAGGCCGATCGTGGCACGCCCGATCGTCGTCTTTCCCGAGCCGGACTCGCCCACGAGCCCCAGTACCTCGCCCTGGTAGACCTGAAGGTCGATGTGGTCCGCCGCGCGGAATGCGGGCACGCGTCCGCGCTTCGGGTACTCGATCGCGACATCCTCGAAGGAGACGATCACCGGCGTGGTCGGGGTCGCGGCATCCGGCGCCTGCAGATCCTCCGTCGTGATGCGCGGCACGGCGCCCAGCAGCGCTCGTGTGTACGGGTGCTGCGGTGCGGCGAACACGCCCGCGACCGTGCCGGTCTCCACGATGTCGCCCTGGCGCATGACCACGATGCGGTCGGCCATATCGGCGACGACGCCCATGTCGTGCGTGATCAGCAGGATCGCCGATCCGAGCCGGTCCTGGAGCCTGCGCATCAGTTCGAGGATCTCGGCCTGCACCGTCACGTCCAGTGCCGTCGTCGGCTCATCGGCCACCAGCAGCAGGGGGTCGCAGGAGAGCGACTGAGCGATCATCGCGCGCTGCCGCTGCCCGCCGGACAGCTGGTGGGGGTACGAGTCGAACGCCTTGACGGGGTCGGGAAGCTCCACCAGCGTCAGCAGCTCGATCGCACGCGCTTTCGCCTCGGCCGGCGAGGTGCCGAAGTGCTGTCGCAGGGTCTCGACGATCTGAAAGCCCACGGTCAACACGGGGTTCAGCGCCGTCATGGGCTCTTGGAAGATCATCGAGATCTGGTTGCCGCGGATCTCCTGCATGTCGCGGGGCTTCATGCCGATGAGCTCGCGCCCGGCCAGCTTGGCGCTGCCGCTCACGCGGGAGTTCTGGGGAAGAAGTCCCAGCAGCGACATCGACGACACGCTCTTGCCGGAGCCGGATTCACCGACGATGGCCAACACCTCGCCGGCGGCGATCGAGTACGACACCTTCCGCGCGGCGGGAACCCAGAATCCGTCGACACCGAAGTCGACGTTCAGGTCGGTGACTTCCAGCACCGGGCCACGATCGGGCAGGCCCGCCTGGGCGGTGGACGACATGCCGCGGGACGTTCTCATCGGCGGTTTCCTTCTGTTGGTCGTGCGGACGGACGCTCGGTCCGGAATGCGACGATGGAGTAATGACGGAAGATGTGCGCGGGTACCGGTCGATGACCAACACCGTGATCGCGATCGGACTGTGGATCGGGGTGGCGGCGGGCGCGACGCTGGTGGCGATCCTGGGCGCGACGACGTCCACGGACCACTTGTGGGCACTGATCCCGCTGGCTCTGGCCGCCGTCCTCGTCCGCGAACTGTTCTGGCGACCCCGCATCCAGTGGGACGACGAGGCGATCACTCTCGTGAACCCCTTCGCCACGACGATCGTCCCGTGGACCATGGTCGTCGATATAGACACCCGGTTCGCACTGACGATCGTGACTCCGGCCCGTCGCTACCGATCCTCGGCCGCGCCCGCCGCCGGTGCGGTCACCATGCCGCACGGGGGCCGCGACAGCCTCGGACCCGACCAGCGAGACGGCGTGATCCGGAAGTCCGCCGCCCTCGGCACCGATTCGGGCGACGCCGCATACATCGTCCGGGCCGTCTGGAACGACCTGGTCGAGAAGGAACGCATCCCTCTCGGACGTGCCGCCAGCGACCGAGCCCGCACCCGCGTTCATGCCGGCATCATCGCGCTCACCGTCCTGCTGGCCGCCGCGACCGTTCCGGCGCTGCTGAACTTCTGACAGCATCCGGAATTACTCCGGGTCCCGCAGGGTCGGGGTGCCGGTGCGCGGATTCTGTGCACCGGCATCCATGAGCGTCGTCGGCGCCGCGACATCGGGCTCCGCGAGGTTCGCCCGCTCCTTCGTGCGACGGCGCGAGAACCGCCGGCTGCGCGGGTCGAAGGCCTCACGGAGAGCGTCGCCGAAGATGTTGGCCGACAGCGCCAGCGTGACGATGAACACGGCGGGCCACCAGAACAGCCACGGTCGCACGGTGAACGCCGACTGGTTGACGCCGATGAGGAGACCGAGCGACACGTCAGGAGAGCGGATGCCGTAGCCGAGCAGCGAGATGGCGGCTTCGAGGAGGATCGCGCCCGCCGCCAGCAGCGAGCCGGCGACGATGATCACACCCGTCGCGTTCGGCAGGATGTGGCGGAAGATGATGCGCGCATCGGAGGCGCCGGCGACGCGCGCCGCCTCGACGAACTCGCGCTCACGCAGAGACAGGAACTCGCCTCGCACGAGACGGGCGATCACCATCCAGCTGAAGAATCCGAGCATCAGGCCCAGCACCCATACACCCACCGCGCCGGCCCAGTTGCCGACGACGGCCGCGATGACGATCGCGGGGATGACGATGAAGACGTCCGTGATGCGCATGAGGACGGCATCCACCCAGCCACGGAAGTAGCCGGCGATGGCACCGACGGTGATCCCGACCACCAGAGCGATGCCGGTGATCAGCATCATCGCGACGAACGAGTTCTGAATACCGCGCATCGTCATGGCGAAGTAATCGCGACCGATGCGGTCCTGGCCGAAGGGGTGGTCACCGAGCGAGAACGGGAACAACGACAACGTCGGCTCTCCCCCGTTGACGCTGTCGGCGAGGTCGTACCAGTTGTACTTCCACCAGCCCGGGATCGGGCCGAGCCCGACCGCGCTGGTCGCGAACGCGACGACCGCGAGGAGCACGAGGGCCGCGATCAGCCCCACCTTCTGCGACGCGAAGCGCCGCCAGATGATGCGGCCCTGACTGATCGAACGCTCCTCGACGTCACCGGAGGCTGCGGAGATGGTGCTGGACATCAGCGGACCCTCACTCTCGGGTCGAGTGCCGCGTAGGCGAGATCGGCAAGGAAGTTGAACAAAATGGCCATGAACGCGATGACGATGAAGTAGCCCATGACGGGATAGAGGTCGCCCGGTCCGAGCGAGCGTTGGAACAGCGCACCCATACCGGGGATCGCGAAGATGAACTCGGTGATGATCGCCCCACCGAGTAGACCGCCGAGGTCGGTCGCCACCAGCGTCGTGATCGGGATGAGGACGTTGCGGAACGCGTGACGGACCACGACGACGCGCTCGGGCATGCCCTTCGCTCGCGCCGTGCGGACGTAGTCCTGACTGAGCACCTCGATCATGCCGGCACGGGCATAACGGGTGTAACCGGCGAACGAGATCGTCAGGAGCGAGATCGTGGGCAGCAGCAGGTGGAAGAAGACGTCGAGACCGACGCGCCACATGTTGTCGGGCGCATACCCGGGAGTCGATGACCCCACCGTCGCGATGGGGCGGCCGTTCATGTCCTCCATGTAGCCGGGGAACGACTGCATGAACCGGTCGATGAGGATGATGATGCTCACCAGCAACGCGACCAGCGCACCGATGCGCATGTTCTGCGTCCTGTCGTCACCACCCACGAAGAAGCCGGTGGCCAGCCCCACCGCGAGAGCGATGACGAAGAGAATGACCAGGGTCCAGAACGTGGAGACGTCGAACAGCCCCTGCAAAGCGAAGTAGCAGACGATGCCGACGACGGTCACGATGCCCGCCGTCAGCAGTGCCCGCCGCTGACGAAGCCCGGCGATCAGCATGGTCACGCCGATCGCGACGCCGACGCTGAGCGCAATGACGCCGATCGGGCCGAACCCGGGCGTGAGGAACCAGCCGGTCGCGCTCATGTAGAGCAACAGACCCGCCGTGATGGCGAAGCTCACACCCCCCGAGGTGAGACGGCGGCGAGCATCACCGCCGACGACGGCCTGGACGATGAGTGCCACGACGATTCCGACGACCAGCGACACGACGATGGGGATCACCGGGTTCTGCAGGAAGTCGTTGAAGCCGATGGCCACGAAGTTCTTCAGCAGCGCCGCAGCGAGGAACGACGGCAGCGAGTACAAGAAGAGGCTCAGCACCGTGAACGAGACGTCGAACCCGCTGTTCTCGCGAAGCGCGGAGAGGATGCCGGTCGAGATGCCGAACAGGATCGCGAGCAACAGCGCCGCTGTGACCATCTGCACGGTGGAGACCATCGCGATGGGAAGGACCTCGGTGACCGGGGCCCCTGGAAGGTGGTTCCCAGGTTGCACGCGTTCGCGAACGGGATGAGGCACTTGGCGGCTCCGCCGACCCACATCGCCCAGCGCAGCGGAGGCGCCACGTCGAGGTTCGCGAGCTGGATGCGCGCCTCGATCAGCTGCTCCTTGTTGGGGTTGTTGGAGCTGCGGAGGTCCTCGAGCGGGTCGGTGGAGAACGCGACCAGATTGAACATCACAAAGGATGCCGCAAGGAGGATGAGGATCGACACACCGACCCTACGGAGTATGAAACCGACCAAAGGTCACTCACTTCGACGTGCACAGGGACGGCGGCGTCGATCAGGTCGTGATCGCCGGTCCCATCGATTGACAGACAGGTGCCGGGGTGGCGCCTTCGGTATCTACCGTAGACGCCACCCCGGCCTGGTTACTACTTGGTGTTGGTGCTCTGCTTGACAGACCACTCCCAGTTGTTCCACACCGGTCCGGTCTGGTTGCCCATGTACTTGATGCCGTCCACCTTGCTGGAGACACCGTAGATACCGGGGGCCTGGAAGAGCGGCAGGCCGTAGCCCTCTGTGAAGGCGGACTTGTCGATCGACAGCATGAGGTCGGTCAGCTTGTCCTTGTCGAGGGTCGTCTGCGTCGCCATGGCGTCGTCGTTGGCCGCGGTGAACTTGTTGTAGTTGCCACCGCCGTTCGACGCGAACAGCTGCGGGATCTGGGCGGTGCCGATACCGGGCGAGATCCAGCCGAAGAGCGAAGCGTCGTAGTTACCGGCTGCCAGAAGGCTCGACCACTTGGGGTCTCCGCCGTCGACGACCTGGAAGCCCGCCTTGGCGGCGGACGACTGGATCGCCTGGAACTCGTCCACGCGGTTCGGGTTCTTCGTGTTGTACAGGATCTTCACCGTCGGCGTCTTGCCGGCGAGGAGCTCCTTGGCCTTGGCGATGTTGTCATCGAGCTTCGAGGGGTCGTACTTGTCAGAACCGTTCTGCTTGACGGTCGTCGCGTACTCGGCCTGGTTGGGCAGCCACAGCTGCGAGTCGAGGACCTTGGCGTCGGGGTTGACCGGCGTGACGATCGCGTCGAGGATCTGCTGGCGCGGAACGGTCAGCAGGAACGCCTCGCGGACGGTCGGGTCCTTGAAGACGTCGGAGCCGAAGTTCAGGTCGAGGTGGTCGTACGAGACCTGGTCACCCGTGAGGACCTGGGCGCCGGAGACCGCTTCGAGCGACTTCTTCGTGTCGGCGGATGCCTGCGGGTAGACGAGGTCGACCTCGCCGTTCTGCAGAGCGGTGACCTGGGCGGCGGAATCGCCGATGACACGCATGACGAGCTTGTCGATCTTCGGGGCGAGGTCGCCCTTGTAGTTCGGGTTGTGCTCGAAGGTGAGCGACTGACCGGGCGTCCACGCGGAGAGGACCCAGGGACCCGAGGAGACCAGAAGGTCCTTGTCGGTCGGGAACGACGTGATGTCGTAGCCGGTGTTGACGAAGTCCGCAGCCTTCTTCAGCGTCTCGTCGGCCGCAGCCGGCGCGGCCTTGTCGCCGCGGGGAAGCTTCTGGAGGTAGGAGGTCAGGTCGGCCGCCGACGACAGTCCGGCCTTCTTGGCGACGACGTGAGCCGGCGTCGTGAGACCGCTCTGGCCGATCGCGAACAGGACGTCCCAGTCCACGTACGGCTTCGCGTACGTGAGGGTGATCGAGTGGTTGTCGTCACCCACCTGCGGGAAGCTCGTCGAGTCGAGGCCCGCCGTCGAGCCCGCGAGCTGGAAGTACTGCGTGCCCGAAGTGACGTTGCCGTCTGCGTCGGTGGTGGCGGAGTCGTAGTAACCGGAGCCGATGGCCCAGGCGAGGACCATGTCGTCTGCGGTGATGGGCTCGCCGTCGGACCACTTGAGGTCCTTGTTGAGCGTGTACTTCACCGTCAGCGGGTCGTCCGAGACCTTCTCGAACGTTCCGAACGACGTGTTCTTCACGACGTTGAAGTTGTTGTCCGGGTACAGGAACCCGTCGGCCGTCAGGTACTGGTACTGACCGTTGGTGTCCAGGTTGCCCTGCGGCGTGTTGCTGTTGAGCGACGTCAAGTCGTTCACGATGGCCATGGTGACGGTTCCACCTGTGGGCGCCGAGCTGTTGGCGTTTCCGCCACCGCTGGCGGTGCAACCGGTCAGGGCGAGGGCGCCGGCCGCGACGACCGCGGCAAGGGCTCCCCAGCGTGACTTCTTCAATTGTCCTCCTGTGTCAGGGATGGTGCGCAGGCGAGTGAAACCCGCACCGCACGGATACCGAAACCATAAGTTGTGGGCATCCTTGATCAAAACCGTTAGGGAAAACGTTACAGACCCTTAACTCGTTTCGGATCCGATGTGACAATCTGACAAGGTGAGCAATTTTCCCGGCGCCGAACTGCCAAGGTTTCGGGAGCATCGCACCCGCCTCTGGTGGGAGATCGCGATCGTGCTCGCTCTGTCGGTGGGGCGCTCGGCGCTCTACTCGGTGCTGTCGCTCGTACAGGCGCTCACTCGCGACCAGGCCCTGGGCGATCAGTCGACGTCGCTGAACCCCGGCGCGAACGCGCAGCAGTTCTGGGACGTGCTGTACCAGTTCCTCGGGCAGGCGTTCGCCCTCGCGCCCATCGCACTGGCGGTCTATCTGCTGTGGGAGCCGGGGGTCTCGGCGTTTCGCCGGATCGGTCTGGACTTCCGCGTCTTCGGGAAGGATCTGGGCGCAGGCATCCTGCTCATCGTCGTTATCGGCGTGCCGGGGCTCGGGCTCTACGCCGCCGGGCGCGCGCTCGGGATCACCGTTCAGGTGGATGCCTCGCCGCTCGACGGCTCGTGGTGGACGATCCCGCTCCTTCTTCTCGCGGCGCTGCGGGCGGGACTGACGGAGGAGATCATCTTCATCGGCTACCTGTTCGACCGCCTGCGGCGCCTGGGCTGGAGCACGTGGACGATCATCCTCTCGACCGCGGCACTGCGCGGCGCCTACCACGCCTACCAGGGCTGGGGACCGATTGCGGGGAACATCGCGATGGGCGTCGTGTTCGGATGGGTGTACCACCGCTGGGGACGCGTCATGCCGCTCGTGATCGCGCACACGGTCATCGACGTGATCGCCTTCGTCGGGTATCCCCTCGCCGCCGCGTGGTGGCCCGGGGTATTCGCCCCGGCATCCTGACCCTTTTCTCGGCCCCGGACTCGACTCACCGCCGTCCTCGTTCTCGGGTTCGAGGCGCGGTGGTTGGGGGTCTCGTGTGGTCGCTTCCACGCCCAGGCCACGAGCACGAGCGACCCCGAACCCGGGCCGAGGCGACAACAGGCGACCCCGAACCCGGGGGCAGGATGGCCGGGCCGGCCCTGGCATCCTCACCCCCGGCCTCGTCCCCGAGGCAGCGAAGTCCCGACATCAGGGTCGCGTGTGGTCGGGTCCAGGCCCACAACGCGACCACAGGCGACCCCGAACCCGTGCCGCGGCGAGCACAGGCGACCCCGAACATGCTGCGTCGACGCGACGCCGCACCGCGACCCGCGCGCGTCAGGCGAAGGCCTCCGGGGGCGGGCAGGCGCACACGAGATTGCGGTCGCCGTAGGCGTTGTCGATGCGGCGGACCGGCGGCCAGTACTTCGCGCGCACGAGGGCGTGCACGGGATAGACCGCCTGCTCGCGCGAGTAGGGGTGCGACCAGGCATCCGTCGCGATGGACTCTGCCGTGTGCGGCGCGTTCACGAGGGGGTTGTCGGATGCCGGCCACTCCCCCGCCGCGACACGGCCCGCTTCGGCGCGGATGGCGATCATCGCCTCAATGAAACGTTCGATCTCGCCGAGATCCTCCGACTCGGTCGGCTCGACCATGAGGGTGCCGGCGACGGGAAACGACATGGTCGGGGCGTGGAACCCGTAGTCGATGAGCCGCTTGGCGACGTCGTCGACCGTGATCCCGGTCTCGTCCTTCAGCGGACGCAGGTCGAGGATGCACTCGTGCGCGACGAGCCCGCCCTCACCCGAATAGAGCACCGGATAGTGGCCCCGCAGCCGCAGCGCGATGTAGTTCGCGGCGAGCACCGCGGCACCCGTGGCATCCCGCAGCCCCCGCGCACCCATCATTCGGATGTACGCCCACGAGATCGGCAGGATGGATGCCGAGCCGTAGGTCGCGGCCGACACCGGCCCCCCGTCGAAGACGAACCCTCCCGCGTGCTCCGCGCGCTGCGCGAACGGATGCGAGGGCAGGAACGGCGCGAGGTGCGCCTTCGCGGCCACCGGCCCCACACCGGGCCCACCGCCACCGTGCGGAATCGCGAACGTCTTGTGCAGGTTCAGGTGCGACACGTCGCCCCCGAGGTCGCCGAAGCGCGCGAACCCGACGAGAGCGTTCATGTTCGCGCCGTCGACGTAGACCTGTCCGCCGGCCTCGTGCACGGCTGCGCACAGCTCGACGACGTCGTGCTCGTAGACCCCATGGGTCGAGGGGTACGTGATCATGAGCGCCGCGAGCGCACCCGCATGCGCGGCGATCTTCGCGCGCAGGTCGTCGAGGTCGACGTTGCCCGCCTCGTCGCACGCGACGACCACGACCCGCATGCCCGCCAGTACGGCGGATGCCGCGTTCGTACCGTGCGCCGACGACGGGATCAGGCACACGTCACGCTGCACGTCGCCGCGCGAGTGGTGGTAGCCGCGGATCGCGAACAACCCCGCGAGCTCGCCCTGCGACCCGGCATTGGGCTGCAGCGACACCGCGTCGTAGCCGGTGATCTCGGCGAGCCACGACTCGAGCTGTTCGATCAGCACGAGGTAGCCGGCGACGTCGTCGGCGGGGGCGAACGGGTGCACGCGCGCGAACTCGGGCCACGACACCGCCGCCATCTCGGTCGCCGCGTTGAGCTTCATCGTGCACGAGCCGAGCGGGATCATGCCGCGGTCGAGCGCGTAGTCGCGGTCCGCGAGTCGCTTGAGGTAGCGCATCATCGCCGTCTCGGAGTGGTGCGCGTGGAAGACGGGATGGATCAGGAACTCATCCCTGCGGCGCAGACCCGCCGGCAACGAGCTGGCGCCGGTCCCCTCCGCCCATCCGAAGAAGCGCTCCTCGGGCGCACCGAATACCTGCGCGAGCGCATGGATCTCGCTGAAGGTCGTCGTCTCGTCGACGGAGATGCCGACGGAGTCGCTGTCGCGGAACCAGAGCTGGAACCCGCGCTCCCGCGCACGTTCGACGATCCCACCCGCGCGCCCCGGCGTCCGCACGACGATCGTGTCGAAGAAGTCGTCGTGCACGACCTCGTTCCCTGCCTCGACGATCCAATCGCGCAGCAGGTGCGCCTTCATGGCGACGTCTCCGGCGATCCGGCGAAGGCCCTGCGGCCCGTGGTAGACGGCGTACATGGATGCCATGACCGCGAGCAGCACCTGGGCGGTGCAGATGTTCGACGTCGCCTTCTCGCGGCGGATGTGCTGCTCGCGCGTCTGCAGCGACAGCCGGTAGGCGGGTGCACCGGCAGCATCCCGTGACACGCCGACCAGGCGTCCGGGCAGCTGCCGCTCGAGACCGGAGCGCACCGCCAGGTAGCCGGCGTGCGGACCGCCGAAGCCCATCGGCACGCCGAAGCGCTGCGTCGTGCCCACAGCGATGTCGGCGCCGAGCGAGCCCGGCGAGCGCAGCAGGGTGAGCGCGAGCAGGTCGGCCGCGACGACCGCGAGGCCGCCCTGCGCCTGCACGGCGGCGATGGGTCCCGACGGATCCCACACCCGGCCGCTCGCCGACGGGTACTGGATGAACATTCCGAACGCGTCGATGCCCGCCGCCTCCGCGGCCACATCGGCGTCGAAGCCGGCACCCGAGCCTTCCCACGGCCCGACCGGAACCTCGACGATCTCGATGCCCAGCGCTGCGGCGCGATGAGCCAGCACCGCCTTCGTCTGCGGGAAGGCGTCGGCATCGACGAGGAACACCTTCGAGGAAGACTTCGACGCGCGCCGTGCCACCAGCATCCCCTCCACGACGGCGGTCGCCTCGTCGAGCATCGATGCGTTCGCGGTCGCGAGCCCGGTGAGGTCGGTCACCATCGTCTGGAAGTTGATGAGCGCTTCGAGGCGCCCCTGCGAGATCTCCGGCTGATAGGGGGTGTAGGCGGTGTACCAGGACGGGTTCTCGAGTACGTTCCGGGCGATGACCGACGGCGTGAGCGTGTCGTAGTACCCGAGGCCGATCATCGACCGCGCCGGCCGGTTCTGCGATGCGAGCTCGCGCAGCTCGGCGAGCGTCTCGGCCTCCGTCGCGGCGCGCGGAATCGCACTTTCCGACACGGCGGCGGCATGGATGGATGCCGGCACGGCGCGATCCACGAGCGCCTCGACCGTGTCGTACCCCAGGGCGCGGAGCATCTGCGCCTGAGCCAGGGCGTCGGTTCCGATGTGGCGATCCTGGAATGCGGCGGAGGTCACGCCTCGCCACCCGTGAGCGCCACGTAGGCCGCGCGGTCGAGGAGCCCGTCGAGATCCGCGGCATCCACGCGGACCTTCACGAGCCAGGCGGCGAATGCGTCGCCGTTGACGGATGCCGGGTCGTCGACGACGGCGTCGTTGACGGCGACGATCTCGCCCGTGAGCGGGGCGTAGAGCTCGCCCACCGACTTCGTCGACTCGATCTCGCCGCACACCTCCCCCGCGGTGACGCTCGTGCCGACGGCCGGCAGGTCGACGAACACGACGTCGCCCAGCTTGTCGGCGGCGTAGTCGGTGATCCCGACGGTGGCGACGTCGCCGTCGAGGGCGACCCACTCGTGCTCGTCGGTGTATTTCAGTTCGGTCAGGTCGGTCATGCGATCCTCCGGTAGAAAGGCAGGGCGGTCACGGTCGCGGGGATGCGAGTCCCCCGCACGTCGATGAGAAGCTCGGTTCCGGGCGCCGCGAGCGCCGGGGGCACGAAGGCCATCGCGATGGGATGCCCGAGGGTCGGACTCAGCGCACCGCTCGTGATCTCGCCGACGGGCGTGCCATCGACATCCAGCACCGCATACCCGGCGCGTCCGGCGCGGCGGCCCTCCGAGACGAGTCCGACGAGGACGGGGAGGTCGGCCGATGCCGCCGCGAGCGCCTCCTTGCCGACGAAGTCGTCCTTGTCGGCGGCGACCACACGGCCGAGCCCCGCCTGCGTAGGAAGGATGTCGGTCGACAACTCGTGGCCGTGCAGCGGCATCCCGGCCTCAAGCCGCAGGGTGTCGCGCGACGCGAGGCCGGCGGGCACGAGGCCGAGCGGCTCGCCGGCTGCGAGGAGCGCATCCCAGAGGGCGGGGGCCACGGCGTTCGGCACCATCAGCTCGAACCCGTCCTCGCCGGTGTAGCCGGTGCGCGCGATGAGCAGCGACGCGCCCTCGAACAGCGCCGACGACCAGGCGTAGTAGCCGAGGTCGACCAGCGCCGGAGCAACGTCGGCGATGCCGACGGTCGCCTCGACGATCTCGCGGGCCCGGGGGCCCTGCACGGCGATGAGCGAGGTCTGATCGGAGATGTCCTCGACGCGTGGCGCGCCGGCGCCGGCGATGAACGCGAAGTCGCCCTTCAACTGCCCCTCGCGGAAGGCGTGCAAGTGCACGAACCGGTTGATCCGGGCATCCAGCTCGGCAGCGACGGCATCGCGGTTGCCCGCGTTGGAGATCACGAGAAAGCGGTCGTCCGCGATGCGGTAGACGATGACGTCGTCGATGACGCCTCCGGCCTCGTCGAGCAGCAGCGAGTACTTCGCCTTGCCGTTACTCATGGCCGAGACGCGGCCCGCGAGGGAATAGTCGAGGAAGGCTGCGGCACCCGAGCCGGTCACCAGGAACTCGGCCATGTGCGAGATGTCGAACAGTCCCGCCGCCGTGCGGACGGCGTGGTGCTCGGCGAGGTCCGAGCCGTAGCGCACGGGCATCGACCACCCGCCGAAGTCGGTGAAGGCGGCGCCGAGCGCCGCGTGGCGGTCGTGGAGCGGGGTGGTGCGAAGGTCGGACACGAGTTCTCCCCGGAATCGGGCGGGCGGATGCCGGGACCGGCATCCGGGAACTCCCCCTCTGTCATGGGCCTGAGAGTTTCACCCGATAGGTGCGCGGCGACGCACGTGCGGGCTTTCACCGTCGGCGGATCCCCTCACTGCGAGGATCGCTTTCCAGAGCGGCCGGACGCGGGCGGTACGCGGACCTGAGAGATTGGCGGGGAGGCTTGCTCCTTCGGTGCCCGGATCCTCGAGAAACGCTGGATGCCGGGGCTCTCCCGCACACGTCATGCGGCCTGTCTTCAGTTGCCCTGACAGCATAGCGTCGACGCCGCCCGGGCACGGGTCGGATTCTGCTCAGCGCGTGCAGGTGCCGGGCGGAACCGCGGGCGAATCGGCATCCACCGAAGCGAGCGCGGGACGCAGCTCTGCGGTCGTCATGGCGTATCCGCGCTCGTCGGTCCCCGTCCCCCGCGCGAACACGACCCCGATGACCCCGCCGTCGCCGTCGAGCAACGGCCCGCCGGAGTTCCCCGGCTGCACGTCGGCGGCGAGCGCGTAGATCTCCCGCGGCGCAGACGAGGTGTCGTAGATGTCGGGGACCGGGACGGACGCCACCGAGAGCACCGCCGCGGGAACGCTCGTGAACGGTCCGCCGTGCGGTTACCCCTGGACCGCGGCCTGCGTCCCCGGAGCTGCCGGATCGTCGATCGCGAGAGGCGCGCCCCCGAGGTCGCCCACCGCGATGACGGCGAGGTCGCCGACCGGGTCGAAGTACACGATGCGGCCTTCTCCGGCCCGCCCACCGGGCAGCTCGACGACGGGCGCGTCCACCCCGGCCACGACGTGCGCGTTGGTGACGACCAGCCCCGGCGCCGCGACGAACCCCGAGCCCGTCATGGAAACGCCGCACGCGTACGCCGTGCCGCTCACGCGGGCGACGGATGCCGCCGCCGCCTGCAGTTCCGGGTCGTCGAGGGAGACCGGCGGCGCGGTCGGCGTCACCACCGTGCCGATCGCCGCCTCGAGGCGCGGAAGCCCATCGGAGAGGAACGCTCCGCGAGCCGCAGCGAGTGCCTCGTCGACCGGGGCGGGCGTGAGGTCGTCGATGAAGCGGATCACGCGCGACGACGACACGGCCGAGGAGACGCCGGGGATGCCGGCGGCGCCGAGCCCCGCGCCGACGAGCAGGAGCACGAGGGCCGTTGCCCCCAGGCTGAGCACGCCGCCCAGGAAGCGTTCCAGACCACGCAGCTTGATGCGGTCGACGCCCCGTCGGATCACGTGCCCGACGGCTGCTCCGCCCGCCGCGCCCAGCACGACGAGACCGATCGCCCCGGCGGCGAGGGCCGCCGATCGCCATCCTCCCGAGGGGAGCACGTCAGCCAGCCAGGGCGTTGCCAGCGGCAGCAGCCACAGCGCCGCCGCGGCGCCCAGCACCATGCCGACGACGGACCCGAGGCTCGCGAAGAAGCCGCGGGCCAGGCCCGAGACGAACGCCGCGACGAGCGCGACGATGGCGATGACGTCCACGATCAGCACGATGCGTCCCCCGTCCACGGTAGGTCCCCACCGTACGGCGTCGACCCTGCGGATCGTCTGTATCCGCAGGTTGTTCCGACATCGCGGTTTGGTGTTCAGGTCACTGCGACTCTAAGATCGCTGACGAGGTTATGGTCATCATGACAAGAACAGATCCCCCGCGCGACGTCATCCGGGTCGCCGTGTCCACGGTGATCTTCAGCCTGCGCCGCGACCGCCCCGGCGCACCGGCGTCGGTCGTCCTGCCACTCGTGCGCCGCACGCGGAATCCGCACGAAGGACTGTGGGCCCTCCCCGGCGGCTGGCTCGACGCCACGGAGCAACTCGAGACGGCGGCATCGCGAACGCTCGCCGAGACCACGGGCCTCGCTCCGAGCTACCTCGAGCAGCTCTACGCCTTCGGCGACGTCGGGCGCTCATCCGATCGCGTCGTCTCGATCGTCTACTGGGCACTCCTGCGTGAAGGCGCGCAGCTGCCCGAAGATGCCGAGAACGTCGCGTGGTTCGACGCGGCACACCTGCCCCCGCTGGCCTTCGACCACAACCACATCGTCGAGTACGCCCTGTGGCGCCTGCGCAACAAGGTGGGCTACAGCCGGATCGCCCACGGGCTGCTGCCCGACCTGTTCACCCTCGCCGACCTGCGCGAGGTGTACGAGGCCATTCTCGACCGCGACCTCGACCCGGCGAACTTCCGCCGACAGGTCGAGAACTCCGGCACCCTCATCCCGACCGACCGTTTCCGCACCGGCAGTCACCGACCGGCCCGGCTCTACCGCTACAACCAGGACGTCGAGCTCGCCGAACGCGGGCCCCTGCGCGATCCCTCTCCCACCCGACACCAGAAGGCGGCGTCATGACATCCCTCACCCTGCACCCCCGCCCGCTCGACCCGAGCGTCGACCACGGCATCCAGGCGATCGTCGCCGGCGCCTCGACGTCCGAGACGTGCAACACGGAGCTCGCGGCCGGCCCCTGGGACTTCGACGCCCGCCCCGGTTACGGCCCGGGATCGTCGATGGGCGACGTCATCCCGACGGGTGCCCCGCGACAGGGTGAGCTTCCCGCGGAATACCGCGAGGCATCCGAGCTCGAACTGCACGCGCGGATCACCGCGGCCAAGACGACACTGGCCGACCGCGTCGTCGTCCTCGGCCACTTCTACCAGCGCGAAGAGGTCGTCACCCACGCCGACTACGTCGGCGACTCGTTCCAGCTCGCGAACGCCGCGCTCGAGCATCCGGATGCCGAGGCGATCGTCTTCTGCGGCGTGCACTTCATGGCCGAGACCGCCGACCTGCTCTCCCGGCCCGAGCAGTCCGTGATCCTGCCGAACCTCGCGGCGGGATGCTCGATGGCCGACATGGCCTCGATCGACGAGGTCGAGGACTGCTGGGAGCAGCTGACCGAGCTCTACGGCCCGCTCGACGAGGTCGATGCCGACGGGCTCGTCCCCGTCGTCCCCGTGACGTACATGAACTCGTCCGCGGCGATCAAGGGCTTCGTCGGCCGTCACGGCGGGATCGTCTGCACGTCCTCGAACGCGCGCACGGTGCTGGAGTGGGCGTTCGCGCGCGGGCGCCGCGTGCTCTTCTTCCCCGATCAGCACCTCGGCCGCAACACGGCGAAGGCGATGGGGGTGGCGCTCGCGCAGATGCCGATGTGGAATCCGCGCAAGCCGCTCGGAGGATCATCCGAGGCGGACCTCGCCGATGCCCGCGTGATCCTCTGGCACGGTTTCTGCTCCGTGCACCGCCGGTTCACGGTCGACCAGATCGACCGGGCCCGCGCCGAGCACCCGGGAGTCCGCGTGATCGTGCACCCCGAGTGCCCGATGGCGGTGGTGGATGCCGCCGACGAGGCCGGATCCACGGACTACATCCGCAAGGCCATCGCCGCGGCGACCGAGCCCACGACCTTCGCGATCGGCACGGAGATCAACCTCGTGCAGCGACTGGCCGCCGAGCACCCGCAGCACGAGATCTTCTGCCTCGACCCCGTCGTGTGCCCGTGCTCGACGATGTACCGGATCCACCCGGGGTATCTCGCGTGGGTTCTGGAGGCGCTCGTGGCCGGCGAGGTCGTCAACCGGATCACCGTGCCGGGAGACGTCGCCGCACCCGCACGGCGGGCCCTCGAGCGGATGCTGGCGGCCCGCCCGTGAGCGCGCACGGGCCTCGGCAGACGGCGGTGGTCGTCGTCGGCTCCGGGATCGCCGGGCTCGTCGCGGCGCTGCACGCGGCGGCATCCGGCTGCACCGTCACGCTCGTCACGAAGGATGTCCTCGAGCAGGCCAACACCCGCTTCGCGCAGGGCGGCATCGCCGGCGTGATGTTCGACGACGACAGCGTCACGGCGCACGTACGCGACACCCTCGAGGCCGGAGCGGGGCTCTGCGACCCCGAAGCGGTGCGCGTGCTCGTGACCGAGGGCCCGGACCGCATCCGCGAGCTGATCGACCTCGGGGTCGCGTTCGACCGCACCCCGGACGGCACCTTCGTGCGCGGCCTCGAGGCGGCGCACTCCTATCCGCGGGTGCTGCATGCGGGCGGCGATGCCACGGGCACCGCGATCGAGCGCGCACTCGTGGCGCGGCTGCGCGCGAGCGGCGTGCGCATCGTCGAGCACGCCTTCCTCGTCGATCTCGTGACGGACGGAGGCCGCGCCACCGGCCTCGATCTGCGGGTCGACGACGGCGTGCTCGACCGAACGCCCTCGCGGCAGCGTCTGATGGCCGATGCCGTGGTCCTCGCGACCGGGGGTGCCGGACGTCTCTACGCGCACACCACGAACCCGCCCGTCGCGACGGGCGACGGCATCGCTGCGGCCCTGCGCGCGGGCGCCCGTGTGGCCGACCTGGAATTCGTGCAGTTCCACCCCACCGTCCTCCCCGTGAGCATCGGCGCCGACGGCGCCGGTTCGGAGCCGTTCCTCGTCTCGGAGGCCGTTCGCGGCGAGGGCGCCGTCCTGCGCGACGAACAGGGACGTCGGTTCATGATCGACGTGCACCCCGACGCCGAGCTCGCACCCCGCGACGTGGTCGCCCGCGCCATCGCCGAGGTCATGGCGACACAGGGTGGGCGCCCGGTACTGCTGGATGCCACCGCCATCGGCCCCGACGGCGGTTCGAGCGCGAAGCGCACGGCGTCCTTCCTCGCGCGGCGCTTCCCCACGATCGACGCGGCGGTCCGCACCCGCGGATTCGACTGGGCCCGCGAAGCGGTGCCCGTCACGCCCGCGGCCCACTACCTCATGGGCGGAGTCGCGACCGACCTGCACGGACGGACCTCACTCCCCGGCCTGTACGCCGTCGGCGAGGTCGCGCGCACCGGTGTCCACGGCGCCAACCGCCTCGCGTCGAACTCGCTGTTAGAAGGAGCCGTCTTCGGTGCGCGGGCCGGCGACATCATCGCCCGCGATGCGGCATCCGGTGCGTGGCCCGTGGCCGCCGGTGCGCCGCGCTCCGCTGGGCCGACCGTCACCTCGGGGCACGCCGGCACCGCGCCGCACGGCGGCGCCGACATCATCACCGAGGGCTCTGCGGCGCACGCCGCCGCCCTGCCCGTCGCTCCGTTCTCGCGCACCGCGCTGCAGGAGCTCATGTGGCGCGATGCCGGGCTCGTGCGTGACGGCGCGGGGCTCGCACATGCGGCATCCGTCATCGATGCCTGGCTGCGCGCCGACCGCCACTCGGCGACCGTTGCCGCGCTCGAGGACGAGAACCTGCTGCAGGTGGCCGCGGCAGTCGTGGCCGCCGCCATCGCCCGCCCTGTGTCCGTCGGCGCGCACGCGCGTCGCGACCAGGTCGCTCCCGAACCGCAGGAGAGGCGGCCGCAATCCGAGGGAGAAAGCCCCGAATCGCCCGTTCTCGACTCCGTGCTCCTGCCGTTCGGCGCGCTGAGCGACCGGGATGCCGCCGTCGACGGCAAGGCGCGTGGTCTCGCAAAGGCGACCCGCTGATGCTCACCCGACACCACATCGACACCGTCGTCCGCGCCGCCCTCGACGAGGACGCCCCATGGGGAGATCTCACGAGCGAGACGCTGATCCCCGCGGATGCCGTCGCCACCGCCGAGCTGCGCGCGCGCGAGTCGGGCGTCTTCAGCGGCGGCGACGTGTTCGCCGCCGCATTCGTCCTCACCGACCCGCAGATCGCCGTCGACCTGCGCATCGCTGATGGCGACGCGTTCGCGCCGGGCGACGTTCTCGCGAGCGTGTCGGGTCCCGCGCGCGGCATCCTCACCGCCGAGCGCATCGGGCTGAACTTCACACAGCGGATGTCCGGCATCGCGACGCTGACCGCGGCTTACGTCGCCGCCGTCGCGCACACCTCTGCCCGGATCGCCGACACCCGCAAGACGACGCCCGGGTTGCGGCGCGTCGAGCGACATGCCGTCCGCAGCGGCGGGGGCCACAACCATCGGTTCAGCCTGTCCGACGCGGTGATGGCCAAAGACAACCATCTCGCGGTGCTCGCCGCGCGCCACGGATCGGTGTCGGCTGCGCTCCGCCACGCTCTCGAGGTCCTCCCCCACACGGCGCACGTCGAGGTCGAGGTCGACCGGCTCGACCAGCTCGACGAGGTGCTCGCGGTCACCGGCGGCGCCCGCGAGGTCGGAACGATCATGCTCGACAACTTCGGGCTCGACGACCTGCGCACCGGCGTCACCCGCATCGCGGGGCGCGCGACGGTCGAAGCGTCCGGCGGCGTCTCGCTCGCCACGGTGGGTGCGATCGCCGAGACCGGTGTGGATGTCATCTCGGTCGGCGCCCTCACGCACTCGGCACGTGCTCTCGATCTCGGGCTCGACGTGCGCCTGGACGGCTGACGAGGTGCTCTACCTCGACAATGCCGCGACCACGCGCGTGCGTCCCGAGGTGCGCGAGGCGATGCTTCCGTACCTCGGCGATCGCTACGGCAACCCCTCCAGCCACCACACCGTCGGCGAGGCCGCCGCGCGAACGCTCACCGATGCGCGGCACCGGGTCGCGACCGCGCTCGGGGTCCGCCCCGCCGACGTCGTGTTCACGTCGGGGGGCACCGAGGCCGACAACCTCGCCGTGAAGGGCCTCGCGATCGGGGCGGCACTGCGCCGGGGCATCCCGGTGCACGTCGTCACGTCGCAGATCGAGCACGAGGCGGTGCTCGCCTCGTGCGACTACCTCGAACGTGTGCACGGGTTCGCCGTCACCCGCGTCGGGGTCGATGCCGCGGGCACGATCGACCCCGATGCCGTCGCCGCGGCGATCCGCCCCGACACCGCCCTCGTGTCGATCGGGTACGCCAACAATGAGATCGGCACCGTTCAGGACGTGGAGTCCCTCGCGGCCGTGGCCCGCGCCGCCGGCGTCCCGCTGCATCTGGATGCCGTACAGGCGGCCGGCTGGCTGCCGCTGGCGGGAACCGGGGCCGACGCGCTGTCGCTCGCGGGCCACAAGATCGGCGCCCCGCAGGGCACCGGCGTACTGGCCGTGCGCGCCCGCCTCCCGCTCGAGCCGTTGCTGCACGGGGGCGGTCAGGAGCGCGACCGGCGCAGCGGCACGGAGAACCTCGCCGGTGCGGTCGCGTTCGCGACGGCCCTGGAGCTCGCCGAGGCAGAGCGAGCGGATGCCGCGCAGCGCGCCCGCTCGCTTCGTGACGCCTTCGTCGCACGTGTCCTCGCCCTCGTGCCGACCGCTCGGCTCACGGGGCATCCGACACGGCGACTACCCGGCACCGCGAGCTTCACATTCTCGGGCACGAGCGGCGAAGCGGTTCTGCTGGAGCTCGAACGACGCGGCGTGGTGACCTCGAGCGGATCGGCCTGCGCCGCAGGAAGCGACGAGCCGTCGCACGTGCTGATCGCGTGCGGCATCGGCCCGACCACCGCGCAGACGGCGGTTCGCGTCACCCTCGCCCACGATCATGCGACACCGCTCGACGCGGTCGCCGACGCGCTGGCGGCCTCCGTCGCGGCGGTACGATCGAGCAGGTGAGCTTCGACACCGATCACACCGATTCGGACGCGCTGGTCACGGTGATCGTGCCGGGACGCGATGTGGAGGCTTTCGCCTCGGAGGCGATCTCGTCGCTGCGCGCGCAGACGTTCGACCGATGGCACGCGATCCTCGTCGACGACGGCTCACTCGACGCGACGAGCGACATCTTCGCCGAGGCATCCCGCGACCCCCGCTTCTCGCTCGTCCGGCACGATTCCCCGCGCGGTCTCGGGGCCGCCCGCAATGCGGCGCTCGATCGGGTGTCGACGCCGTACGTCGGCTTCCTCGACGCCGATGACGTCATGACCCCGCACGCCCTCGAGCTCCTCGTCGCGTCGCTCACCGCCTCCGGCAGCGACGTCGCCGTCGGCGCCTATGTGCGTCTGCGCCCCGACGATCGCGGAGGCTACTCGGCGGGCGACGTGCAACCGTGGGTCCGCGCCGCGACCTCGCCTCGCCGCACCGGCACCACACTCGCCGCTCACCCGGAGGTGTCGGGGAACATCGTCGCCTGGTCGAAGCTCAGCCGGGTGGAGTTGTGGCGGCGTCACGACCTGCGGTTCCCCGAAGGGGTTCTCTACGAAGATCAGATCGTGACCCAGCGTCTCTACACACACGCCCGCGGGATCGATGTCCTCCCCGACGTCGTCGTGCAGTGGCGTGAGCGCGCCGACGGCTCCTCGATCACGCAGCACACTGACAGCGTGCCCGTCCTGACGGACTACCTCGCGGGGCTGCGTGGGGGTCTGCGCATCCTCGATGCCGCCGGGCACCGGGCCGCGGCACGCTCTCGTGTGCGACTCATCCTCGAGATGGATGCACCGTCCCTCGTGCGGATCGCCCAGGGCCACTCCGACCCGGCGTACCGCCGACTGCTGGGAGCGTTCGCCCGCGAACTCGTCGCCCGCGCCGAACTCGAGGGGCTGAAGGTCGAGCCCGCAGCGGCAGAGCTGGGGAGCGCAGCCGCACTCTGGTGACTCGCCGGCGGACGGCCGCGGGCTACCCGTCGCCCCTCGGGGCGACGGCGGGATCACCACGACTAGGGTGGACCCATGTCCGGCACCTCCGAGAACCTCCCCGACGGCCCCGACCTCGACGCCCTGCGGCACGAGATCGACGAGCTGAAGAAGATCCCGACCGAAGAGCTCGTGAACCCCACGCCCGAACTCGTCGAGGAGAACGCCCCGACCCCCGCGCCGACCGACGCGATCGGTTCGGAGGACTGGCACGACAAGCGCTGACCGCGATGCCGATCGGTCGGTCGCGTACAACGCTCAGCTGATCGGCGCCCAGTGCTCTCCGACGTCATCGGCGGCCGTCGCCGTGCCGGGGGCCGACGCCATCGGGCTCTCCCGGACGGCCCCGGACGGCGCTCGGTCGGCGCGACGCTCGGGCAGCGCCGACCGCGGGGAGACCGCGTCGTCGAAGCCTTCGATGCGCGACGCCGCGAGCTGCTCGGCGGCGAGCTCGGCGTAGAGGCCACCCCGGGTCAGCAGTTCGGTGTGGGTGCCCGACTCGACGATCCGCCCCGCATCGACGACGTGGATGACATCGGCGGCGATCACCGTGGACAGCCGGTGCGCGATCGACAGCGTCGTGCGACCGGAGGCCGCGTTGTCGAGTGCTTCTTGCACGACTCGCTCCGACACGGTGTCGAGGGCCGATGTGGCCTCGTCGAGGAGCAGCACCGGCGGGTCCTTCAGCAGCACCCGCGCGATGGCGATCCGCTGCTTCTCACCGCCCGACAACCGGTATCCGCGCTCGCCGACGACGGTGTCGTAGCCGTCTGCGAAGCCCGTGATGACATGGTGGATGTTCGCCGCCACGCACGCCGCCTCGAGTTCGGCGTCGGTGGCATCCGGCTTCGCGTAGCGCAGGTTGTCGCGGACGGTCGCGTGGAAGAGGTAGGTCTCCTGAGAGACGATGCCCACCTGCCCGATGATCGACGTCTGGGCGAGCGTGCGGACGTCCGCACCGGCGAACAGCACCGCGCCCCCGGATGCCTCGTACAGGCGCGGCGCGAGGTAGAGGATCGTCGTCTTCCCCGCGCCGGACGGGCCGACGAAGGCGATGTGCTGACCGTGCTCGGCGACGAACGAGACGCCGTCGAGGGTCGGCCGCGCATCCGGCGCGGCGTCGGGGTAGCGGAACACCACATCGCGGAACTCGATGCGACCGAGCGGGCCGGGCGCGTCGGCGACGTCGAGGGCGTCCGGATCGTCGCGGATCGCGGGCACGAGGTCGAGGTACTCGAAAATCCGAGCGAACAGGGCACGAGAGGTCTGCACGTCCAGGGCGACGCGCATGAGTCCCATGAGCGGCATCAGCAGCCGCGCCTGCACGGTCGTGAAGGCGACGATCGTGCCGGCCGTGATCACCGCTCCGCCGGCGTCGCCGGTGACGAGGTATCCGGCGACCAGGTAGATCACCGCGGGCACCGACGACATCAGCACCTGCACGACCGCGAAGAACCCTTGACCGCTCATGGCGCGTCGCACCTGCAGACGCACCTGGTTGGCGTTCTCGTGTCGATAGCGTTCCGATTCGGTGCCCTGACGACCCATCGCCTTCGAGAGCAGGATGCCTGAGACCGACAGCGTCTCCTGCGTGATGCTCGTCAGCTCGCTCAACGACTCCTGCGTCTGACCTGCGATGCGCGCGCGCACCTGACCGACGCGGCGCTGCACGAGCACGAGCAGGGGCATCAGAATCACCGAGATGACGGTCAGCCGCGGATCGATCAGGATCATCGCGACCAGTGCGGAGGCCACCGTGACCGCATTGCCGAGAATGCTCGTGACCGTGTTGGTCAAAACGGCCGACACCCCGCCGACGTCGTTCTGCAGACGCGACTGGATGACACCCGTCTTGGTGCGGGTGAAGAAGCCCAGCTCCATCTCTTGGAGGTGATCGAACAGTCGCACGCGCAGGTCCCCCGTCACGGCGTTCCCGACGGTCGCGGTGAGCCATGTCTGCACGACGCCGAGAACGGCGGAGAGCAGGAACAGCCCGATCATCGCACCGACCAAGCGCCAGAGGAGGGCGAGGTCGGGGGACGTCCCGCTCGCGGGGAACAGCGCGTCGTCGAAGATGCGTTGGATGATGAGCGGCGGGACCACCCCGATCGCGGCCCCGACGATCACGAGGATGCCGGTGATGAGCATGCGACCGCGGTACGGGCGGAACATGGCGAGCACGCGGCCGCGCAGGTTCGGGATGTCGGGGGCCTCGGCGTTGAGCCGTCGCTGCGCCGCCTCGTCGACGCCGCGGAACGCGACGGCGCCGCGCGACGGCGGGCCGCCGGCGTGCCCTCCCATAGTCATTGCGTCACTCTAACCCCGGCATCCGACGCCGGCGCCGTGGTCAGCCGAGGCCCGCGACGAGGTTGATCACCGTGGCGAGGATGACGGCGCCGAAGAGATAGGCCAGCAGCGTCTGGGCGACCACGATGCGGCGGATCTCGTTCGCCTCGATGTTGGTGTCGGAGACCTGGTAGGTCATGCCGAGGCCGACGGAGAAGTACCCGAAGTCGGAGTACATCGGGTCCTCGTCCTGATTGAAATCGATCCCGCCCGCGACGCCCGCCTCGCGTCGCGCATAGAAGCGGTGCGCGTAGCGGAGCATGTAGTCGACCTGGATGAGCGCCCACGAGGCGGCAACCGCGATCACCGCGATCCCCGCCACCAGGCGCGCCGTCGCCGGTGTGTCGTGACTGCCGGCGAGCACGGCGACGACGGCGCCGAGGCTCGCCACACTGCCGGTGAGGGCGATCGTGCGGGCGAGCACGCGGCCCGGGTCTTCCGTCGTCGCGTGCGTCCGCGTCCGCGCGGCATCCATCGGCCACAGCGCTGTCAGCAACCAGGCGACGTTGGCGATCGCGAGCGCCGCCCAGCCGGCGAGGAGCCCTGCAACCCAGCCGAGAGGCGGGACGATCGCGACCGCGACCGCGACGCCGACGCCGATGGACACGGGGCCGCGAACGGCCACGCGGGAGTGGTGACGGGATGCCATTGCGCGATCGTCCCACGTCACTGCGGAATACGGTGTCCGACCCGGCGGTTACTGTGGAGGTCGCGCCCGCGGCGATCTTCTCCGGCCGCGTTCCTCCGGATCCGCGCATCACCTCTCTCGTACGTCCCACCCGATGACCCCAGGAGCGCCCATGGCATCCGTCGACACCGGCACCGAGTCCGTCGACCCCCTCGACCCGTCCGAGACCAACGACGCCCCGCCGAGGGACCCCATCGGCGCGAAGGAGAACCGCGTCATCTGGCTGCTGCTCGCGGCCGCGTTCGTCGCGATCCTGAACGAGACCACGATGGGTGTCGCGATCCCTCACCTCATCGGCGACCTCGACATCACCGCCGTGGCGGCGCAATGGCTGACGACGGCATTCATGCTCACGATGGCCGTCGTCATCCCGACCACGGGATTCCTCCTCAATCGGTTCTCGACCCGCGCGATGTTCGTGACCGCGATGGGGCTCTTCTCGGCGGGAACGCTGATCGCCGTTCTCGCTCCCGGCTTCGAGGTGCTCGTCGTGGCCCGCGTCGTCCAGGCATCCGGCACGGCGATCATGATGCCGCTGCTCATGACGACCCTGATGACCGTCGTGCCGCCGCATCTGCGCGGGCGCATGATGGGGCGGATGAGCGTCGTGATCTCGCTCGCGCCGGCGATCGGTCCGACGATGGCCGGAATCGTGCTCGACACCCTCAGCTGGCGCTGGATCTTCGCGATCGTGCTGCCGATCGCGCTGATCGCGCTCGTCGCCGGCATCCGGTGGATCCCGAACATCGGTGAGCGGACACATGCACCCCTCGACGTCGTCTCGGTCGTCCTGTCGGCGCTCGGCTTCGGCGGCCTGGTGTTCGGCCTCAGCCAGATCGGCGGCGACCACGGCGGCACATCCTCCCCCGATGCGTCGGGCGCGAGCACGGTGACACTCGTCATCGCTCTGGCAATCGGAGTGGTCGCACTCGCCCTGTTCGTGTGGCGTCAGCTCGCGCTGCAGAAGGTCGATGACGCTCTTCTGGACCTTCGGATCTTCCGCTCGGGGAACTTCTCGCTGTCCGTCGCGCACTTCGCCGTCATGTCGCTCGCGTTCTTCGGCACGATCACGGCGCTGCCTCTCTATCTGCAGGGAACGCTGCGGATGAGCGCCACGGAGTCGGGACTCGCGGTGCTGCCCGGAGCGCTCGCGATGGGTCTGCTCGGGCCCGTCATCGGCAGGATCTACGATCAACGCGGCACGCGCGTGCTCCTGCTGCCCGGCACGATCATCGTTCTGGCGGTGCTCTGGGGCTTCACAACCCTCACCGAGTCGACTCCGGTGTGGATCATCGTCGTGGCGCAGACGCTGTTCTCGGTGGGGCTCGCGATGTCGTTCACCCCGCTGTTCACCGCGTCGCTCGGTTCGCTGCCGCCCCGGTTCTACTCGTATGGCAGTGCGACGGTCTCCACCGTCCAGCAGGTGGCCGGCGCCGCAGGCATCGCACTGCTCATCACGATCATGTCGTCGGTGGGCGCGGCGGCAGCGCAGGCGGGCACCGAGGCGCACGCGGCCGGAGCCGCCGGCGCACGGGCTGCGTTCCTGCTGGCGGCGATCATCGCGACACCGCTGCTGATCAGCGCGTTCTTCATCCGCAAGCCCGCCGATGCCATCGAGGATGCGCCGCCGGCGCACTGATCACTCGGCCACCCCACATACGCCGCGCCCCGGTTTCGTCCAGAAACCGGGGCGCGCGGCCGACGTGGACGTCGGACGACGAGGCGGGCTCAGCCGATGCTGCAGCTACCGCCGCAGCACGACGGAGCGTCGTCCACCGGTAGAAGGAGGTTCTTCTCGTCGGGGACGGGCTGCAGCGAGGGGGTCGGAAGGTTCGAGGTGGCCATGCCTGGATTGTACGCCGAGCCGGGGGGCGCGGGGTCAGACGCCGAGCTTCTTGGCAGCCTTCTTCGCCGCCTTGTCCAGAACCTTGCGCGACTGACGCCGAGCCTTCCGCAGCGACGGATCGTCCCACAGGTGCTTGGCCGCGCCGCTGATCTCGCGATAGCGCGAGCGCCCGGCGCGGGCACCGAGGACATAGGCGGCAGCGCCGACGGCGGCGAGCGAGAGCCAGTAAGTGAAGCGCGACATATCGATCCTCTCGACGAAATGTATCCCTCGAGCCTAGGTCGACGTTCCGCACCGCTCGAGGGGTTGACAGGACGCATCTCGCGCGTCGATGAGGTCGATGTCGCGGCATCCCCCGTCACGGATCGGCCACAGCGACTGATTAGGATTGGCTTACCTACCCTGCACGAGCCGATCCGTCCCCCACGGGATCGCCTCGTCACCATTCGAAAGGTGTCTTTCTCCATGCGTCCTCCCGCGCCCCGCCGAGCTCTGACGCTCATCGCCGCCGTCGCCGCCCTCGGCGTCATCCTCACCGGCTGCTCCGCCGCATCACGCCCCGACGCCACCACGTCGATGAGTGCAGCAAGCGCCGGGACGCACGCGGTCGAGCACGCACGCGGCACGACCGAGGTCCCCGACAGCCCGCAGCGCGTGGTCGTCCTCGAACCGGTCGAGCTCGACACCGCCGTGGCACTCGGCGTGACCCCGGTCGGCGCGGCCCTCCCCGCCAACGTCGGAGGCGTGCCGGCGTACCTCGGCGTGAGCGGCGTCCAGTCCGTGGGCACCGTCGCCGAGCCTGACCTCGAGGCGATCGCCTCCCTCAGGCCCGACCTGATCCTCGGCACCGAAGCCCGCCATTCGAAGCTGTACGACCAGCTCTCCGCGATCGCTCCGACGGTCTTCATGAAGACGCAGGCCGACCCGTGGCAGCGAAACGTCGCACTCATCGGCGACGCCCTCGGCCACCGCACGCAGGCGATGGCGCTCGTCGACGACTTCAATTCCCGCTGCGCGCGGATCGCGTCGGAGTATCCCGTCGCCGGAAAGACCGCCAACTTCGTCCGGCCGCTCAGCGAGACATCGCTGCGGATCTACTCCCCCACGTCGTTCGCGGGGAGCGCGCTGGCCTGCGTCGGACTCACGATCCCCGCCCAGCCCTGGGACGGCGACGGCGGCATCGGTCGAGACATTTCGCCCGAGAACATCCTCGATGCGAAAGCCGACTACGTCTTCGTCAGCAGCATCGATCCCGCGGATGCCACGACGACGCCCCCCGCCATCACGCGCAACGCGGGCGAGTTCCCCTCGCTGACGCTCGTCGACACGAGCTACTGGCTCTCGGGGGTCGGGCCCAAGGGCGGCGAGCTCGTCCTCGACGACATCGAGAAGTTCCTCGCCGCGCACCGGTGACCGCCACCCTTACCGCCGTGCGCACGGCGGCGCACCCGCCCGCGAGCCGGCCCGGCCGGGCTCGCGGGCGGGATCCTCGCTCTCATCGCTCTCCTCCTCGTCTCCGTCACGCTGTCGCTCGCACTCGGGTCGAACCCGCTCGACTTGGCGACGGTCCTGGACGCCCTGCGAGGAGCGGGTTCCGCGGAAGCCCAGTACGTCGTGGGCGATCTCCGGCTGCCGCGCACCGTCACGGGCATCGTCGTCGGCGTGGCCCTCGGCGCGGCGGGCGCGCTCATCCAGGCATTCACCCGGAATCCGCTCGCCGACCCGGGCATCCTCGGCGTGAACGCCGGCGCAGCCTTCGCCGTGGCCGTGGGCATCGCCTTCTTCGGTCTGCGCGACATCGCCTCCGTCGTTTGGCTCGCGTTCCTCGGTGCGCTCGTGGTCACCGTCGCGGTCTATCTGATCGGCTCGTCCGGGCGAGGCGCCGCCGACCCCATCCGGCTCACCCTGGCCGGCGTCGCGCTCGGGGCGGTCTTCGCCGGGCTGACGACCGGGATGACCCTGAGCAACCCGGACGCATTCGACCAGATGCGCTCGTGGCACGCCGGCTCGCTCCTCGGCCGCGGGTTCGACGTGCTCACCCCGGTGCTGCCGTTCGCCGCTCTCGGCGCGGTCGCGGCACTGGTCCTGGCGCCCGGACTCAATGCGCTGGCCCTCGGCGAGGACGTCGCACGGGCGCAGGGGGCGAATGTCGGCGGCATCCGGATCGGCGTCATCGCGACCGTCACCGTACTCGCCGGCACCGCGACCGCGCTCGCAGGACCGATCGCGTTCGTCGGACTCATGGTGCCGCACGTGGTGCGGTGGACCTTCGGCGTCGACCAGCGTCGCATCCTGCCGCTGTCGATACTCCTCGCGCCGAGCATCGTCCTGCTCTCGGACGTTCTGGGCCGGATCCTCATCGCACCGGCGGAGATCCCGGTCGGCATCGTAACGCCGTTCATCGGGGCGCCCCTGCTGATCGCGCTCGCACGCCGGCGGAGAGCGAGCACTCTCGGATGACCGGTCTGGACTTCTCCCCGCCCCTCGATGCGGGCTACCGACGCCGCGTGCTGCGGGTCGGTCGCTGGTCGGGCATCCTGCGCGTGCGCTCGGCGATCACCGGCATCCTGCTCATCGCCCTCATCGCCGCGGTCGGTGTCGTCTCTCTGGGGCTCGGCACCTATCCTCTCGATCCGCCTGCCGTGGTACGCGTGCTGCTCGGCGGCGGCGAGCCGCTGGATCGAACGGTCGTCTTCGATTGGCGTATGGCGCGCACCCTCGCAGCGATCCTGCTCGGCGGCCTGCTCGCCGTGTCGGGAGCGCTGTTCCAGAGCGTGACCCGAAATCCGCTCGCGAGTCCCGACATCCTCGGGCTGTCGCACGGAGCCTTCACCGGGATGCTGCTGAGCATCGTGCTCTTCTCGGCGTCGTGGCCGCTCATGACGGTGGGCGCCGTGGCCGGCGGCCTGCTGACCGCGCTGCTCATCTGGAGCCTCGCCTATCGCGGCGGACTGCAGGGCTTCCGCCTCATCGTGATCGGTATCGGCATCTCGGCGATCCTCGCCTCGGCGAACACGTGGATGCTGCTGAAGGTCGAGCTCGAGACCGCGATGTTCGCCTCCGCCTGGGGCGCCGGAACACTGAACGGTGTGACCGCGCCGCCCCTCATCGGCGCGCTCGTCTGCGCCACCCCTCTGATCCTGCTGCTGATTCTCGTCGCACCTCGTCTCCGCCAACTCGACCTCGGCGACGACGTCGCCACGGCGACCGGTGCACGGCCGAACACCGTCCGCGCGCTGGCCCTCCTCGCCGGTGTCGGGCTCGTATCCATCGCGACCGCGGTGATCGGCCCCGTCGCCTTCGTCGCTCTCGCCGCTCCGCAGATCGCTCGCCGCGTCGCCGGCACACCGTCGCTCTCGCTCACGCTGTCGGGCCTGGTCGGTGCGTTCGTGCTGCTGGCATCCGACGTCGTCGCACAGCACGTCCTGCCCGTCGCCCTCCCCGTCGGTGTGGTCACCGTGTCGGTCGGCGGACTGTACCTCGTCATCACCCTCGTCTTGGAGATCCGTCGCCGTGCGTGAACACCGCTCCCCCGTCCCGGACCCGTCGTCCGATCGTCATCGGCCCGAACCGGTCGATGCACGCCTGCACGCGCAGGACCTCACCCTCGGCTACGACCATCGCACGATCGTGGAGGGGCTCAGCACACGCATCCCGGACGGTTCGTTCACCGTGATCATCGGGCCGAACGCGTGCGGCAAGTCGACCCTCCTGCGCGGACTGTCACGGTTGATCGCGCCAGAAGCCGGCCGTGTCGTCTTCGACGGCAAGGAGATCACCCGCATCCCCGCCAAAGAGGTCGCGCGACGCCTCGGACTGCTGCCGCAGACGGCGCTCGCGCCCGACGGCATCACCGTCGCCGACCTCGTGGCGCGCGGGCGCTATCCGCATCAGGGACTGCTGCGCCAGTGGTCGACCGCCGACGAGCACGCGGTCCGCGACGCGCTCGCTGCCACGGGCACAGCCGAACTCGCCCCCCGGCGCGTGGACGAGCTCTCCGGAGGCCAGCGACAGCGGGTGTGGGTCGCCATGGTGCTGGCCCAGAACACCGACCTGCTGCTCCTCGACGAGCCGACCACGTTCCTCGACATCGCCCATCAGGTCGAACTCATGGAGCTGTTCGCCCAGCTCAACCGGGAGGGTCGCACGATCGTCGCCGTGCTGCACGACCTCAACCATGCCGCGCGCTACGCCGATCACATCATCGCGATGCGCGACGGTCGGATCCTCGCGGAGGGCCCGCCGGCCGACGTGGTCACGAGCGAACTCGTGGAGCGGATCTACGACCTGCCCAACGTCGTCATCGCCGATCCGATCACCGGCGGGCCGCTCGTGGTCCCCCGCGCCGCGCCGCTCTCGCAGACCGCGCGCACCGCGACGGAGCGAATGCGATGAATGCCGCTCCGTCACGGCCCTGGGAGTACAGCGCGTTCCGCGTGCGCGTCGATCGGACCGCCCGGCTGAGCCCCGGTTTCGTGCGCATCACCCTCGCCGGGGACGCGCTGCGGAATTTCGCTCCGTGGGGGCTCGATCAGCGCATCAAGCTGGTGCTGCCGATGCGCGACGGCACGACGCCCGAGTTCGGCCTTCAGACGGATCCGACGCCGCATCCGCGGGAGTGGTACGCACGGTGGAAGGCGCTCCCCGAGGATGAGCGGAACGTGCTGCGCACCTACACGCCGTCGGCGATCCGGTCGGATGCCGGGGAGATCGACGTGGACGTGTTCGTGCACGAGCCCGCGGGTCCCGCGTCGACGTGGGCGATGACGTGCGCGCCGGGCGACGAGCTGACGATCACCGGTCCCGATGCGCGCGCGGGCTGGACGGGCTACGGCATTCACTTCGTGCCCCCGCACGGGTGCGAACGCCTGCTGCTGATCGGCGACGAATCGGCGTTGCCCGCCGTGCGCAACATCGTGCGCGCGATGCCGACGACGGCTACGGACGCGCTGCTCGAGATCGCCGATCCCGACGATGCGGTGCTCGCGGCATCCGTCGCGCCGGAGAGCCGGGCACGTATCCGGGTCGTCGAGCGCGACGGGATGCCGGGAGAGAGCCTCGAGAAGGCGGCACGCGCGTGGCTCAGAGCGCACGGCGGCATGCTCGCGGGCGCGTATGCATGGATCGCCGGCGAGGCATCCACGACGACGCGCATCCGCGGGCTGCTCACCGCCGCGGGCATGACGAAGGAACAGGTCGCGTTCCTCGGGTACTGGAAGAGCGGAGGCCCGCTCGTCGGCTGATACCGGGGCGGTGCCGGGCGCGCCCGTCGCAGGCCGACATCGCCCGCCGGTAACCTGGCCGGACCGACGAAAGGACCCTCGATGAACCTCGCCGCCCTGCAGCGCTTCGCGGCGGTGGTCGATGCGGACCTGCATCTGCCGCGCGCAGCCGACGCCCTCGGCATCCCGCTCGCGTCGCTGCACACCTCGATCGACAGGCTCGAAGCCGACGTCGGGCACCCGCTGATCGATCGTCGCGGTACGCCGTGGCGCCTCACGCAGGCAGGGATGCTGCTGCTCGAGGAGGCCCGCCGGCGCATCACCGAGGCGCCCGCGCCGGTCGCACCGGCGACGCCCCGAGCCGCCGCCGGCGGCAAGGCGAAGGCTTCGAAGGGCCGCGGCCGCGCGCCCATCGTGAAGGGCCAGCCCAAGCCCTACAAGAAGCGCCAGGGCCGATAGCTCGCCTCCCTGGCGCTCGCCTGCCCGGTTTGGGGTCGTGTGGGGCCGCTCCGCGGCGCGGACACCGACCACACGAGGCCCCGAACCCACCCCACACGGCCCCAGGAGACCCCCGACCACCGGATCCGACCACACGGGACCCCAATCCACGGTGGCGCCCCGCGCGCCGGTTTCGGGTCGCGTGTGGTCGCTCCGCGGCACGGATGCCGACCACACGAGGCCCCGAACTCACCTCACCCGACCACACGGGGTCACGCCCTGGGTGGCGGGGATCCGATCTACGCTGGATCGGTGCGCATCCGGCCCGAGCAGTTGCCGCCGTGTCCGACGTGCGGTGACCCTCTCTCGTTCGAGATCCTCGACGATGAGAGGTTCCTGGTGGCCTGGTCATGCCTCGGGTGCGGACTCATCCGGACCACCGAACCGGTCTGAGTCCGGCCGCTGCGTCAGTGGCCGCGGATGTCGAACTCTTCGAACAGCTCACCGGGCCCGTCGCCCCAAGCCCACACGATCCGCGTGCCCGATGGCAGCCCAGCGCCGATCGGGCCCCCGTGCATGTCGTCGAGGGCACCGGCATCCGAGACGGTGACGGACAGTCCGGTGGAATCGCTGGCGTCGTCGTAGTACGCCTGGAGGTCTGCGATGCTCAGCTCACTTCGGACGAAGATCGCTCCCAGATACTGCATGCCGTTGCCGTTCCCGGTCAGCTTGGCCGCCCGGGATGCGGAGCCCACCCGTTCGGTGCAGGCCGGCAGCGGCAGCGCGACCAGCTCGTTCTCGATGCGCCGAGCGGCGGCGTCGTTGACGAGAGTGATGGTGACGGGCAGCCCGACGACGACAGCGACGACGATGACGATCGCGCCGAGGCATCCGCCGCGGCGACCGCGCCCGCGCGAGGGGCCGGGCGCCGGTCCGGACGGCATCGCTGTGGCATCCATCGTGCTCACACGCCGGCGTCGCGCACGACGCCCCGATCGACGCTCCACCGGCGATCGACCCGCACCGCGTCGAGCATGCGACGGTCGTGGGTGACGAGCAGCAGAGTGCCGTCGAAGGAGTCCAGCGCCTGCTCGAGCTGCTCGATCGCGGGCAGGTCGAGGTGGTTCGTGGGCTCGTCGAGGACGAGCACGTTCACGCCGCGCGCCTGCAGCACCGCGAGTGCGGCGCGTGTGCGCTCACCCGGCGACAGTTCGCCCGCGGACCGGTCGACGTGATCGGCACCGAGCCCGAACTTGGCGAGGAGCGTGCGCACCTCTTCGGGGCTGAGCTCCGTGACGACGGCACCGAACGCATCGCGCAGCGGACGGTCCCCCGTCAGCAGCGAGCGGGCCTGGTCGACCTCGCCGATCCGCACGTTGGAGCCGAGGGCCGCGGTGCCCCCGTCGGGACGGATGCGTCCGAGGAGAGCAGCGAGCAGGGTCGACTTGCCGGCGCCGTTCGGGCCCGTGATGCCGATGCGCTCGCCCGCGTTGACCTGCAGCGACACCGGTCCGAGCGTGAACGAACCGCGCCGGTAGACAGCGCCGGAGAGCGTGGAGACGACCGTGCCCGAGCGGGGTGCGGCTCCGATCGTGAACGACAGCTGCCACTCCTTCCGCGGCTCCTCGACCTCGTCGAGGCGCGCGATGCGGCTCTCCATCTGGCGTACCTTCTGCGCCTGCTTCTCGCTCGATTCGGTCGCCGCACGACGGCGGATCTTGTCGTTGTCGGGGGACTTCCGCATCGCGTTGCGCACGCCCTGGCTCGACCATTCGCGCTGAGTGCGCGCTCGCGCGACGAGGTCGGCCTTCTTGTCGGCGAACTCGTCGTAGCGCTCGCGGGCGTGACGACGCAGCGTCGCGCGCTCTTCGAGGTACGCATCGTATCCCCCGCCGTACAGGTGGTGCGTGTGCTGGGCGAGGTCGAGCTCGAGCACACGGGTGACCGACCGGGCGAGAAACTCGCGATCATGACTCACCAGCACGATGCCCGAGCGGTGCGAGCGCACGAACTCTTCCAGCCTTGCCAGTCCGTCGAGGTCGAGGTCGTTGGTGGGTTCGTCGAGGAGGGCGATGTCGAAGCGGCTCAGGAGCAGGGCGGCAAGGCCGACGCGGGCCGCCTGCCCTCCCGAGAGCGAGGTCATGAGGGCATCCGCTCCCACCTCGAGCCCGAGGTCGGCGGCGACGGTCGGGAGCCGGTCGTCGAGGTCTGCCGCGCCGCTCGCCAACCACCGATCGAGCGCGACCGAGTAGACGTCGGCGGGGTCGGTTCCGGGCTCCGCGAGGGACGAGTCGGCGAGGGCGGCGGATGCCTGATCGAGGTCGCGCGTCGCATCCGCGCACCCCGTGCGGCGGGCGATGTAGGCGGCGACGCTCTCGCCGTCGCGACGCTCGTGCTCCTGCGGCAGAAAACCGACGAACGCATCCGCCGGGGCGAGTGAGACTCGCCCCGCGAGTGGCCGATCGACGCCGGCGAGCAGACGCAGCAGAGTCGACTTGCCCGCACCGTTGGACCCGACGACCCCGACCACGTCGCCCGGAGCAACGGTCAGGTCGACACCGTCGAAGAGCACGCGATGGCCATATCCGCCCGACAGGTCCTGGGCGACGAGAGTGGCGGTCATCCCCCTATCGTGTCATCTGAAGGCCGCAGGGACGCCCCGTGGCAGCAGGATCAGACCGGATCGGCGACGAGCTCGACCTTGAACCCGGCGGAGTTCTCGAGCCAGCCCGCATAGTGATCGGGACCGCCGGCGTGCGGATAGCGATCGTGATACAGCGGGCGCCAGCCGTGACTGTCGGATGCCTCAATGATCGCGTCGACTCGTTCGCGGGACCCCGCCGAGAATGCCAGATGGTTCATCCCCGGCGCTCGACGGTCGTGGACCGCGCCGGAGAGATTCGGCGATGTCGTGAGCGTGAGGTAGGCCGAACCGGCAGACCACGATTCGCCCTCGGGCCATTCGGTCGCCGGCTGAAAGCCCGCTTCACTCAGCAGCCAGCCCCATTCGGTTCGTGCCTGGTGGAGGTCGGCAACCCAGACCTCCACGTGATGAAATCCCGCCACGCCACCAGTCTGACGCCTCGGGGCTGCGCGCCTGACCGGATTCCGGACCTCAGTCGCTGCAGGAAGCGTTCCCGTATCGTCGCCTGAGCACCGGGGATCGGCGTGCTGTCAGGACAGAACCTTCTTGACGACGCTCGACTTCAGCTGCATCTGCCCGAAACCGGGGACCTTCGCGTCGATGTCGTGGTCGTCCACCCCATCGGCGATCAGCCGGATGCCGCGGACTTTCGTCCCGACCTTGACGACGCCGCCGCCCGCACCCTTCACCTTGAGGTCCTTCACGATGGTCACGGTGTCGCCGTCAGCGAGGACGTTGCCGACGGCATCCTTCACCACAGGGTCGCCTGCCGGGTCTGCCTGGCCGTCCGCACCGGGCGCCCATTCGTGGCCGCACATGGGGCAGGTGAGCATCGCGCCGGACTCATACGTGTAGTCCTCGGCGCACGCGGGACAGGCAGGCAGACCGTCAGACATTGAAGCGGAACTCCACGACATCGCCGTCCTGCATGACGTAGTCCTTGCCCTCGAGGCGGGCTTTGCCGGCAGCGCGCGCGGCGGCGACCGAGCCGGTCTCGACGAGGTCGTCGAACGAGATCACCTCGGCCTTGATGAAGCCCTTTTCGAAGTCGGTGTGGATGACGCCCGCCGCCTGCGGCGCCTTCCAGCCCTTGCCGATCGTCCAGGCTCGGGCCTCTTTGGGCCCTGCGGTGAGGTAGGTCTGCAGGCCGAGGGTGTCGAAGCCGATCCGGGCGAGCTGGTCAAGGCCCGACTCGTCCTGCCCGGTCGAGGCGAGCAGCTCAGCGGCATCCGCGGGGTCGAGGTCGATGAGCTCCGACTCGATCTTCGCATCGAGGAAGACGGCCTTCGCGGGGGCGACGAGGGCCCCGAGCTCGGCCTTGCGCGCATCGTCGGTGAGCACGCCCTCGTCGACGTTGAAGACGAACAGGAAGGGCTTGGCGGTCAGCAGCCCGAGCTCCCTGATGGGGTCGAGGTCGAGGCCGGACGCCGACAGCAGCTCGCCGCGCTGAAGGGCGTCGCGGGCGGCGACGGCGGCCTCGAGGACGGCGGGGTCGAGCTTCTTGCCCCGGACCTCCTTCTCGTAGCGCGTGATGGCCTTCTCGAGGGTCTCGAGGTCGGCCAGCTGCAGCTCGGCGTTGATGGTCTCCATGTCGGAGGCCGGGTCGACCTTGCCGTCCACGTGCACGACGTCGCCGTCGGCGAAACCGCGGACGACCTGCGCGATGGCGTCGGCCTCGCGGATGTTCGCGAGGAACTTGTTGCCGAGGCCCTCGCCCTCGCTCGCGCCGCGGACGATGCCGGCGATGTCGACGAACGAGACTGCGGCGGGCAGGATCCGCTCCGAGCCGAAGACCTCGGCGAGCTTCTCCAGCCGCGGGTCGGGCAGGTTCACGACACCGACGTTGGGCTCGATCGTCGCGAACGGGTAGTTCGCCGCGAGCACGTCGTTCTTGGTCAGCGCGTTGAAGAGCGTCGACTTGCCGACATTGGGGAGACCGACGATTCCGATGGTAAGAGCCACGGGAGACCAGTCTAGATGGGGGCGCTCCCCGTCATCGCCCGGAAGGCGTACGTCACGTACGGGAGCGCGACGACGGCATCCCCCACGGCGCCGATCTCGTCGAAGAGCGCCGAGATCTCGTGATCGATCCGGGCGCGCTCGTCGGCGGATGCCGTGATGACGTAGCTGCGGGAGTGTACGAGCGATGTCAGCCCGGCCCGCGTGAGCGGGCGCGTCCACGTCCACGTGCGCACCTGGAGGTCGCCGAACGGCGCCGCGACGACCGGACCACCGCCGGCGAGGAGTTCCTCGGCGTGGCTGCCTTTCATGATCTCGCCGAGCCGCGCGACCCACGGCGTGGTCTCGTCGCGGATGTTCCAGACAAGGCCCAGTACTCCCCCGGGCCGGAGCACGCGACCGACCTCCGCCGATGCCGCGACGGGGTCCACCCAGTGCCAGGACTGTCCGAACACGGCCGCGTCGACGCTCGCGTCGGGCAGATTCAAGCGTTCCGCCGTGCCGACGAGGGTCTCCACTCCGGGCAGCGCCGCCCGCAGGGCGTCGAGCATCGCCGCATCCGGCTCGACGGCGATGACATCCGCGCCGCGCTCGGCGACCAGAGCAGCGACGACGCGTGTGAGTTTGCCGGTGCCCGCCCCGACGTCCGCGATCCGCGGATGCGGGCCGACCGTCTCGAGCAGCCACGCCACCGCCTCGGCCGGGTAGTCGGGACGCCCCTGCTCGTACGCCGCCGCAGCCGCCCCGAAACTCATCGCCAGCTCATCGCGCGTCACCATGCTCCAACGATACGCCGCAGCGCCCACGCGGCGGCAGAACCCGACCCTGCGCGGCCGAGGGCCGCCTCGCAACCACATGCAACGTTGCCGCGCCTACCGTCGAGGCCATCGGGCGGAATGGCTCCGCCGAGAGGAAGTGATGTCAATGACGACTCTGACCGACACCCCCACCGTCACCGAGCGCACCGCCGGCACCGACACGATGCGCGCCGCGGTCGTGAAGACCGCCGGCGAACCGCTGGTGGTCTCGGACGTCCCGATCCCGACGCCCGGACCGCACCAGGCCCTCGTCAAGGTCATCACGAGCGGTGTCTGCCACACCGACCTGCACGCCGCGCACGGCGACTGGCCCGTCGCTCCCAAGGGCGACCTGATCCCCGGGCACGAGGGCTACGGCGAGGTCGTCGCCCTCGGCCCCGACGTCACAACCCTCGAGGTCGGCCAGAAGGTCGGCAACGCGTGGCTCTGGTCGGCGTGCGGCGTCTGCGAGTACTGCCGCACCGGCTGGGAGACGCTCTGCCCCGAGCAGCAGAACGGCGGCTACTCCGTCGACGGCAGCTTCGGCGAGTACATGCTCGTCGACGAGCGCTTCGCCGCCCGCATCCCCGAGGGGGCCGACCCCGTCGAGGTCGCGCCGATCCTGTGCGCCGGCGTCACCGTGTACAAGGGCCTCAAGATGACCGGCGTCCGCCCCGGCGAGTGGGTCGTCATCTCCGGCATCGGCGGCCTCGGCCACATCGCGGTGCAGTACGCGCGCGCCATGGGGATGCGCGTCGTCGCGGTCGACGTCGACGACGCGAAGCTCGCGCTCGCCCGCAGCCACGGCGCCGAAGTCACCGTCAACGCCGCCGAGCACGAACCCGGTTCGAAGATCCAGGAGGTCACCGGCGGTGCGCACGGCGTGCTGGTCACCGCCGTGCATCCTCGCGCCTTCGACCAGGCCCTCGGCGCCGTGCGCCGGGGCGGCACGATCGTCTTCAACGGTCTGCCTCCGGGGACGTTCGACGCTGACATCTTCGACATCGTGCTGCGCGCCATCACGGTGCGCGGCTCGATCGTCGGCACACGTCAGGACATGATCGAGGCGCTCGACTTCTACGCCCGCGGTCAGATCCACCCGACGGTGGCGGTCGAGACCATCGACGACATCAACGACATCTTCGATCGGATGCAGCGCGGCAAGATCGAGGGCCGCATCGTGATGAAGTACTGACGCCACGAAGACCCCCGGCCCGGCGCACGCCGGACGCGGAGAACCGGCGGGGAGCGATCGCAGCAGGATCGCTCCCCGCTGTCGTGCGCGACGCCGCTCGCGACCGGCGCGCCTTCGCGGCAGTGTCGGCGCCCGGAGAGAGAGTGGGGGCGTGCCCCTGGATTTCACCGCCATCGACTTCGAGACGGCGAACTCTTCGAGCGCCTCGGCCTGCGCCGTGGGGCTCGCTCGGGTGCGAGACGGGCGCGTGGTCGAGACGGCCGGCTGGCTCATCAAGCCGCCGCCGGGTCACGATCGCTTCTTCGAGCTGAACATCGGCATCCACGGGATCCGCCCCGAGCACGTCGAGCACGCCGACGACTGGTCGACCCAGCTGTCCGATCTGTCGGCCTTCGCGGGTGACGACGTTCTGGTCGCGCACAACGCCGGTTTCGACATGAGCGTGCTCCGTCGGACGTGCGAGGCGACGGATGCCGCGTGCCCGCCGTATCGGTACGTGTGCAGTCTGCAGGTCGCCCGCAAGACGTATGAACTCGACTCCTACCGGCTGCCGTCGGTCGCGGCGGCGGCGGGATTCCTCGATTTCGCCCACCACGACGCGGCCGCCGACGCCCTCGCCTGCGCCCACATCATGATCGACGCCGCACGACGCGCCGGCGCCGAGGATGTCGTCGAGTTGGCGATGCTGCTCGGTGTGCGGGTGCCGCGGATTCCGGCGGCGCGCGCCGCGGCCGGCGCCGTGCTGCACGCCTGAACCGATCCCCGACCCCGGCCGCGCGACGACCGGTCCGGGCGGCAGCGCGACGTGTCGCGGCAGCGATGTCGCTGGCCCGCGACACACTGTGGTCATGGATGCCGCCCTCGTCACCGTCCTCGCCATCGCCTGTCTGGTGGCGGGCTTCGTCGCCGGCTGGTTCGGTCAGTCCGCACGCGCCGCCGAGCGATCCGCGACGGATCGGGCGGCGCTGAGCGAGCGCGCCGCCGCCGCCGAGTCCGCGGCGCGCTCGCTCGCGGATCAGCTCGAGCAGCAGCGCGCGGTGACCCGTGACCTGGGCGCACAAGCCCGCGCCGATCAGGCCGCCCAACACGATCGGGAACGGCGCGAGCAGGTCGTCCTGCGCGCCCTCGCACCGGTGCAGGAGACACTGCAGACGATGCAGCACAAGGTCGACGAGCTCGAGCGCGAGCGTCAGCAGCAGTACGGATCGATCGCCGAGCAGCTCCGGCGCGCGCACGATTCCGATGAGGCGCTGCGGGCGACGACCGAGTCCCTCGCCGGTGCGCTGCGCTCGAACGCCACCCGCGGCGTGTGGGGCGAGACCCAGCTGCGACGCGTCGTCGAATCGGCCGGCCTCACCCGGTACGTCGACTTCGACACGCAGTCGTCGCTCACATCGGATGCCGGGGCGGGGCGGCCGGACATGGTCGTCCGCCTGCCCGGAGGGAAGGCGCTGGCGGTCGACGCGAAGGTGCCGCTGGATGCCTACCTCGAGGCATCGGCGATCCCCGCGACCGCTCAGGGCGAACAGGCGGCTCGACGCACACAGCTGCTGCAGAAGCATGTGAAGGCTGTGCGGGCCCATGTGGACGCGCTCGCGGCGAAGCGCTACTGGACCGGACTCGAGTCCAGTCCCGAGTTCGTGGTCTGCTTCATCCCCAGCGAGTCACTGCTGGGCGCCGCACTGGAAGAGGATCCCGCTCTGCTCGACTACGCGTTCTCGCGTCGCGTGGCCCTGGCCTCACCCGTGAACCTGTGGGCCGTGCTGAAGACCGTGGCGTACACGTGGACGCAACAGGACGTGTCGACCGAGGCGCGACGCCTGTTCGATCTCGGGAATGAGCTGTACCAGCGCCTCGGCGCTCTGGCGACGCACACGGACGACCTCCGACGTGCGATCGAGCGCACGGTCGACAGTTACAACCGCTTCGCGGGGTCTCTCGAATCGCGCGTGCTGGTGAGTGCCCGCCGCTTTCCGGGGATCGACGACACGAAGCTCGCCTCCACCGCGACGCCGTCCGCGATCGAGAAGACGCCCCGCCGCCTCATGGCCTCGGAGTTCACCGAGCATCTGGAGGGCCTCGGGTCTCCCGCCGAACAGCCGGGCGACACCTCGACGGACGATCAGAGGGACACCGATGCGCTCACCGCGGATGTCGGGCAGGTGCGCGACCGTCTGGTCTGACTCCGCCCGGAGGCCGCGGTCATCGCCGCCCCGGCTCGCTGCCAGGTGATGCGAGCCGCCTCAGTAGCCGCTGGGGAAGAGGTTGAGCAAGCCCACCACGGCGACCGTGACGCCGACGAATGCGCCGATCATCCACCACGCGCTGACCTGGTGGCCCTCCGGCATCCGGCGTCGAAGAAGGACATCGGGCCGACGCGCCGCGTCGACGGGGACCGCGAACTGACCGGTCCGAGGACTGCTGGTTGCTGCGGACATGTGGGAACCCCCGGTGATGACGTGGACGACGTACAGGTCATCGGTGACCGGGATCCATTGTGCCAGAGCGCCCCGCGATAGCGGGAGGAGCGACCGTTTCTTTGCCGAAACGAGATCTATCCTCGCAGGGGGCCGCTCACCACGGACGCCGTCAGAGCCACTTCGACGTCAGATGCTCCGAGCTGATGCGACGGAGAGTCCCGGAGGCCCCGCGCAGCACGATGCTCTCGGTGTACACGAAGTCGCCGTCGCGACGCACACCGGCCACCAGTTCTCCGTTCGTGACTCCCGTCGCGACGAAGATCGTGTTCTTGCCGGTGACCATCTCGTCAGCCTCGTACACGTAGTCGTCGAGCTTGAGACCGGCGTCGATGCCCCGCTGCTTCTCGTCGTCGTCGCGCGCCCACAGTCGGCCCTGGATGTGCCCGCCCAGTGCCTTGATGGCGCACGTCGTGGCGACGCCCTCGGGGCTTCCGCCGATGCCGATGCACATATCGGTGCGCGCGTTGTGGCGTGCGGCGTTGATCCCACCGGCGACGTCGCCGTCGCTCATCAGGCGCGTGCCGGCGCCGGAGGCACGGATCTCCTCGATGAGCCGCGCGTGGCGCGGACGGTTCAGCACCGAGACCACCAGCTCGTCCACAGGCTTGCCAAGCGCCTTGGCGAGCAGCCGGATGTTCTCGCCGACGGGCAGCCGGATGTCGACGACGCCTACGCCGGCCGGTCCGGTCACCAGTTTGTCCATGTAGAAGACGCTGGACGCGTCCAGCATCGCACCCCGGTCGGCGACCGCGAGCACCGAGAGCGCGTTGTTGCGCCCCTCGGCGGTGAGGGTCGTCCCGTCGATCGGGTCGACGGCGATGTCGCACTGCGGTCCGCGCCCGGTGCCCACATGCTCGCCGTTGTAGAGCATCGGCGCGTTGTCCTTCTCGCCCTCGCCGATGACGATCACGCCGTCGAAGTTCACCGTCGTCAGGAAGGCGCGCATGGCATCCACCGCCGCACCGTCGGCCAGCTCTTTCTGCCCCCGACCGATGAAGGGCACGGAGCGGATCGCCGCCGCCTCGGTGGCGCGCACCAGCTCGAGCGCGAGGTTCCGATCGGGATGCAGCGGACTCATGTCCGCGGTCAGGCTCACCATGCCCCGAGCCTACGTCCAACACGGTGCACGTCGAGGAGAATTCTCCTGTCTCGGGCGTGAAGGATTCGGCATTCTTACCGATGCGGCAACGGGGGGTGCGCGCCCACGATCGGAGCGCCCTCGCATCGCCGGCAGTGTTCGCGCTCACACCGCGACGTTGCTGCTTTTGCCCGGTGTCCCGACCGATGCACCCCCATGCCCTTCGATAGAGTGACGGTGCAGACAATCGCACACCTGAGGAGTGGAAATGCCCGTCGCAACCCCCGAGCAGTACGCCGAGATGCTGGACAAGGCGAAGGCGGGCGGCTATGCCTTCCCCGCGATCAACGCCGCGAGCTCGCAGTCGATCAACGCGGTCCTGCAGGGTCTGACCGAGGCCGGTTCCGACGGCATCATCCAGGTCACCACCGGTGGCGCCGACTACTTCGCCGGACACACCGTCAAGGGCCGCGCCACGGGCGCGATCGCGTTCGCGAAGTTCGCCACCGAGGTCGCCAAGAACTACCCGATCACGGTTGCGCTGCACACCGACCACTGCCCCAAGCCCGCGCTCGAGGACTTCGTCCTGCCGCTCATCGCGGCCTCGGAAGAAGAGGTCAAGGCCGGTCGCAATCCGCTGTTCCAGTCGCACATGTGGGACGGATCGGCCGTTCCGCTCGATGAGAACATCGAGATCGCGAAGGAGCTCCTCCCCCGCATCAAGAACATCAACGCGATCCTCGAGGTCGAGGTCGGCGTCGTCGGCGGCGAGGAAGACGGTGTGAAGCACGAGGGTTCGAACGAGGCCCTGTACACCACGACGGCCGACGTCTCGAAGTTCGTCGACGCTCTCGGTCTCGGTGAGAACGGCCGCTACATCGCGGCGCTGACGTTCGGCAACGTGCACGGCGTGTACAAGCCGGGCAACGTCAAGCTCCGCCCCGAGCTCCTGGGCGAGATCCAGGCCGGCATCGCCGAGAAGTTCGGTACCGCCGCGAAGCCGCTCGACCTCGTCTTCCACGGCGGCAGCGGCTCGACTCCCGAGGAAATCGCGCTGGCAGTCGCGAACGGCGTGGTCAAAATGAACATCGACACCGACACCCAGTACGCCTTCACGCGCTCGGTGGCGGGTTTCATGTTCCAGAACTATGACGGCGTGCTCAAGGTCGACGGTGAGGTCGGCAACAAGAAGGCCTACGACCCGCGGGCGTGGGGCAAGGTCGCGGAAACCGCGATGGCCGCCCGTGTCGTGGAGGCCACGACGCAGCTCGGCTCGGCTGGTCACTCGATCAGCGCCTGAGCCTCACCGGACACGGACGCCCCGGACCTCCCGACTCGGAGGGCGGGGCGTCCGTTCTTTCTTCGACGAGGCCAAGGATGCCTCCAACACCGGACTTCCGCGGGCAGCAGAGGCCAAACCCAGCGCCCAGAGCCGATACCGCTCAGCGCGAGAAGTGCGCCACGACGGCGGGATCGGACAGCAGCGGCACCGTGAGGCACACGCTGACGATGAGGAAAGTCACGATCGCGCCGACGAGCGGGATCCACCAGCTGAGCCGTGAGCGACGCAGCGATCGCCACGAGATCACGGCGGTGACGAGCCAGCCGAACACGAAGACACCCGCGCCGATGCGGCCCCACAGGTCGCCTTGCGCGGTGTTGGTGAAGGTCGCGTCGATGCCGGCCAGGGTCATCCACGTCTGGGCGAACTCCGCGAAGGTCCACAGCTGCGGCACCGCGCTGAGAACGGTGATGAGTCCATAGGCGAGGAGCGCGACAGTGATGATCCGGTCGGCAGTTCGGGTGGGCCGTGCCGCACTGGTGGTGGGGTGCGGACGGGTGGTCGGCTGAGCCGGCGCATGCGGAAGAGGCGCGTGGGGCGCAGGAGAGCCGGTGCCTTCGGGCGTCGACTCAGCGGGTTGCCGGATGGCGGCGCGCTGTTCTTCGGGCGTCGCGTACTCACCGTACGCCGGACGGGGACGCGGCTCGGAGGTCTGGTCGCTCACGACCGCACTCGACCCCCCAGCGCACGCCCATCGCGCGCGCCCGAGGCATCCTGGCGGAGTTCCTTCGGCAGGGAGAACATGAGGTCCTCCTCCGCGGTGCGGATCTGCTCGACGTCGCGGTAGCCCGCGCCCGACAGCTCTTCCAGCACCTCTTGCACGAGCACCTCGGGAACCGACGCACCGCTGGTCACGCCGACGGTTGCGACGCCGTCGAGCCAGCTCTGCTGGATCTCGTGGGCGTAGTCGACGCGATACGCGGCAGCCGCGCCGTACTCGAGGGCCACTTCCACCAGACGCACCGAGTTCGACGAGTTGGCCGAACCGACCACGATCACGAGATCGGCGTCCGCGGCGACCTTCTTGATCGCGACCTGGCGATTCTGCGTCGCGTAGCAGATGTCGTCGGACGGCGGGTCGTTCAGCTCGGGGAAGCGTTCCCGCAGACGGCGGACCGTCTCCATGGTCTCGTCGACCGAGAGCGTCGTCTGAGAGAGCCAGACCACCTTCGAGGGATCCTTCACCTCGACGAGGTCGGCGTCGTCGGGCGAGTTGACGACCGTGACATGGTCGGGCGCCTCGCCTGCGGTGCCCTCCACCTCTTCGTGACCGTCGTGGCCGATCAGCAGGATCTCGAAATCATCGCGGGCGAAGCGGACCGCCTCACGGTGCACCTTAGTGACGAGCGGGCAGGTGGCGTCGATGGCGTGCAGGCCGCGGTCGGCGGCGGCGCCGACGACGGCCGGCGAGACGCCGTGGGCACTGAAGACGACGTGCGCGCCCTCGGGGACCTCGTCGACCTCATCGACGAAGATGGCGCCCTGCGCCTCGAGCTCGGTGACCACGTGGATGTTGTGGACGATCTGCTTGCGCACGTACACGGGCGCACCATACCGCTCGAGCGCCTTCTCGACCGCGATGACGGCACGATCGACGCCGGCGCAGTAGCCGCGCGGCGAGGCGAGCAGCACCTTCTTGTGTCCGGCCACGGGGTTATCCTGAAGCCGTCCACGCGGGCCCGGAACACGGGGCGAGGGAAGACGGACGGCAGTGCTGCTCACCCTTGCGATTGTACGGATCCGAGGCTGGGTGCGGGCCGCACGTGCTCCGCTCGTCGCGCGCGCTCACCGATCCGACCACGAGACGATCCCTCCGGATCCATGAGAGGAGACCCAGCGATGGCCTCGTTCACTGCGGCATCCGGTCAGACGCCCCCGCCCGATGCGGTGCATCCTCGGGATTCCGCACCGGAGTCACCGACCTCGGTCACGCGCCTGAACGAGACCATCCGCGGCTTCGTGGCGAACTGGGGCGCCGTGTGGGTCGAGGGCGAGATCACGGCGTGGAACCTGCGCGGAGGTCACGTCTTCGGTCGCCTGAAGGATGCCTCCGCCGACGCCATGATCTCCTTCCGCCTGTGGTCTTCGACGCTGCAGCGCCTGCCCGACGATCTCAAAGTCGGCGACCGGGTGGTCGCGTGCGTCAAGAGCGATTACTTCGTGAAATCCGGCGACTTCACGTTCACGGTGTCGTCGATGCGTCGCACGGGCCTCGGCGACCAGTTGGAGCGTCTCGAACGACTGCGGTCCCAGCTGCGCGGCGAAGGCCTGTTCGACCCGTCGCGTAAGCGGCGACTCCCGTTCCTGCCCCAGGTGATCGGTCTCATCACGGGCGAACGCAGCGACGCCGAGAAAGACGTGCATCGCAACGCGGAGCTGCGCTGGCCGGGTGTGCGCTTTCGCACGATCCACGCCGCCGTCCAGGGCGACCGCTGCGTGCCCGAGACGATCGCCGCCCTCGGCACACTCGACGCCGATCCCGACGTCGATGTCATCATCATCGCGCGCGGCGGGGGCGACCCGCAGACGCTGCTCGGCTTCAGCGACGAGCGCCTGGTGCGCGCGGTCGCCGCGGCGACCACGCCGGTCGTCTCGGCCATCGGTCACGAGAACGATCATCCGCTGCTGGACGATGTCGCCGATCTGCGCGCGTCGACGCCGACGGATGCCGCCAAACGCGTCGTCCCCGACGTCGCCGAGCAGCGCGCACTTGTCGCACAGCTGCGCTCTCGCGCGCGTTCGCGGCTCACGCAGCGCCTGTCGCACGATGTCGCGCAGCTGGAACAGTTGCGCACGCGCCCGGTGCTTCGCACCCCAGAGACGATGCTGACCACGCGAGCGCACGAGCTGTGGACCCTCACGGCGCGCGGACGCGACCGGGTGACCCGCGCGATCGAGGCCGGGGAGCGGGTCACCGCGCAGCTGCGCGCATCGCTGCGCGCCCTCTCCCCCGGCGCGACGCTGGCCCGGGGCTACGCCATCGCGCATCTGGACGGAGGCGTCATCGTGCGCACGGCGACCCAGGCGCCCGCCGGCGCCGGGGTCGTCGTGACGGTCGCCGAAGGATCGTTCGCGGCCGTCTCGGACGGCCCCGTCGCGGAGTCGGACGCGTGAGGCGACGTCGGCCGTCCGCCGTAGGATGGACCTCATGAGCGCCGACACCGCAGCCGATGTCGCCACCCTCTCGTTCGAGCAGGCGCGCGACGAGCTCGTGCGCGTGGTCGCCGAACTCGAGCAGGGCGCCCCGACGCTCGAGCAGTCGCTGACGCTGTGGACGCGCGGTGAGGCGCTCGCCGCGCGGTGCGAGGAGTGGCTCTTGGGCGCGAAGCGCCTGCTCGACGAGTCACGTCCGGCGGATGCCGCTTCGTCCGCACGCGTCGACGAAACCGGGCGGTGAGCTGATGGGTGCGCCCCGTATCGTCGCCGAGCTCGGCCGTCCCGAGACTGCGCAAGAGACCGCCGACCGCAAGGCGGCCGCATCCGCCGCGTACCGGTCGAGCAAGACCTTCCGCAATCTCATCGCTGCGCTGCTCATCACCGTCGCGGTGGTCGCCGTCGTCTATCTGGGGGTTCCCCGGGGGTCGTTCGCCGAACCCGAGCCCGTCGATGTGCCTGCCGCTGCCGCGTCGGCGACGGCGTCGCTCGGGCATCCGCTGATCGTGCCGACCGCCCCGGCGGACTGGCGCGCGAACTCGGCGGGACTCGAGGGCGGCACCTGGCGCGTCGTCTACGCGTGGCCGTCCGGTTTCGTGCGGGTCGCGCAGGGAATCGATGCGCCCACGGGCTGGGCGAGCCGGCAGCTCGGCGGTTTCGCACCGACCGGAACCGTGACGATCGACGGGGTCGACTGGGACGAGTACCGGATCTCGACGTCCGCCAGCAAGGACTCGATCTCGTACGCTCTGGCCACGCCCGCGGGGCGCGACACCGTGCTCGTCTACGGATCGACGGACGCCGCCAGCGCGGCCACCGTCGCCTCGGGCCTCGCCGACCAGATCCGATCCCTGCGTGAGGAGACACCATGACGGATGCCACGACCGAGGCCCGGCCGACGCCGACGGCGGTCTGGGACGACATGCGCGACGGCAACGCGCGCTTCGTCGCCGGAGAGCCGCGCCACCCGCGTCAGGACGTCGAGCGTCGTCACGAGCTCGCATCGGCTCAGACGCCGCGCGCCGCACTCTTCGGCTGCGCCGATTCGCGCCTCGCCGCGGAGATCATTTTCGACCAGGGGCTCGGCGACCTCTTCGTGGTGCGCAACGCCGGCCAGGTCGCCTCGGACTCGGCCATTGCGAGCCTCGAATACGCGGTAGCAGCCCTCGACGTTTCGCTCATCATCGTGCTCGCGCACGATGCCTGTGGTGCGGTGCGCGCGGCGATCGACTCCACGGCACTCGACAGCCCCGAGCTGCCGCCGCACATCTGGCGCCTCATCGCGAAGATCGTGCCCGCGGCCCGCACCGTGCTCCGCAAGAGCGGAGGGGTCGACCCGCGCGAGCTCGACGCGGAAGACGTCGGGATCGAGCACCTGGGCAACACGATCGATGACCTGCTGGCGTCGTCTCGCCTGATCAGCGACGCCGTTGCCGAAGGGCGCCTGGGCATCGTCGGCGCGAACTACCGCCTCGGCGAGGGCACCGCCGTGCCGCACGTCACCGTCGGCATCGACGGCTGACCCGCACCGAATCCCACCGAACCACCGCGAATCACACGAGGACGTGACCATGACAGAGAACATCGAGTACCGGATCGAGCACGACACCATGGGCGAGGTGCGCGTCCCCAAGGACGCGCTGTACGCGGCCCAGACGCAGCGCGCGGTCGAGAACTTCCCGATCTCGGGCACGGGCCTCGAATCCACCCAGATCGCCGCCCTCGCCCGCATCAAGAAAGCCGCGGCTCTGGCCAACAAGCGCCTCGGAACCCTCGACGGTGCGATCGCCGATGCGATCGCCGCTGCTGCCGATGACGTGATCACCGGTCGCTACGACGCGCAGTTCCCCGTCGACACGTACCAGACCGGTTCGGGCACCTCGTCGAACATGAACATGAACGAGGTGCTCGCCACTCTCGCGACCCAGAAGCTCGGCGCTCCCGTGCACCCCAACGACCACGTGAACGCCTCGCAGTCCTCGAACGACGTCTTCCCCACGTCGGTGCACATCGCCGTCACCCAGGCCCTCATCGACGACCTGATCCCGGCGCTCGACCACCTCGCCGTCGCCCTCGAGACCAAGGCGGAGCTCTGGAAGACCGCCGTCAAGTCGGGTCGCACGCACCTGATGGATGCCACGCCGGTCACCCTCGGCCAGGAGTTCGGCGGCTATGCGCGCCAGATCCGTCTCGGCGTCGAGCGCGTGCAGGCGGTCCTCCCCCGCGTCGGAGAGGTCCCGCTGGGCGGCACCGCCGTCGGGACCGGCATCAACACGCCCCTGGGTTTCCCGCAGAAGGTCATCGAGATCCTCGCGGCCGAGACCGAGCTGCCGATCACCGAGGCGAAGGACCACTTCGAGGCGCAGGCGAACCGCGACGGCCTCGTGGAGGCATCCGGAGCGCTGCGCACGATCGCGGTCTCGCTCACGAAGATCAACAACGACATCCGCTGGATGGGCTCGGGCCCGAACACAGGTCTCGGAGAGCTGCACATCCCCGACCTGCAGCCCGGCTCGTCGATCATGCCCGGCAAGGTCAACCCGGTGGTCCCCGAGGCGACGCTGATGGTGTGCGCGCGCGTCATCGGCAACGATGCGACCGTCGCATGGGCGGGTGCATCGGGAGCGTTCGAGCTGAACGTCGCGATCCCCGTGATGGGCACGGCGCTGCTCGAGTCGATCCGCCTGCTGTCGAACGCGATGCGCGTGCTCGCCGACAAGACCATCGACGGACTCGAGGCCAACCTCGACCGCTCCGCCGCGTACGCGGGCATGTCGCCCTCGATCGTGACCCCGCTGAACAAGCTGATCGGCTACGAGGCCGCGGCGAAGATCGCCAAGCATGCCGTGGCGAAGGGCATCACCGTGCGCGAAGCCGTCATCGACCTCGGCTACATCCAGCGCGGGGAGCTCACCGAGCAGCAGCTCGATGAGAAGCTGGATCTGCTTTCGATGACGCACGCGGGCTGAGCCTTCCGGGGGTCATAATCGAAGCGTGAACCGCACCGTCGACGTCGCGGCCGGCCTGCAGCGTCGGCGCACCGTGAGCCTCGTGGCCGCGTGCGTCGCGGCCGGGTTCGCGGTGTCGGCGATCGCCGTGCTGATGGCTCTGGCGGTTTCCGGCGCCGACGTGTCGTGGCCCGCCGTGTCGGTGTTCTGTGCGGGCGCCGTGGCGACCGTCACGGTCACGGGCTTCGTCACGTGGCATCTGGCCGTTCCGCCGTACGGCGACGCCGCGAACGATGTCGCCGACTCGGCCATAGAGGCCCAGCGCCGGCTGCTCGACGACGTCCGCCACGAGCTGAAGACCCCCATCACGATCGTGCGTGGCCACCTCGAGGTGATGGATCCGCGCGACCCCGACGATGTCGCCGCGACGCGCGCGCTGGGCATCGAGGAGCTCGACCGCATGACCCGGTTGGTGGGCGACATCGACCTGCTCGCCAGCGTCGAGTCCGACGGGTTCACGGTCGACGACGTCGACCTCGAGCATCTCACCGAACGCGTGTTCGGGCTCGTCGGGGTCATCCCCGATCATGCCTGGCATCTCGAACAGATGGCACGCGGCGTGATCCGCGGCGATCGCGACCGGCTGGTGCAGGCGTGGTTGCAACTGGCAGACAACGCCGCGAAGTACACGCCGGCGGGCACGCCGATCGAGATCGGCAGCGCGCTGTACGCCTCGGGCGTGCAGTTCTGGGTGCGAGACCACGGCCACGGCATCCCCTCCGCGATGCGGCACCGCGTCTTCCGCCGCTTCGATCGCGGCGCAGGAAGTCGCACGGTGGGCGGGTCGGGGCTCGGCCTGGCCATCGTCGACACGATCGCGAAGGCGCACGGCGGGCGATGCCACGTCGGCGACACGCCGGGCGGCGGTGCGACGTTCACGCTCGACATCCCGCTCGCAACGTCAGCCACCCTGCCCGCGCCGGTCCGCGCGGGCGATGTCCTGCTGCAGCGGGAGGCCATCGGATGACCCGCATCCTCGTCGTCGACGACGAACCTCACATCGTCTCTCTCATCGAGCGAGCCCTGCATTCGGAGGGGTACGACACCGCCTCGGCGGCCGATGGGCCGCAGGCGCTCGATCTGGCCCAGGAAGGCGGCATCGACCTCCTCATCCTCGACGTCGGCCTGCCCACGCTCGACGGATTCGAGGTGCTGCGAACGCTCCGATCGGCGGGGCACCGGATGCCGGTGATCATGCTCACTGCGCGCACGTCGACGCGCGACACCGTGGACGGCCTCGATGCCGGTGCGAGCGACTACATGCCCAAGCCCTTCTCGGTCGCAGAGCTGCTGGCGCGCGTGCGCTCGCGCCTGCGCGATCGCGCCGAGGCGACGGAGGCTGTGCTCACCCACGCCGACGTGTCCCTCGATCTGCTGTCGCGCCGGGCGAGCGTCGCGGACGAGCACGTCGAGCTGTCGGCACGCGAGTTCGCCCTGGCAGAGCAGTTCCTGCGCCATCCCGGTCGCGTCCTGACCCGCGAGATGCTGCTGAGCCGGGTTTGGGGCATGGACTTCGACCCCGGCTCGAACGTGGTCGACGTGTACGTGCGGTACCTCCGCACCAAACTGGGGTCGGCGCACATCGTCACCGTGCGCGGCGAGGGCTACCGCTGGGACTGACGGGGAAACCCCGTACAAGGCGCGCCCCGGCATCCGTTTCTCGAGGGATGCCGGGGCGCGCCCGGGTGCTCAGCTGAGTTCGCCCTGTTCGAGCAGATCGGTCACGAGCGCGGCGATCGCGGAACGCTCGGAACGCGTCAGCGTGACGTGCCCGAACAGGCCATGACCCTTCAACGTCTCGATCACCGAGGCGATGCCGTCATGGCGTCCCACGCGGAGGTTGTCGCGCTGGCCGACGTCGTGCGTGAGGACCACGCGCGAGTTCTGACCCATGCGACTCAGCACGGTGAGCAGGACGTTGCGCTCCAGCGACTGCGCCTCATCGACGATCACGAACGCGTCGTGCAACGAGCGACCGCGGATGTGTGTGAGGGGCATGACCTCGAGCATCCCGCGTTCGGCCACCTCGTCGAGGACATTGCCCGAGACGACCGACCCTAGCGTGTCGAACACCGCCTGCCCCCACGGGCTCATCTTCTCGGCCTGGTCGCCGGGGAGGTACCCGAGCTCCTGGCCGCCGACGGCGAAGAGGGGACGGAAGACGATGATCTTCTTCTGCTGCTGGCGCTCGAGCACTGCTTCGAGTCCGGCGCACAGCGCGAGGGCGGACTTTCCGGTGCCGGCACGGCCGCCGAGCGACACGATGCCGACCTCGGGGTCGAGCAGCAGATCGATCGCGATCCGCTGCTCGGCCGAGCGCCCATGCAGACCGAACACCTCGCGATCGCCGCGGACGAGCTTATACCCGCCGTCGCCGGTCACGCGTCCGAGAGCGGACCCGCGCTCGGAATGGATGACGAGCCCCGTGTTGACAGGAAGGCCGCGCACCTGCTCGCTTGCGGCCACCTCGCTCTCGTACAGATCACTGATGTCATCGCCCGAGACATCGATGTCGGCGATGCCGGTCCATCCGCTGTCCACGGCCTGCTCGGCCAGGTACTCCTCGGCATTGATCCCGAGAGAGGCCGCTTTCACGCGCATGGGCAGGTCCTTCGAGACGACCGTGACCTCCTGGCCGTCCGAGGCGAGGTTCGCCGCGACGGCGAGGATCCGGGTGTCGTTGTCGCTCAGTCGCAATCCTGTCGGCAGCACCGAGGCATCCGTGTTCGCGAGTTCGACGCGCAGCGTGCCTCCCTCGCCGACCGGAACGGGGAAATCGAGACGGCCGTGCTCGACCCGAAGCTCGTCGAGGTGTCGCAGCGCCTGGCGGGCGAAGTAGCCGAGCTCGGGATCGTGGCGCTTGCTCTCGAGCTCGCTGATCACCACCACCGGGACGACGACGGAGTGCTCGGCGAAGCGGAAGAATGCGCGCGGATCACTGAGGAGGACGGACGTGTCGAGCACATAGGTGCGCAGGTCCTGATCCACCTCCGAGTCCCGCTCGATGCTCAGCTGCTGCTCTGGAACTCGTGTGGTCACAACCCACTCCCGCCCCGGGTGGATCACCCGGCAGTCTCGAGTCGACCAGGGCCACGAGTCGTGGAGAGGCCGACTCGATCGGGCTCCTTGCCCGATGTGATGACCGTACGTCGCCGGCAGGGAACGTGTCGCGCCCGACACGCCGCCGAGCGGTTGCGCGCAGGTTAAATCTGCACGGACTCGCGGTGCTCGTCGTCGCCCGATACGTCGGCGTCGGACTCGCCGTCACTGTGGACGATGAGCGGTACGTCCGCGCCAGAGGACGCGTCCGAGGCATACGGGTCGGTGTCGTCCTCGACCGTCGCGATCACGACCTCGGCCGTGTCGCTGGCGGCGATCTCCACCTGAGCGATGTTCCCGTCGAAGGCGACGGCCTCATCGGACTGTTCGGGCGTGCCGTCGTCGGTCGCATCGCTCGGACGTGCCAGCAGAGCATCCTCCTCGGGGATCTCGATCGTGAAGACCTCGGAAGCGCTCGGGTCGGGTCCCCGTTCGGCGCTGAAGTCGATGGCCACGACCCGACGAGCCGCGGCGTCGGCGAGAGCTGCACCCAGCAGGTCGATGCTCGCCGATCCGCTGCCCAGATGGGTGGACACGCGGATACTGGACCCCCGCGCGGTGACGGTCACACCGTGGTTGGCGAAGGCGGCCGCCAATGCCGCGGCGTCGGCGGGGTCGGGAAGGAGAGCGACGATGCCCGCGTGGGCGTCGCGCGGCGTGAGCACGGGCACACCGAACGCGTCGGCGAGGGAGATGACGTCGCGGGCGCGATCACGCACGTGCGCCGCGACATCCGCGACGCCGACGTCGAGCAACTCCCGCAGTGACGCCGCGAGCCGCGAGGCCGCGAGCGGGTCGGAGGGAGCGACGGAGTACGCCGCAGCGCCCTCGCGCGGGGCGGGAAGACCGAGGGTGCCCGCATCGCCCACCATTCCGGAGATTCCCGACAGGACGGGGACGATGCGCTCCCGCGCCCGGGGTGAGAACCGGGCGAACCCGGTGCCGCGCCCGGCGCGCAGCCACTTGTAGCCGTTTCCGACGACGACATCGGCGAGCCCCCAGTCGACGTCGACGACGCCGAAGGCCTGGATGGCGTCGACGATCAGCAGACGGTCGCCGATCGCCTCGCGCAGCCCCGCCAGATCGACGAGCGCACCGGTGCGGAAGTCGACCAGACTCAGGGCGACCGCCGTGACGTCGTCGGTGAGCGCGGCAGCGACGTTCTCGACGCGGACGATGCCGTCGGGCGGATCGATCTCGCGCACCGTGAGCACACCGCGCGCCTCGGCGGCGCGCCCCGCGGCGACACGTACGGCGGGGAACTCCCGCGCCGGCACGAGCACGGTGCCGGCGAGACCGAACAGGGCATGACTGAGGCCGTGGGTCGTGGACGGCTGGAGCACGATCTCGTCGGCGGGGAGCTCCATCAGCCGGCCCAGCAGCTCGCGCGCCTCGGCGGTGCGGTCGCTGACCAGGTCGATGCCGGAGGGACGACCCGTGCCGAGCATCTCGGCGTCGGCGTGCATCTCGGCGCGCACCGCAGGCGAAAGCGGACCGAAGCGCGCCCAATCCAGATACCCCGGCGCGACGTCGCCGAACGAATCGATCATCGATTCCAGTTCACTCACCGGTACATTCTGACACGCGTGTCATACCCTGCCGCGGCCGGCACCGATCCGCGCGCCGACGAGGTCGTGTCAACCGCCGTAGCGCCGATCGCGTGTGGCGTAGTCGCGGATCGCCCGCAGGAAGTCGACCTCACGCAGATCGGGACCGAGCGCTTCGACGAAATAGAACTCCGAGTGCGCCGACTGCCACAGCAGAAAGTCGCTGAGCCGTTGCTCTCCCGAGGTCCGGATGACGAGATCGGGGTCGGGCTGTCCCCCGGTGTAAAGATGCTCGCCGATCTGCTCGGGCGTGAGGCTCGCCGCGAGTTCTTCGAGAGATCCGCCGTCGCGCTGATGCTGCGTGATGATGCTGCGGACGGCATCGACGATCTCGCCCCGACCGCCGTAGCCGACCGCCAGGTTGACGTGCAGCCCGGTGTTGCCCCGAGTGCGGCCCTCCGCGTCGGCGAGCACACGGGCGAGCTCGGGGGGAAGGCCGGTCGAGCGGCCGACGTGCTGCACCCGCCAGCCCGGTTCGAGCGAGAGCTCGTCGGCGAGCTCGGCGATGATCTCGATGAGGTCCGAGAGCTCTTGGGAGTCGCGTTTGCGGAGGTTGTCGTGCGAGAGCAGGTAGAGCGAGACGACGCGGATGCCGAGGGCATCGCACCAGCGCAGGAACTCGTGCATCTTCGCCGCACCGGCGCGGTGCCCGTCGGCGACCGTCGCAAGGCCCGCCTGGCGCGCCCATCGCCGGTTGCCGTCGATCATCATGGCCACGTGGTGGGGCACCGTCGCATCGGTCAGCTGGCGCCGCAGGTGCGAACTGTAGAGCCGGTAGAGGAACCCTCTGCCCTCACCCGAACGCGTCGCTGTCACAGCCCCTAGGCTATCGCGCGCGCACACCCGCTCCCCGTATGTGCGCTCCGGAATGCCCATCGGTCTAGGCTCGGCTCTGTGCCCGAGAACATCCCCGCTGAGGGCGTCGACATGCCGCAGTTGCCGCTGATCGAGGCGGCCTCCGTCGATGCGCACGTCGAACTCAAGCCCACGTGGCGCGGATGGATCCACGCGGCGACCTTCCCCATCGCGATCGCGGCGGGAATCGTGCTGATCGTCCTCGCCGACGGTGCGCCCGCGAAGTGGGCCTCCGCCGTGTTCATGGCGACCTCGGTACTGCTGTTCGGAAACTCCGCGCTGTATCACCGCTTCCACTGGGGCCCGACGACCAAGGCCGTCCTCAAGCGGATCGACCACGCGAACATCATGCTGCTGATCGCCGGCACCTACACACCGATCGCGACGCTCGCCCTGCCCCCGCAGAAGGGTCTGCTGCTGCTCGTGCTCGTGTGGGCGGGAGCACTGCTGGGCATCCTGTTCCGCGTCTTCTGGATCGGCGCCCCGCGCTGGCTCTACGTCGCGCTGTATCTGTTGCTGGGCTGGGCGGCCGTCATGTACCTCGTCGATCTCCTGCAGGCGAGTGTCGCCATGATGGTGCTCGTCGTCGTCGGCGGTCTGCTCTACACGGGTGGGGCGATCTGTTACGCGCTCAAGCGTCCGAACCCGTGGCCCGGGCACTTCGGGTTCCACGAGATCTTCCACGTCTGCACGGTGCTCGCCTTCCTCTGCCACTGGACGGCGTGCCTGCTCATCGCCCTCGACCCGGTCGTGCCGTCGCTCGGCGCGGCGGGCTGACCGGGCCCCATGGGCTGAGACGGCGCCGTCCGCTCCGCGCTCGCGTGGCGTGGTTCAGGCCCGCGGGCGGTCCTCCGTCGACGCGCTCGGCGCACCGGCATCCGGGTCGATGTCCTGGTCGTCGACCTCGCTGTCTCGCACAGCGGCATCGGCCTGGGCTTCAGCCTCGGCGTCGAGCTGTTCGTTGACGTCGGCGCGGTAGCCGGCGCGACGGATGCGGCGAAGCATGTCGATCAGCAGGAAGACCACGATGACGGCGATGACGGCGATCGCGACGAAACCCACGAATCCCGGGGTGACCGCGTCGGGGTCGACCGTCATCGAGGGCGACGGCGTCGCGAGCCCCAGGCCCCGGCCCTCGCCGGCGATCCACGTGGCGGCGGTGGAGAGAGTCAGCATCGTTCCTCGGTTCGTCATTCGTCGGTCGTCGTTCGCCGGGCGTGCGCGTTCGGCGTAGCCTGGAAGTCCAGCCTAGATCTCTCCCCCGCATCGGATCCGACATGACCACTGCGCCGCCGACCAGCGACCTCTCCGACGAGGTCCGCGCCGAGCTCGACGATCGGTACGGCAGGCGCACGAGCGGCCCGCGGAGGCGGTGGGCGTGGATCGTCACGGGTGCCGTCGCCGTCGCCCTCGTCGGGTATTTCGGATGGAGCACCGTGGCGCAGTCGATCGATGCCGTCGATGTCGACAACACCGCCTTCCGGCTGATCGATCCGCACACGGTATCCGTCGAGTTCCAGGTGACGCTCCGCCGGGGCGCCGCCGTCACCTGCGCCATCGAAGCACAGGACACCGATCACGGAATCGTCGGATGGCGGATCGTGCAGTACCCCGCCGACGATGCGCACAGCCGTCGCTTCACCGAGACGATCCCCACCGTCGCCGAGGCGACGACCGGGTTGGCGACTTCCTGCTGGATCCCGTAGGCTGGCCGGATATGACGCGCCCCGGCAGACGCCGGGGCGTTCGGTTTACCCCGGACGAGACCCACAAGGAGACACGCGTGGCCGAGAACACCGACACCTTCCTCACCCAGGATGCCTACGACCGGCTCGCTGCGGAGCTCGAGCACCTCTCGACAACGGGTCGCACCGAGATCGCGGCCCGCATCGAGGCGGCACGCGAAGAGGGCGACCTCAAGGAGAACGGCGGCTACCACGCGGCCAAGGACGAGCAGGGCAAGCAGGAGGCGCGCATCCGCACCCTCCAGGCGCTTCTGAAGGATGCCGTCGTCGGCGAGGCACCCGAGGCCGACGGCGTGGTGCGCAGCGGCACCGTCGTGACGGCGGTCGTCGCGGGCGGAGAAGAGGTCTTCCTGCTCGGCAGTCGCGAGATCGCCGCCGGCTCGGAGCTCGACGTGTACAGCGAGGCATCCCCCCTCGGCGCGGCGATCCTCGGCCTCGCGGAGGGCGAGACGTCGAGCTACACCGCTCCGAACGGGCGCGAGATCTCGGTCGAGATCGTGAAGGTCGAGACCTACACCGGCCAGTGATCGAGCCGCACTGATCGTGCAGCTCGTGGGGGCGTTCGCAGTCGCACGGTGAACGCCCCGGAGAACGGGTGCGCGCACGGTGCGGACCGCAACGGTCATCGGATGGGTGAGGACGCCGCACGTCCGCAGCCAGGCGCGATGCGCCGCGGTGTCAGTCCTGCACCACGCGCGGAGCGAAACCCGCGTCCTCGAGCACATGGATGACGTGCGCCCGGTGCTCCTCGCCACGTGTCTCGACGCTCAGCTGCAGGATGACGTCGCTGATCTGCAACCCCTGCCCATGACGGGTGTGCATCGCTTCGGTGACATTCGCCCCGGCCTTCGCGAGGAGCTCCGACACACGGGCGAGCTGTCCCGGGCGGTCGGGCAACGGGATCTGCAGGGTCATGTAGCGACCGGATGCGGCGAGCCCGTGCGCGACCACGCGCTGCAGCAGCAGCGGATCGATGTTGCCGCCCGAGAGGACGACGGCCGTCGGTCCGTTCGCGGTGATCTTGCCGGCGAGGATCGCCGCGACGCCGACGGCGCCCGCCGGCTCGACGACCTGCTTCGCGCGCTCCAGCAGCACGAGCAGTGCGCGCGCGATGTCGTCATCACTGACGGTGACGACCTCGTCGACGAGCTCCTTGATCACCGCGAAGGGCACGTCGCCCGGGCGTGCGACCGCGATGCCGTCCGCGATCGTCGGGGTCGTGGCGACTTGCAGCGGCTCACCCGCCGCAAGCGATGAGGGGTAGGCGGCGGAGTTCTCCGCCTGCACGCCGATGATGCGGACGGTACGCCCCTCGGCGGCGGCACGAGCCTTGACGGCGGCGGCGACGCCTGCGATGAGGCCGCCCCCGCCGATGCCGAGCACCACCGTGTCAAGGTCGGGGATGGCGTCCCACAGCTCCAGGCCGAGCGTCCCCTGCCCGATGATGACGTCGCGGTGGTCGAACGGGTGGATCAGCACCGCTCCGGTGCGTTCGGCGAACTCGGCCGCGAGGCGCAGCGGCGTCTCGACCGTCTCGCCGTCGAGGACGACCTCGGCGCCGTACCCCCTCGTCGCGAGGAGCTTCGGCACGGGCACACCGAGCGGCATGAAGATCGTCGCGGGGATGCCGAGCTTCTGCGCGGCCGAGGCGACGCCCTGCGCGTGATTGCCCGCGGATGCCGCGACGACCCCGCGCGCGCGCTCGTCTGCGGTCAGACGCGAAAGACGGTAGGTCGCGCCTCGGATCTTGAACGAGCCGGTGCGCTGCAGGTTCTCGAGCTTGAGGTGCACGGGCGCGCCGAGCACGTCGGTGAGGTGCTCGGACACGTCGAACGGGGTCTGGACGATGACGTCGCGAAGGACGGCGGCGGCGTCCTCGAACTCCGCCAGGGTGGGGATGGTCACGCGGGGTTCCTCCTGCTGCGGGGGACGGTGCTCCAGATGAGATCCGGCGTGGGCGCGGGCGCGCCCCGGGTGTGCCGGGTGGAGAGATGGACGGCCACGACGTTGACGAATGCGGCGAGCGGTACGGCGAACAACGCCCCGGGAATGCCGGCGATCATCGCGCCGCCCGCGACGACGAGGACGACGGCGAGGGGATGGACCTTGACGGCCGAGCCCATGAGCAGAGGCTGCAGCACGTGCCCCTCGAGCTGCTGGACGCCGAGGATGACGACGAGCATCCAGAGTGCGATCCAGGGCCCGTTGTACACGAGGGCGAGGAACACCGCGAGCGACCCGGTGATGATCGCCCCGACGAAGGGGACGAATGCGCCGAGGAAGACGAGCACGCCGACAGGGATGGCGAGGGGGACGCCGAGCAGGAAGGCGCCCAGGCCGATGCCGACGGCATCGATCGTTGCGACGAGCAACTGCGTGCGCGCGTAGGTGACGACGGTCGCCCAGCCGGCACGGCCGGCACCGTCGACATCGTGGCGGGCTCGGCGCGGGAACAGGCGCACTACCCAGCGCCAGATCCCTCCGCCGTCGGCGAGGGTGCACAGCAGGATGAACAGGGCGAGCACGGCCCCGGTGGCGACGTGGCCGACGGTGGATCCGATGACGAGGGCGCCCGACCAGAGCACCTCGACCTGTTGCTGGAGCAGCGACCACGCCTGGCCGAGCAGCTGATCGATCTGCGCGGCGGTGAGGTGCAGCGGGCCGTCGATGAGGTACTGGCGCAGCTGCTCCACGGCCTCGAGAGTGCGCACGCGCACACTCCCCCATTCGCGCGTGATCTGCCAGACCGCGAGCCACAGCAGACCACCGACGACGGCGAACGTGCCGAGGACGGCGATCACGACGGCGAGCCAGCGCGGAACTCCCTTGCGCAGCAGCCAGGTGAACGCGGGCCACAGCAGGGCGGTGACGAGGATCGACACGAGCAACGGCACGACGAGGAGCTTCAGCTGAATGACGAGCCAGACGAGGATGCCCGCCGCCACGGCGATCACGACGAAGCGCCATGCATAGGCGGTCGCGATGCGCAGGCCTCGCGGGAGACCGTCGGTCACCTCGTTGCTGACGGTCCGGGTGCGCAGCGCGTCGAAGAACGTTCCGCGCGGGCGCTCCCCCGCGGCCTCGGCTTCACGAGAGGTGCGGCCACCACTGCCGGAGTCGACGCCGCTCATCCCGCCAGTCTAGGACGGGACATATGCCGCCCGCGTCACGGGTGGTCAGAACTGGATGCGCGGGGGCTCGGCGATCGCGACACCGCCGGTGACCTCGAAGAACTCGCGCTCGTGGAAGCCGAGGTTGCGGGCGAAGAGGTTGTTGGGGAACACCTTGATCTTCGTGTTGAGCTCGCGCACTCCGCCGTTGTAGAAGCGGCGGGATGCCTGGATCTTGTCCTCGGTGTCGACGACCGACTGCTGCAGCTGCAGGAAGTTCTGGCTGGCCTGCAGCTGCGGGTACGCCTCGGCGACCGCGAACAGCGACTTGAGCGCCTGCTGCATGTGTCCCTCCGCGACGCCCGCTTCGGCGGGTGACGAGGCGCCGATGGTCTCGGCGCGGGCGCGGGTGACGTTCTCGAAGACGGCCTTCTCGTGCGCCGCGTAGCCCTTGACCGTCTCAATGAGGTTCGGCAGCAGGTCGGCGCGGCGCTTCAGCTGCACGGTGATGTCGCTCCATGCCTCGTCGACGCGCACGTTGAGCGCGACGAGCGAGTTGTACGTCGCCCACAGATAGACGCCGACGATCACCACCAACGCGACCACGATCAGAACCGGGATCAGCCACGCCATGTCCATTAGGACCCCCCTCGATGCTGTGATCAGCCTATCCGTCCGCTCATGCGTGGTTCGGCACGCACAGACGTACTCTCAGCGGTTACTCACCGAGCACGCGAGCGAGGTAGGGATTGCGGAACGCGCGGCGCGGGTCGAGGCGATCCCGCAGAGCGACGAAGTCGTCGAAGCGCGGGTAGCGTTCGCGCAGGCGCGTGGCATCCAGCGTGTGCATCTTGCCCCAGTGCGGGCGCCCGCCGTGGGCGAGAGCGACCTCTTCGACCGCGGCGAAGTACGCCGACGGATCGGCGCGCCAGTAGCGGTGGACGGCGATGTAACCGCTCGGTCTGCCGGAGGCGGTGGAGAGCCACAGATCGTCGGCGGACGCGGTGCGCACCTCGACGGGGAACTCGATGCGCCATCCGTTCTCGACGATGACGCGCTGCACGTCGCGGAACGCAGCGCCGAGCCGGTCGAGGGGAACGGCGTACTCCATCTCGCGGAAGCGCACGCCGCGACGGGTGGTGAAGACGCGATGCGACACGTCGGAGAATGTGCGGTCGCCCCAGACCCGGGCCGAGACGCGGTTGATGACGGGCACCGCGACGGGCAGTGCGCGCCCGACGCTGCAGACAGCCTGATGCACGACATTGCCGACGACAACGTCGTCGACGAAGCGAGCGGCCGCGGACAGCGGCGCGGTGGGTGCGTCCGCGCCGAGGCGGGTGTGGGTCTTGGTGAGGGCGACGTCGGTGTGCGGGAACCAGTAGAACTCCATGTGGTCGGCCTCGGCCGTCCGCAGCGGCAAGTCGTCGAGGACGACGTCGAGAGGCTCGGGGCGCTCGACGGCCGCGAGCCCGAACGCCGGCACGCACTGGACCGTGACGTCGACCAGGACCCCGAGAGCACCGAGCCCGAGAGCGACCGCGGGCAGGAGATCCGGCTCGTTGTCCTCGTTGATCGCGAGGAGGTCGCCGTCGGCAGTGACGAGGGTGGCCGCGACGATCTGCGTCGCCAGGCCGCCGAAGCGCACTCCGGTACCGTGCGTGCCCGTGGAGATCGCTCCCGAGATCGACTGGCGGTCGATGTCGCCGAGGTTCGCCATGGCGAGTCCGTACGGCGCGAGCAGCGCCGGAATGCGGTGCAGGCGGGTGCCGGCGAGCATGCGCGCCCGCCCGCGCTCGCGATCGACCGAGACGAGACCGCTGAGCTCGCTGAGATCGAGCAGCGTGCCGGGCGCGACGGCGATCCCCGAGAAGCTGTGGCCCGTGCCCACTGCTTTGATCGGGCGACCGCGTGTCGCCGCGGAGCGCACCGAGCGGCGCACCGCCTCGATCGTGGACGGATACTCGACGAGCTGCGGGCGCACGCTCTCGGTGCGCGCCCAGTTCTGCCATCTGCCGCCGGGCCTGGTCACAGGAACGCCTTTCCCTCACCGCGATACGTCACCGCCTCGCCCACCGGGTGCTCGCCGGAGGTGAGGAGGTAGCGGTCGACGCGCTCGGAGAGCTCGCCGCTCTTGGCGTGGCGGAACCACACGCGGTCGCCGATCGCGAGCGCCCGGGCCGCGTCACCGTGAAGGGGCGTCTGCACCTCGCCGGCACCTTCGCGGGCGAGCGTGCGCAGCCCGGCCGGCCATACGGGTAGCGGCTGGCGCGACGGCAGCGGTGGCCCCGATGCGATCCATCCACCGCCGAGGACGGTGGCGGTGTCGGATGCCGGGCGGCGCACCACGTCGAGTGAGAAGGCCGCCGCCGGTGCGGGAGCGAAAGCGCGATAGAGGTCGAAGAGGTGTCCGGCGAGAAGTCCGCTGCCGGCCGTGGACTCGGTGACGGCGAGGTCGGATGCCGTCACCTCGAGGGAACCCGTGCCGCCGCCGTTGACGAACTCGAGTTCGGTGACCTCACGGAGTGCGGCGACGATGGCGGCGCGGCGCTCGAGGAGTTCCTGTCCTGATCGACGTTGCATCCACCGGATCGCGGCGTCGCCGGAACCGGTGTCGTCGGGCTGGCCGGCGATCTGCGCTTCGTACATCATGAGCCCGACGAGGCGGAAACCCGCCCGTGCCGCGATGCCGCGCCCCAGTCGCGCGACCTCGGCGGGATCGTGAACGGGCGAGCGGCGGACGCCGATGCGGCCGAGTACGGGCGCGCGCCACGAGGCATCCGCATCGATCGCGACGCGCAGCTCGGCCCGTGAGCCGGGCGCGGCGACCGCGTCGATGAGGTCGAGCTGGGCCAGGTCGTCGACCATGAGCGTGATGCGCGCGGCTTTCGCCTCGTCTCGCGCGAGCGTACCCAGCGCCGCGCGGTCGACCGTCGGATACCCGAGCACGATGTCGTCATGCCTGTCGGCGAGCCAGAGCGCTTCGGGCAGGGTGAAGGCGAGGATGCCACGGTATCCCGGCACGGCGAGCGTGGCATCCAGCACCTCGCGGATTCGGATCGACTTGCTCGCGACGCGGATCGGGACGCCGCCGGAGCGAACGACGAGATCAAGCGCGTTGTAGCGCAGGGCGTCGACGTCGATCGCGGCGACGGGGCCCGATTCTCCCGCGATCGCCGCCGCGCGAGCGCGCCAGTACGCGGCGGGGTCGTCGACCCACGGCCGCGCCGAGCGGGTCGGGACGGTCGATTCGGCGAGCAGGTCGATACTCATGGCCCTCCTTCGCGCGGGTGTGCTCAGCCTAGTGAGCCACGGCACGTCGGTGACGGGTCACCGCTGGCGCGCGGAGCGCTTCTCACCGCGAGGCACCCACCTCCACCACATGATGTGGTAATCACCCTGCTCCACGTCGAAGATGCGGCCGCACACCGTGCATTCGCACGCGTAAGTCATCGACCATCCCGGCTCGCTCGTCGAGAGGATGCGCACATGGCCCGCGACCATGGTGTTCGAAAAGCTCGTCTAGCCTGGCCGGCCACTCCCGTCGGCCTCCGGGAGCGAAGCGCGCATCGGGCTCGTGCCCGCCGTGGTGTCGGCCGGCGCGGCGCGACGGCGATCACTGCGTACCCCCGGACGGACTCGAACCGACACTGAAGCGATTTTAAGTCGCCTGCCTCTGCCATTGGGCTACGGGGGCCCTCCCCCAGGGTAATGCGCCCGGATGCGACGAACCCCCGCCGCCGACTGTCGGCCGAGGGCGGGGGTTCGCGAGAGTAGCGTCAGGCGGAGGCGTCCGCCGTGGCGGGAGCCTTCTTCTCGGCGGGAGCCGACTCGGGAGCCTTGCCCTCCGCCTCGGCCTTCACCGACTTGGGATCGATCGGCGGAGCGGCCGGAGCCTCGACGGGAGCCGCCGGGCGCGGGCGCGCGGCGAACTCCTCGAAGACGTAGCGCGGGTTCTGCACGGCCTGCAGCGACACGTTGTCGCGGTGCAGCCAGAAGTTGTGCCACCAGTCGCCGATGACGCGCCACTTGCGCTCCCACGACGGCATGGCCAGGCCGTGGTAGCCACGGTGCGCGCACCAGGCGATGAAGCCCTTGAGGGCGATCTTGCCCGACTGGAACACACCGTTGTAGAGGCCCAGACCGGCCACGGCGCCCAGGTTCTTGTGGATGTACTCGCGGGGCACCTCGCCGCGCAGCACGGCCACGAGGTTCTTCGCGAGCAGCTTGGCCTGACGCACGGCGTGCTGGGCGTTGGGGACGCAGTAGCCGCCGACGCCCTTGCCGGTGAGGTCGGGAACGGCGGAGACGTCGCCGGCAGCCCATGCGCCCTCGACGACCTCTTCGGGCGTGCCGACGCGCAGATCGGCACGGGTGCGGATGCGACCCCGTTCCTCGGCGGGCAGGTCGCTGCCGCGCACGACGGTGGGGTTGGCCATGACGCCCGCGGTCCAGATGATCAGATCGGTCGGGATGACCTCACCCGTCGACAGCTCGACGTTGCCGTCGACCGCGCCGGTGAGCTGCGTGTCGAGGTGCACGTTCGCGCCGCGCTTGGCGAGGTCCTTCAGCACCCATTCGCTCGTCTGCAGCGACACCTCGGGCATGATGCGGCCCATCGCCTCGACGAGGTGGAAGTGCGTGTCTTCGAAGCTCAGCTGCGGGTAGTCCTTCAGCAGTGACGACGCGAGGGCACGCGTCTCGGCGAACACCTCGATGCCGGCGAAACCGCCGCCGACCACCACGACGGTCAGCAGGCGATCGCGCTCGGGACCGGCGGGCAGGTTCGCCGCGCGGTCGAAGTTCGTGAGGATGCGGTCACGGATCGCGACGGCCTCTTCGATCGTCTTCAGGCCGATCGCGTTCTCGGCGATGCCGGGGATCGGGAAGGTGCGCGAGACGGCACCGGCCGTGACGACGATCTGGTCGTACGTCTCCTGCCAGGCCTCGCCCTCGGCCGGCGTGATCGTCGCGGTGCGGTTCGCGTGGTCGATGCCGGTCACCTTGGCGGTGATGACGCGCGTCTTCTTCAGGTGGCGACGCAGACCCACGATGACGTGGCGGGCCTCGATCTCACCCGCGGCGACCTCGGGCAGGAACGGCTGGTAGGTCATGTAGGGCAGCGGGTCGACGACGGTGACCTCGGCCTCGCCCTTGCGCAGGTGCTTCTCGAGCTTCCAGGCCGTGTAGAAGCCGGCGTAGCCACCACCGACGATGAGGATCTTGGGCACCGCACGAACGGCAGTGCTGGACGCTGTGTCAGTCACAGGTGAGGGAACTCCTTGGATGGGCGGCTCGAAGGGCGCGGTGCGCGCTCCGATCGGATTCGCCGGGCAGCAGCAGTGACGCCGAGCGCCACCAGTATAGCGGCCAGAGTGCCCGCAGCGAGCGGCACACTGCCATACAGCAGGGTGTCCGTGCTCGGCAGCAGCGGGGAGCGCGCATCGGGGCGATCCGCCTCGGGAAGGTCGGGAACCACGAACGCCGACGACGACGGCGCGGGAGCCGGTGAGGCATCCGCCCGGCGGAACAGCCGCACCCACTCGTGCAGGTTGCCCATGGGGTTCGCGTCGACGGATGCCACGCTGCCGGTGACGGCGGCGTTCGCATCCACGAGCCCGTAGCCGTACTTCTCATCGGGCACGCTCGTCGCGCCCGCCGCGGGTCGCGCCGTGCGGATGATGCGGTTGATGACGTTGTTCGAGTCGAGGTCGGGATGCGCGGCGCGCACGAGCGCGGCGATGCCTGCGACGATGGGCGCAGCGCCGCTCGTGCCGTTCCACTGCACGAGCTGGCCATCGGACGAGACCCCCAGCAGCTGCTCGCTGGGTGCCGAGATGCCGATCGTGATGCCCTGGGTCGAGGCCTCTTCGCTGGCCACCTCGGTGCGTCCGACCCCGCCGACGGTGAGCACGCCGGGAATGGTCGCGGGAGCTCCCACCTCGTCGGTGCCACTCCCCTTGTTCCCCGCGGCGACGACGACCACGACGTCGTGGTCGAACGCGTACAGGAACGCGTCGTCCCACGCACGATCCCACGTGAGGGTGTTCGTCGTGAAGGACAGGTTGATGACGTCGGCACCGTGGTCGACCGCCCAGCGCATGGCATCCGCCACCTGCTGCACGAACGGCACCGACGACGTCGCCCCGAATCCGATGGAGATCGACAGCAGGCTCGCCTCGGGAGCGACCCCGATCATCCCGGTGTCGGGGCCAGTGCCGCGCGCTGCGGCGAGGGATGCCACCCAGCTACCGTGGTTCGCGTCGACGGCGCCGACCGGCTGACGCCCGTCCGAGGCGCCGACGCCCGAGAAGTCCGTGCCACCCACGACCGCCCCGGAGAACTCGACCGGGCCGCGTCCGATGCCGGTGTCGATGACGGCGATCGTCGTTCCCTTGCCCCGTGTGGTCTGCCACGCCGAGCGGATGCCGTACTGATCGAGCCAGTACTCGGCCGCGCGGGCCGGGTCGGCTGTGGGCGTCGGGTCGACGACCGGTACACGGCCGTCCGTTGCGACCGACGCGGATCGCTCGGCGGCCGGCGCACCCGTGATCGACGGCGTGGCGGCGGCGGTCGCGCCCGCAGCATCGGCGACGCCGGGCAGCGCGGCGATCCCGGAGAGAAGCGCCGCGATGGCGAGGGCTGCCGGGACGCGGCGACGCGCGCGACGAGGCATCCGGATCACGAGGATCCCCGCGGGTGCGCGCAGGTGCACCGCGTCGGCGACCAGTCCCCGCGCTCCAGGGCGAGATCGCCGATCGGGTTGACGCCCGGGCCCGCGGCGAGGGCATGCCCCGCGAGAGCGTGCAGGCACTTGACGCGGGTGGGCATGCCACCGGCGGAGATCCCGTCGATCTCGGGGACCTCCCCGTAGACCGCGCGGTCGTCGAGGTAGGCCCGGTGCGCGACCGCATAGCCGGCGGCGACCTCCTCATCCTCGGCGAGCAGGTCGGCGAACTCGCGCATCACCTGCGTGGCTTCCAGCGCCGACATCGCCGCCGTCGCGCCCGGATGCGTGAGGTAGTAGAACGTCGGGAACGGAGTTCCGTCCGGCAGACGCGGCTCGGTGGCGACGACGGTCGGATTGCCGCAGACGCACCGCGCCGCGATCCCCACCACACCGCGCATGGGCCTGCCCAACTGCTCGCGCATGACCTCGAGGTCGGCGTCGGATGCGGGCGTCAGAGAGGGATGTGGCACCGCTCCAGGGTACCGGGAGCGGCTGACGGGCGGCTGGACCGGCGCGGGCGCCGCGCGGTCAGGGCGCGGGGGTCGCCGGGGTGCCGGGCGCGTCCGGCACGGTCGCCGTTTGCGTGAGTCCGGCGCCGGTCACCGAGCGCACGAGCTGAGCCATCCAGTCCGACCGGGTGACCTCGACATCCTTGCTGACGGGCGCCTCGTTCTGCGGGATCGCCGAGGCGGGGAGGTCGTTGTCGACGAGATAGACGATCTCGTCCGGCCGCTTGTAGTAGAGACGCGCCCGGGCCTGCGAAGTGATGAAGGCGGGATCGTTCCAGCGTTCCTTCTGCTGCTGGAGAGCCGCGACCTGCGCGGTCGTGAGCGTCACCGACTGTTCCAGAGCCGCGATCTGCTGACGCTGCGACACGTATGTGCCGACGGTGGGGACCAGCACGAACACCGCCAGCACGACCAGGCCCAGCATGATCGCGGTGAACGCAGAGAAGCGGATGCCCCCGGCCCACTCGCGGACATCGACAGCCCGGCGGGGCGTCGCTCCGGCACCGGATGCGCCGCCGGTACGGGGACGGGAAGAGGGAGCCGGCGCGGTGCGCACGGCTCCCTCTTTCGTCATGGTGAACAGCCTAGGCCTCGCTCGCGCGATGACCCGGCGGCACTCCGGACGGTTCGGCGAATCCTCAGTCGGATCCGCTCCGCGGGGCGGGGCTCAGCCCTTGAAACGCGGGAACGCGGCGCGGCCGGCGAAGACCGCGGCGTCGCCGAGCTCCTCTTCGATGCGCAGCAGCTGGTTGTACTTCGCGACGCGCTCGCTGCGGGCGGGCGCACCGGTCTTGATCTGACCGGCGTTGACCGCGACCGCGAGGTCGGCGATCGTCGTGTCCTCGGTCTCGCCCGAACGGTGCGAGAGCATCGAACGGTAGCCGTTCTGGGTCGCGAGAGCGATGGCATCCAGCGTCTCGGACAGCGTGCCGATCTGGTTGACCTTCACGAGCAGCGCGTTCGCGACACCGAGGTCGATGCCCTTCTGCAGGCGGACCGGGTTCGTGACGAACAGGTCGTCGCCGACGAGCTGGACCTTGTCGCCGATGGCGTCGGTGAGGTGCTTCCACGCATCCCAGTCGTCCTCGGCGAGGGCGTCCTCGATCGTGACGACGGGGTAGTTCGCGACGAGGTCCGCGAAGTAGTCGGTCAGCTTCTCGGCCGACCACGCCTTGCCCTCGACGGTGTAGACGCCGTCCTTGTAGAACTCGGTGGCGGCGACGTCGAGGCCCACGCCGATGTCGGTGCCGGGCGTGAAGCCGGCCTTCTCGATCGCCTTGATGAGGAAGTCGAGGCCCTCACGGTTGCTGGGCAGGTCGGGGGCGAAGCCGCCCTCGTCGCCGAGGCCCGTGTTGAAGCCGGCGGCCTTCAGTTCGCCCTTGAGGACGTGGTAGACCTCGGTGCCCCAGCGCAGCGACTCGCCGTAGCTCTCCGCACCGATCGGCGCGAGGAAGTACTCCTGGAAGTCGATGCCGTTGTCGGCGTGCTCGCCGCCGTTGATGACGTTGAACAGCGGCACGGGCAGAACGTGCGCGTTCGGGCCGCCGAGGTAGCGGAACAGGGGCAGGTCGGCGGCGTCGGCCGCGGCCTTCGCGACGGCCAGCGACACGCCGAGGATGGCGTTCGCGCCGCAGCGGGACTTGTTCTCGGTGCCATCGGTGGCGATGAGGATCTCGTCGATGACGCGCTGCTCGCTGGCATCCACACCCTCGATCGCCGGTCCGAGCTCGTCGATGACGGCGTTCACGGCCTTCAGCACGCCCTTGCCGCCGTACCGGCTCTTGTCGCCGTCGCGCAGCTCGTACGCCTCGAAGGCGCCGGTGGATGCGCCGGAGGGGACGGCCGCGCGCTGGACGATGCCGTCGTCGAGCAGCACCTCCACCTCGACGGTCGGGTTGCCACGCGAATCCAGGATCTCGCGTGCGCCTACAGCCTCGATCAGTGCCACAGGGGACTCCTTGCTTGTGGAGGATGAGTTCGGAGCGTCACGTGTGTGCACCCGCTCCGTCATCGAGCATAGTGACCGGATGCCGCCGCCACAGCGACGCCGCCCGGAACAATCCGCGACCGACGGGCGTCAGACCACGAGCGCGAGGGCGATGCCGTCCCACCCCTTGGCATCCAGCGTCTGCAGCGCCGTCGCGTCGAATCGCGGGTCGTCACGGAGCATCTCGAGGCCCGCGCGCACACCGGCGACCTGAGCGGTCTCGTCGAGGGGGTCGGCGACGCGTCCGCCGCGGACGACGTTGTCGAGCACGACGAGGGTGCCAGGCCGCCCCAGCCGCGCCGCCCAGTCCAGGTAGAGCGTGTTGGACTCTTTGTCGGCGTCGATGAAGACGAGGTCGAACGGGGCCTCTCCTTCCAGCGACGGCAGGACGTCCTCGCCGCGGCCCTCGCGGATCTCCACCTTCTCGCCCACCCCGGCGCGGTCCAGGCTCGCGCGCGCGACCGCGGCGTTGGCGGACTCCGCCTCGATCGTCACGACGCGTCCGTCCCCCGGCACACCGCGGGCGAGCCAGATCGTGGAGTAGCCGCCGAGGGTGCCGATCTCGAGCACGCGGCGTGCGACGATCGCGCGGGCGAGGAGGTGCAGGAGCTTTCCGCCGGTGGGCGCGACCTCGATGTCGGGCAACCCCGCGGCGCGCTGATCGGCGACGGCCGCATCGAGCGCATCGTCGTGCGCGATGAGGGTGCCGACGAGGTAGTGGTCGACGGCACGCGCACCCGCGGGTGTGAGCTCGGTCATCCCGTCAGCCTCACGCGAGCGGAACGCGTCGTCAAGGTACGCGGCGGCCGCGGCGTGCGAGCGACGGTCGCACTCTCAGCCGCGCGCGGCTCGGGCGACCAAAGCCTGCAGCACCGCGGCTCCGGTCTCGGCGTCGTCCACGGTGACCGTGAAGACCTTGCCCGAGCGCCGCCGCACGCGGATGCCCTCTCCCGTTCGCAGCACCACGCCGAATCCACCGCCGAGCGCCCAGCGCAGACCCCATCCACCGAACTCGCCCATGGGCGACACGTGCGCGGCGCTCACCTGATCGATGTCCTGCAGCGGAATGTGGATGCGGGGGAACCCGAACACCGAGGTGACGCTGAGGCCCGACGCATCGACGCGGACATGGAACGCCGTCGCCATCGCGACGGCCGCGACCATGAGAAGTGTGACCGCCGCCATCATGAGGACGACCGGGAGCGGGGCCGTGAGGATCGTGAAGACGAGACAGGCCACGATCAACAGCAGCGAGACACCGAGGACGATCATGCCGCTGACGGCGATGCGGACGCTCTGCAGCCAGACGACCCGTTCCGTCGGTTCCAGCGCGACGCGGTCCAGATCGACGGGTGTGCTCGGGCGGTAGGGCTCGTCGGGCTGCAGTCGCCAGCCGAGCACGCCCGCTCCCGCCGCCGCGACGAAGGCGACGATCGCGGGCAGGGTCGCGGAGGGGGCGTCGGCGGCATCCGCCAACCCCGCCTGCATGAGGGTCGTCCACGTCACGAGCACCGCGATCAGGGTGCTCTCCCCCAGCGCGACGGCGCCGAGGAACCGATAGGTGGCCCCGCGGTCGCCGCGGCGCAGCCCGTTGAGCACCGACGCAGCCAGCAGGAGCGGCAGGCCGAGGCCGACGGCGCCGGTGAGCACGAGCGGCACCCAGACCGGGCCGAAGCCGTTCGGGCCGCCGCCCAGCCCCCAGTGAGTGGCGATCGGATCGGGCAGGGTCGGCACCACCGCGATCTGGGCGATCAGCGACAGGAGTGTGAGCGCGATCGGAAGAGTGATCGCGACCAGCACGAATCGACGGACGGCTGTCGAGCGGGGCGGGGTCATCGGATCTCCTTCTGTCGAGGCCAGGGCGTCGGGCCGAATGCGGGCGTCACTCGCCCGCGGGGCCCGCGGGCGTGAGCGCGGCGGATCGCACGAGGGCTGCGAGGGCATCGGGGGCGACACCGCACTCGCGCGAGAGACGCACGATCGCCGCGATCTCGGAGCCCAGCTCTTTCAGCTGCGCTGCGACGTCGGTCACCACCGCCCCGCGCCCGCGATGGAGGTGCACGAGGCCCTCGTCGCGCAGCAGCTGGTAGGCGTGCAGCACGGTGTGCAGGTTCACGCCGAGCCCGGCGGCGACCTCCCGCGCCCCCGGCAGCCGATCACCGGCGCCCCGTCGGCCCGCGGCGATGTCGGCGCGGATGCCGTCGGCGATCTGGGCGAAGAGGGGAACCTCGCTCGCCGCGTCCACTCGAATCAGCACGCACAAATTCTAGTACAACTAGAACAATTTGCGAGCGCTTCCGCGCGCACGGCGGGGACGAGAGAGGACTCCCGGACGGTCAGCGCGACTCGTCGGCGGCGGCGGGTGCGCTCTCTCGCGCTCGTCACGCTTCCGCGAGGCCCTCCGCGATCGTTCCGGCGCGGGTGTCGGGCATCGAGCGCGCCGCCCCGGCGAGCGCGGCGACGACCTCGGGTACGAGTGCGTCGGCGGTCCGCCGGTAGCCGAGTGCGCTCGGATGGAAGCGGTCGAGGCTGAACATGTCGTCGGGGTTCGCGACGAACAGGTGCCCGACGGCGCGGCGCAGCGAGACGACCCGCGCCCCGGCCCGCGCCGCCGCCCCCGCCTGAGCGCGGGCGAGCTGGCGGGATGCCTGCGCGCCGATGCTGCGCAGCGGCTGCGGCACCGCCAGCAGCGCGCCCAGGTCGGGGCACGTGCCGACGACGACCTCGGCGCCCCGCGCGCGCAGCCGGACGACGGCCTCTTCGAGCTGGGCGGCGGCGACGCTCACGTGCGTGCGATGGGTCACGTCGTTGCCACCGACGATCACGACGGCCACATCGGGCCGGTAGCCGGCCGGGAGTCGATCGATCTGGCGCGAGAGGTCGCGCGATTCCGCCCCGACGGATGCCACCGTGCGCACCTGCACGGGACGTCCGAGGAATCCGGCGACACCCTTCGCGATGCGCGCTCCGAGCACGTCCTTCGGGCGCTCTGCCCCGAGACCTGCGGCGATCGAATCGCCCAGGATCAGCAGTTCGACCCGCGTTCCGCCGAGCTTCGGCCGCCAGACGCGATCGGCGTCGAGGGCGATCTCGCCGAGCGGCTTGCCGATGCGGCGACGGGCGATGGCCGCCTGTCGCGTCAGAAGGGCGCGCGTCGCGAACGCGGTGGCGGCGATCACGGCGGCGACTCCGGCCGCGGCGAGCGCGAGCTGACGGGAATCGCGGTGGCCGGACACACGACGATTGCACCCCCCGCGAGTGAACGGCAGGTGGCCGAGTACCCACGGGCCCGTGGTGACGTGGTTCGGAGCGTCCTCCCGGCGCGCAGGGCTAGACTCCCGCCCAACCCCCGAGCGCTGCGGCGCGATGCGCGGCTCCGCGTCCTCGGACGGTCCCGTACCCCGATGCCGACGGTCACGAAAACAGTCGCCTCCATAAGAGCGCGGGGGTCCCGCCAGGAGAGAGCACCGTGAGCCCACGCACAGATCGCCCCGCACCCGCCCGGCGCCCCGTGGCGCGCCACGGGGTCTTGAGCTCGCCGCGTCCCGTCGGGCAGGTGCTGACCTTCCTGGGGGCGCTGCTCGCGGTGATCGTCGTGAGCGCCGGTGCCGTCGGTGGGTTCTACGTCTGGAATGGGGTGCAGGCGATCGAGGACGCGGGCGTCGCGATCGGGGAGGACGACGCGCCGCTGCCGCCGTCGATCGGCGAGATCGAGGGCGGTGTCAACCTGCTCGTCGTCGGCACCGACTCGTGCGAAGGCCCGAACGCCGCCCTGTCGGGGGCGTGTCAGGAGCACGACACCGACGGCGAGCGCAACGACGTCACGATGCTGGTGCACATCAGCGACGAGCCGCGCCGGGTGACGGTGGTCTCGTTCCCGCGCGACATGCTGGTGCCGATCCCCTCGTGCACGGGAGAGGACGGCACGCAGCATCCGGCGATGAGCGAGCAGATGCTCAACGTCTCGTACATGTACGGCGGCCTGAAATGCACCGCACTCACGATCTCGGAGCTCACCGGGGTGGACATCCGGTTCGCGGCCGCGACGCGGTGGACCGGTGTGATCAACATGTCCGACGCGATCGGCGGCGTCGACGTCTGCGTGCAGAACGACGTCCACGACGCGTACACGGGACTCGACCTGATGGCGGGGACGCACACGCTGGAGGGCGCGGCCGCGCTGCAGTTCCTGCGCACCCGCTACGGCATCGGCGACGGGTCGGACCTCGGTCGCATCTCGAACCAGCAGCAGTTCATGAGCTCGATGGTGCGCAAGCTCCAGTCCGGCGGCGTGCTCGGCGACCCCGCCGCGCTTCTGAACCTCGCGACGACGGCGGTGCGTCAAGTGACCAGCGGCGAGATCACCCTCAGCCGTTCGCTGTCGAACCCTCAGAGCATGGTGCAGATCGCGATGGCGATGCGCAGCGTGCCGTACAAGGACATCCTCTTCGTGCAGTACCCCACCGCGTACGGCGCCGCGGATCCGAACCGGGTGGAGCCCGTCACGAGCGCCGCCGACGTGCTCTTCCAGGCGCTCGCCGCGAACCAGCCGCTCCAGCTCACCGGTGCCGCCAGCGGCGGGTCGAGCACCGAGGTCGTGGGAGAGGCCAGCGCGCCTGCACCGACCGAGGCCGCGTCGCCGGAGCCGATCGCCACAGATGCCGCGCCGTCCGCGGCGGCACCCGTCGCCCTCCCCGCCTCGATCCCGGGGCAGACGTCCGCGGAGGTCACCTGCACCGTCGGTCGGCGTTGAACAGAACGCCGTCCTGACCGATCGGGCCCATCGCGTCCACCGGTCCCTCGGGGTGGGCGCGGGTATTGGGACGGGCACTCCCCGGTCACCGCCGCCCGCTAGGGTGCGCGCATGGCATCCCCCGCCCTCGAACGCCGTCTCGGTCTCGGTGACGCCGTCGCGCTCGGACTCGGGTCGATGATCGGTGCCGGCGTGTTCGCCGTCTGGGCTCCCGCCGCGCATGCCGCCGGCAGCGCGCTGCTCGTCGGGCTCGGGATCGCCGCGACCGTCGCCTTCGCCAACGCGACCGCATCGGCACAGCTCGCCGCGGTGCATCCGACCTCGGGCGGCACGTACGCGTACGGTCGCGCGGAACTCGGTCCCTGGTGGGGATTTCTCGCCGGGTGGTCGTTCGTCATCGGCAAGACGGCGAGCTGCGCCGCCATGGCGATGACCTTCGCCGCGTACGTGGCACCGCCCGGCGCCGAGCGCGTCGTGGCGATCATCGCGGTCCTCGCCCTCACGGCGACGAACCTGCTCGGGGTGACGCGCACGGCGCTGCTCACCCGTGTCGTCGTGGTCGTCGTGCTGATCGGGCTCGCCGTGGCCGTGGGCGGCGCACTCGCCGCGCCCGACGCCGAGGGCCGGCTCACCGGCATCCCGTATGGCGGTGACCTCTACGGCGTGCTGCAGTCGGCGGGCCTGCTGTTCTTCGCCTTCGCCGGGTATGCGCGGATCGCGACACTCGGCGAAGAGGTGCGAGATCCGCAGCGCACGATCCCCCGCGCCATCATCGTGACCTTCGCGGTCGCCATCGTCGTCTACGTCGCCGTCGGGGTGGGAGTGCTGCACGCACTCGGCCCCGACGGCGCGGCTTCGTCGGCCGATCCGGTGGCCACCGCCGCCACGACGGGCTGGCCCTGGGCGGGACCGATCGTCCGCGTCGTCGCGGCGGCCGCATCGTTGGGGGCGCTTCTGGCGCTCATCGCCGGGATCGGTCGCACATCGTTCGCGATGGCGCGCGAAGGCGATCTGCCGCGGGCTCTGGCCGTCGTGCATCCGACCCGTCATGTGCCCCACCGCGCGGAGCTCGCCCTCGCCGTCGTCGTCGTGGCGCTCGTCGCGACGATCGACCTGCGCGGCGCGATCGGCTTCTCCTCCTTCGGCGTTCTGCTCTACTACGTCGTCGCGAACGTCGCCGCCTGGCGACAACACGGCGAAGCGCGACGGTACCCGCGCGCGCTCCAGGTGATCGGCGCGGCGGGATGCCTCGTCCTCGCGTGCACTCTGCCGTGGCCGAGCGTCGCGATCGGAGCGGCGACGGTCGCCATCGGCATCGTCTACCGGATCGTGCGCCTACGCATCGGCGACCACCGGAACTGTCCCCGCTAAGGCGCGGTTGGTCGCTCAGCGCTTCGCTTCGCCGGACCGCGGGCCGACGAGAACAGCGGCGAGGGCCAGAACGACGAGCGCGAGGATGCCGTCGAACACGACGCCGGCGAGCAGTTCGGTGCGTCCGGTCCACGAGGATGCCGTCGCCATCGTCCCCATCGCGATGACGCCGAGCGAGAGGCCGAGCTGCTGCACCGTGCTGAACATGCCGCCCGAGAGTCCCGCAGCCTCGACCGGAACCTCACGAACCACGATCTGGGTGAGAGGAGAGAAGATGAGCGCCTGACCGATGCCGAGGAGCACGAGCGCCGGCTGCAGCCACCAGATGAGCGCGTCGCCCCACGCGATCGCCGTCGTGACGCCGAATCCGAGAAGCGCCACGAGCTGGAGGGCCACGCCCCACACCAGCGTCCTGTCGCCGAGTCGGCGCTGGACGCGGGTGACCGAGAGCGAGACGACGGCGAACACGGCCGCGAACGGCAGAAGCAGCAATCCGGCATCCAACGGGCCGTAGCCGAGCCCGGCCTCGACGGCGCGCGGGATGACGTAGAGCACGGCGGCGTAACCGGCGAAGAACAGGCCCGCCGTGAGCAGCCCGAGCCGCAGCGGACGCAGCCTCAGGACGCTCGGCGGCAGCAGCGGCACCCGCCCGCTGCGCTCGATGCGGTTCTGATGCGCCCACATGACGACGAGCATCGCAGCCCCGCCGGCGAGCGCGGCGAAGGCGGGCCACGTCCAGCCGAGGGCGGGACCGAAGGTCAGCGCCGAGGCGATGAGCAGGATGCCTGCGCCCAGCTCGACGGTGCCGGCGAGGTCCATGGCCACCGCTTCGTGTGCGCGCGAGCGGGGAGCGAGCCGGGCGAGCACGATCGCGGCGACGGCTGCCGCAGCAACGACGACGTAGACCAGACGCCACCCCGAGACCGGCCCGACGGCGACGCCGGCGAGCGCGCCGCCGATGACCTGTCCCGCTGCCGCACCGATGCCACCGCTGGCACCGAACGCCGCGATCGCGCGGGCTCGAGCCGGCCCGGTCGAGGTCGCCTGGATCGTGGCGAGCACCTGCGGCGTGCACAGCGATGCACCGATGCCCTGCACGATGCGTGAGACCACGAGCATCTCGATGGTCGGGCTGAGCGCGCATCCGAGCGCGGAGACGAGGAACAGCCCCATGCCGGCGACGAACATCGCGTGCCGGCCGAATCGGTCGCCCAGACGCCCGCCGAGGATCAGCAGAACAGCGAACGGGATCCCGTACCCGGCGACGACGAGCTCGAGCTGCACCTCCGACGCGGCGAAGGCGGCGTGCACCTGGGGCATGGTGACGGTCACCGCGTTGAAGGCGAACGTTCCCACGCCCGGACCGATGAGCAGTCCGAGGTAGCGCCAGGTCGGCACGGCTCCGGGGAGGGTACGGATCGACGCGGTGGGAGCGTCGGCGAGTGCAGTGGTCATGCGCCCAGCATCGGGCGCAGTTCATGCTGGTACCAGGAGTGTGTTCATCCTGGTACTGGCAGCACTCCTCCCACGGCGCGCGGGAGCGCGCGGGAGGTCTACCCTGGCGGGAGAAGGCCGCACCGATCCGGCCCGAGGAGAACGGCGATGAGTGGACAGAGCGAACGTCGCGAGGAGTTCGCGGCGTTCCTGCGCACCCGCCGGGAGCGCCTGCAGCCCGCCGACGTCGGGCTGCAGGCCGGGAGCCGTCGCCGTGTCGCGGGGCTCCGACGCGAAGAGGTCGCGCAACTGGCCGGCGTCGGGCTCACCTGGTACACGTGGCTCGAGCAGGGGCGCCCGATCGCGGCATCCGATCAGGTGCTGAACGCGATCGCCCGCGCGCTGCGGATGTCGGAGGACGAGCGCGACCACCTGTTCGCTTTGGCGGGTGTTGCCCCGCCCGGGCGCGACGAGCGCGCCTGTGTCGAGCCGGCGCACCTCGACCTGCTCGCGAAGCTCATGCCCTACCCGGCCGCGGTGCAGACGGCGCGCTTCGACATCCGCGCCTACAACCGCTCGTACCGGTTCCTCTTCGACGACTTCGACGCGTACCCGGCCGACGAGCGCAACTGCGCCGTGCGCATCTTCACCGACCCGGTCTGGCAGCGCGCTCACCTGGACCTCGACCATGCCCAGCACCGCATCGCGTCGCGACTGCGCGCGGCGTACGGCCGCCATCACGACGAGCCCGGGTGGCAGCAGTTCGTCGGCCGGCTCGAGCGCGACTCCCCCGTCTTCGCCGACCTGTGGCGACGGGGTGACGTCGGCGGCGAGCAGAGCACGCGGAAGAACCTCCTGCACCCCGAGTTCGGCCCCCTCCACCTCGAGATGACCAGCCTGTGGATCGGTGAGAGCGGAGCGTCTCGTGTCGTCTGGTTCTCGCCGGTCGACGAGGCCACCGAACGTGCGGTCGAAAGGCTCTCCCGGGTCGCGCCCGGCGATCCCGTCGTCTCGACGCCGTCCTCGGCGATTCCCGAACCGGCCGACGGCCGTCGCGCGCTCGGCGCGACCGCCTGATCAGGCGAGCGGCTTCACCTCGAGGTCGTGGCGTTCCTGCCCAGCGGCGACCGTGGCGAACGCGGTGTAGCCGTCGGACGCGGCCCGCTCGAGCAAAGCCTTCAGGTTCTTCGTGCGCTGCTCGAGGCGCACGCGCGATCCCTCCCCGATGAATGCGGCCTTCAGCGCCACGAGGTCGCCGACGGGCACGTCGCGCTCGTGCACCAGAACGACGGCGGCGACACCGGCATCCGTCTCGGATTCCAGCAGCTCCACGAGCCGCTCGAACCCGAACGAGAAGCCCACGGCGGGAACGTCGGTGCCGAGGAATCGGCCGATCATGCCGTCGTAGCGCCCGCCGCCTCCCAGGGAGTAGTCGACGCTCGGGTGCGCGAGCTCGAAGATCGTGCCCGTGTAATAGCCCATGCCCCGCACGAGGAACGGGTCGAACGCGAGCGGCACCTCGGCGACGGCACCGGCGTCGACCGGGCGTGCCGCGGCGACGGCGGTTCCGATCGCGACGAGGTCCTGGACGATCTCGTCCGGCGCCCCGTCGGGAAGCGCCTGTCGGATCTGGCTCTCCCCGAAGGGCCGGTGCTCGAACGTCTGCGGGCGCCCGAGGAAACGCGCGAAAGCGTCGACCGCGGATGCATCCGCGCCGCGTCCGTGCAACTCGGCGACGACACCGTCCGGACCGATCTTGTCGAGCTTGTCGATCGTGATCAGGACACCCGGTCGCTCCCCCTCGGCGAAGCCGAAGTGTCCGAGCATCCAATTCAGGGCTCGGCGATCGTTGATGCGGAACGTGCCGCCCTCGAGCCCGAGGGCATCCAGCGCGTCGAGGCTCGCGACGAGCAGTTCGGCCTCGGCACGTGCGGTGCCGTCGCCGATGATGTCGATGTCGCACTGCACGAACTGGCGGTAGCGCCCCTTCTGCGGCCGCTCCGCGCGCCAGACCGGCGCCATCTGGATCGACCGGAAGACGCTCGGCAGCTCTGCTCGGTGCGTCGCGTAGAACCGCGCGAGCGGCACCGTCAGGTCGTAGCGCAGGCCCAGGTCCGACAGCGCGGCCGGGTCGCCTCCGGCTGCGCGGACCGCCTCGGCGTCGAGGCCGCGCTTCAGGATGTTGAAGGCGAGCTTCTCGTTGTCGCCGCCGATTCCCGCGTGCAGGCGGCCGTACTCCTCGAGGACGGGCGTCTCGATCTCATCGAAGCCGTGCGCACGGTAGCGCCCCCGGATCACGGCGAGGATGCGCTCGCGTCGGGCCTTGTCGACGGGGAGGAAGTCGCGCATGCCGCGCGGCGGGTTCACGGATGCCACGCGCCCATTCTTCCAGGTCCATCGCGGCGCAGCCGCGCAGCGCGGCGCGCCACGACACGGAGTGACTCGCGCAGCGCGGGAGCGCTACCCGGTCTGCTCCGCGGTGCGGATATCGCTCTCGAGTCGCCGGATCGCGCTGCGGAGCGCGCGCTCGGCATCCCAGCCGTTCGCCCGGGCGCTGCCGACGAGGGCGAGCAGCCGCTCCCCCAGCTCGTCCTCGGAGCCGGCCTGGAGGTCGCCGGCGGCCCCGTCGGCCGGTGACGTGATCGCGACGCGAGCGGGAAGCGCTGCGGCGCGACCGAGGAGTTTCTGCGCCAGCGCGAGTGAGGGCATGTGCGCCGAGACCCCGTCGAGCACCGATCGGCGATCGCTCTTCTCGGCGGCTTTGGCCGCGTTCCAGTGCACGAGCACGTCCTCGGGCGTCGTGGCGACCGCGTCGCCGAAGACGTGCGGATGCCGTCGCACCATCTTCTCCACCAGGACGGCGGCCACGTCGTCGATGTCGAACGGGTCGTCGGCGTCGTCCGCCGCGACCGCCGCATGGAAGAGCACCTGCCAGAGGAGGTCGCCGAGCTCCTCGCGCAGGTCGGCGCGCGTTCCGGTCTCGACCGCATCGATGAGTTCGGCCGACTCCTCGACGAGATACGGCACCAGATCGTCGTGGGTGATCCGCTGCGACCAGACGCACCGCTCGCGAATCGCGCGCATCGTCTCCACCGCCGCACGCAGAGCGTCGCCGGCCGCCTCGCTCGACGGGGGAAGGACGCCCGACGACGCCTCGTCGCCCGCGACGCCGGCGAGGCTCATGGGATGTCCGGAATCGTCGCCGGAACGGGACGCGCGCGTCGATGATGCCATGACCGCCACGATACGAGCATCGCCGCGACGACGAGCGCGATCGACGATCCCGCCAGCACACCGAGCGTCGCCTGATCGCGCGTGTCCGGCTGCCCGGCGAAGGCGAGATCGCCCAGCAGCAACGAGACCGTGAAGCCGATGCCGCCGAGCGCGGCGACCGCGAGCAGGTCGCCGAACGCCAGCCGCTCCGGATGCGGAACGCGCAGCACCACGGAGCCCAGGGCCGTCGCCACGGCGATGCCGAGGAGTTTTCCGAGCGGAAGCGCGACGACGACACCCCAGAACGCGGGTGACAGCTCCGTCACCGATGCCGCGGGTAAGGGCACGAGCGCGGCGGTCAGCGCGAACAGCGGCAACACGACCACGGCGACCCACGGCTCGAGCGCGTGTCGGGCGCGAGCGGCGCCGCGGGGCGTCATCGCGAGCCCGAGTGCCACGCCCGCGATCGTCGCGTGCACCCCCGATGCGTGCACGGCGCCCCAGACGGCGACGGCCAGCGCGATCAGGACGACGCGCCAGGCCACGCGCACCGTGACACTCTCGCTCGCGCGCATCGAGACGTGCCGCACGCTGAGCCATCCGAAGACGACGACCAGGATCGCGGCGATGCCGAGTGGCACGACCTCGAGGTGCGCGGTGAACAGGACGGCGATCAGCACGATCCCGACGACGTCGTCGAGAATCGCCAGCGCGAGAAGGAACACGCGAACGCCCGCCGGGAGGCCCGGCCCGAACACGGCCAGCACGCCGAGCGCGAACGCGACGTCGGTCGCCGTCGGGATCGGCCAGCCGCGCGCGGTATCCGATCCGCCCGCGATCACGAGGTAGACGAGGACCGGCACGACGACCCCGCCGGCGGCGGCAACCGCCGGGAGCAGCGCGCGACGAACGGATGCCAGCCGTCCGCGCGTCAGCTCGTGCCGCAGCTCGACGGCGGCCGCGAAGAAGAACAGCGCGAGGAGGCCGTCCGAGACGACGTGTCTGCCCGAGAGCTCGATCAGCCCGGGCACGCCGACACGGGCATCCGCGATCTCGAAGACGGAGTCGCGCATCGGCGAATTGGCGAGCAGCAGCCCGGTCGCTGCGGCCAGCAGGAGCAGAACGGCGGGGAAACGGGGCGAGCGCGTCAACGGCATCGGCACCTCCGGGGTCGACGGACGAGAACCGCCGACCAGACTTCCCGGCACACCAGGACGAATCCTACCGTGTGACGCGCGGGAAACATCCCGGGACTACCGTGGAGTAATGCGCGAACTCACCCGCACGGAAGCCATCGATCTCGTCGGCCGCGACGAGGCCGAGCAGGAACTGCCCGAACGCATGCGCGCCGACGTGCGGCTGCTGGGCTCGCTCCTCGGCCGCGTGCTCCGCGAAAGCGGCTCGCCCGGACTCTACGAAGACGTCGAACGCCTGCGCCGCGCCACCATCGCCGCGTATACCGACGAGTCGCCGGAGGCGTTCGAACGCGCCGCCGCGATCGCCGAGTCGTTCTCGATCGAGCGCGCCGAAGAAGTGGCGCGCGCCTTCACGGTGTACTTCCACCTCGTCAACCTCGCCGAGGAGCATCAGCGCGTGCGCGTGCTGCGCGAGCGCGACGGCCGCCCCGACAAGGAGGAGGCCGCCGACTCCGTCGCCGCTGCCTTCGTCCGCCTGTCGGCCGAGGTCGGCGACGACACCGCGCTGCAGCGCCTCCGCGACCTGCGCTTCCACCCCGTGTTCACGGCGCACCCCACGGAGGCACGTCGCCGCGCGGTGTCCTCCAGCATCCGCCGGCTCGTGCGCCTGCTCGGGGAGCGGGACTTCCTGCTGAGCGGTGGCGCCGACGAGCGCCGCGCCGAGCGCCGGATGCTCGAAGAGGTCGACACCCTGTGGCGCACCGCGCCGCTGCGTGCCGAGAAGCCGACCCCGGTCGACGAGGTGCGCGCGATCATGGCGGTCTTCGACGAGACCCTCTACACGGCGGTGCCGCACGTGTACCGTCGCGTCGACGACGCCCTGCAGGGCCCCGCCGCGGGAAGCAGAGCCCCGATCGTGCGCCCCTTCGTGCGCCTCGGCACCTGGGTCGGCGGCGACCGCGACGGCAACCCGTTCGTCACCGCGTCGATCACCCGCAAGGCGGCGGGGATCGCCTCCGAGCACATCCTGCTCGGCTTGGAGAAGTCGTCGCAGCGCATCGCGAAGACCCTCACTGCTGCCGCCGAGACGACCCCGGCCAGCACGGAGCTCGAGGCTCTGCTGCAGCGCCTCACCGCCGCCGACGAAGACGGGGCATCCGACTCCGCCAAGCGCGCCGCCACCGAGCCGCACAAGCGGGCGATGCTGCTGATCACCCGCCGCATCGGCGCCACGCGGCGTCGCGACGCCGACCTCGCGTACCGCGAGCCCGCGCAGCTGCTGGCCGACCTGCGCGTCGTGCAGGAGTCGCTCGCCGCCGCCGGCGCGCCCCGGCAGGCCTACGGCCATCTGCAGCAGCTCGTGTGGCAGGTCGAGACGTTCGGCTTCCACCTGGCCGAGCTCGAGGTGCGGCAGCACTCGGCCGTGCACAGGAAGGTGCTCGCGGAGTGCGAAGCGCTCGCCGCGGGCGAGGGCGGTGCGCTCAGCACGCAGGCCGAAGAGGTGCTCGAGGTCTTCCGCACGATCGCGCAGATCCAGCGCCGCTACGGGCCCGACGCCGCCGGTCGCTACATCGTCTCGTTCACGCAGTCGGCCGCCGACCTCGCGAACGTGCGCACGCTCGCACGGTTCGCCGTCGGTGCCGGCGGCACTCCCCCGGTGCTCGACGTGATCCCGCTGTTCGAGACGTTCGCCGACCTGCAGGCCGCACCCGAGATCATGGCGGAGATCATCACCGACGCCGAGTTCGCCGCACGCTTGGATGCCACCGGCCGCCGCCTCGAAGTCATGCTCGGCTATTCGGACTCGTCGAAGGACGTCGGCCCGGTCGCCGCGAACCTCGCGCTGTACGAGGCGCAGGCGAAGATCGCCGCGTGGGCGCAGGACGAAGGCATCCGCCTCACCCTCTTCCACGGTCGCGGCGGCGCGCTCGGCCGCGGCGGCGGCCCCGCCAACTCCGCGATCCTGGCTCAGCCTCCGCATTCGGTCGACGGGCGTTTCAAGCTCACCGAGCAGGGCGAGGTCATCTTCGCGCGCTACGGCGACCCGAACATCGCGATGCGCCACATCGACCAGGTCGCCGCGGCGGTGCTGCTGGCATCCGCGCCGTCGATCGAAGAGCGCAACAGCGCGGCGGCAGAGCGCTACGCCGAGGTCGCGGCGACGATGGATACCGCGTCGCGCGAGCGGTTCTTCTCGCTGGTGAAGGCGGACGGCTTCGCCCCGTGGTTCGCGACCGTGACGCCGATGGAGGAGATCGGTCTTCTCGCCCTCGGCTCGCGGCCCGCCCGTCGCGGGCTGTCGGTCGAGTCGCTCGAAGACCTGCGCGCGATCCCGTGGGTGTTCGCCTGGTCGCAGGCCCGCATCAACCTCGCCGGCTGGTTCGGCCTCGGCACCGCCCTCGAGGCCGTCGGCGACGTCGAGCTGCTGCGCCGGGCCTACGACGAGTGGCCGCTGCTGCGCACCGTGATCGACAACGTGGGCATGAGCCTCGCCAAGGCGGACGAGCGCATCGCGCAGCGCTACCTCGGCCTCGGCGACCGACCCGACCTCGCGGAGCTCGTAGCCGACGAGATGGCCCTCACCACGCGCTGGGTGGTCGCGATCGCCGGCGGCGACGAGCTGCTCGCGAACAAGCCGGTGCTGCAGCGCGCCGTGAAGATGCGCAGCCCGTACGTCGACGCGCTGTCGCTGCTGCAGCTGCGGGCCCTGCGGACACTCCGGACCGCCGAGGTCTCCGAATCGAATCTGCCGCGCTGGCAGCGGCTTCTGCTGCTGTCCGTCTCCGGCGTCTCGGCCGGACTCCAGAACACGGGGTGACACTCGGCGACGCCCGATCACGACGGCCTCTCGACACCCCGGTTCCCGCGCGGAATCGGCGCGGCGAGGGGCCGTCGTGCGTGAACCCGCCGGTGTGCGAGGCCGCTGCTCGCGAAGAGGACACCGGCGAGACGCCGGCACAGCCCTCGAAGCCTCGGAGAGGCGGGATCAGTCCAGGCGGCGGTCGTCCCCGTGACGGGCGAGGGCTGCGGCGTAGCGCTCGGTGAGCTGGACCATCAGATCGGGGGTGTCACGGTCGAGTCCGAAGACATAACCGGGAAAGTCGAGCTCTTTCTGCAGCGCCCAGATCTCGTCGTGCCGGTCGGGTGAGAGCACCCGCGCAGGATCACCGACCGCGACCCATCCGATCGGGACGACCGAATCGGCGGGAAGGACGGTGCGCAGGTGCACGATCGCGCCGATGCGCACTTCGCTGCGGTCGCCGACACGCGCGCCGTTGAACACGCGGATGCCGGTGGCGAGGAAGACCTCGTCGCCGATCGTCGCCCCGGCGATGCTCGCGGTCGGCCCCACCAGCACATGCGAGCCGATGTGGACGGGGTGGGTCGAACTCGCCCGGATGAGCGCGTTCTCCATGACGATGACATGGTCGCCGAGGGTGACTGGGCCGCCCTCGGCGGTGATGACCGCGCCGTGCAGCACCTGGCATCCGGCACCGATCGTCACGTCGCCCGAGACGACGGCCGTGGGCGCCACGACGGCATCCGGATGAATCCGGGGCTGCGCCCCCAGGTGCTCGAATCGCATGTCGACCTCCATCGCCAGCGTAGAGCCGGATCGTCATGTGCGTCGAGCGACCGACATGCGTCGATACAGTGGAAGCTCCCGTGCCCGCACGCCTCTGCGGCGGGCCGTATCGTCTGTCGTCCGGCCAGAAAGCTCCACCGTGCCCGAAACGCTCTCCCCCCTGCCCGCTTCCGTCGCCCCCGTGTTCGAGGCCGTGCTCGCACGCAGCCCTCACGAGCCCGAGTTCCAGCAGGCGGTGCACGAGGTGCTCGGATCGATCGCACCGGTGCTCGATCGGCATCCGCAGTTCGTCTCGGCGGGAGTGCTGCCTCGGCTGGTCGAGCCGGAGCGCCAGATCATGTTCCGCGTGCCGTGGGTCGATGATGCCGGCACCGTGCACGTCAACCGCGGCTACCGCGTGCAGTTCTCGTCGGTGCTCGGTCCGTACAAGGGCGGCCTGCGGTTCCATCCTTCGGTGAACCTCTCGATCATCAAGTTCCTCGGCTTCGAGCAGATCTTCAAGAACGCCCTCACCGGGCAGGGCATCGGCGGCGCGAAGGGCGGCAGCGACTTCACCCCGCACGGCCGCTCGGACGCCGAGATCATGCGCTTCTGCCAGTCGTTCATGAGCGAGCTGTGGCGTCACCTCGGCGAGCACACCGACGTCCCCGCGGGCGATATCGGCGTCGGCGCGCGGGAGGTGGGCTACCTCTTCGGCACCTACCGCAAGATCACGAACCGCCACGAGTCGGGCATGTTCACCGGTAAGGGCGTGCAATGGGGTGGCGCCGAGGTGCGCACCGAGGCGACCGGCTACGGGGCGGTCTTCTTCGCGGAAGAGATGCTGCGCGTTCACGGTGACTCGCTCGATGGCAAGCGTGTCGCCGTGTCGGGCTCGGGCAATGTCGCGGTCTACGCGATCGCGAAGGCTCTGCAGCTCGGAGCGACGCCCGTCACGGCATCCGACTCGTCGGGCTACGTCGTCGACGACGCGGGCATCGACGTCGACCTGCTGCGTCAAGTGAAGGAGATCGATCGCGCGCGCATCTCTGCGTACGCGGCCCAGCGGCCCTCGGCCCGGTTCGTGGAGGGCGCGCGGCCGTGGGATGTGCCGGTCGATGTCGCGATCCCCGCCGCCACTCAGAACGAGCTCGACGAGGACGACGCGCGTGCGCTGATCGGACGGGGCGTGCGCGTCGTGTCGGAGGGCGCGAACATGCCGTCGACGCCCGGAGCGGTCGCCGCGTTCCAGGAAGCCGGTGTGCTGTTCGGCCCCGGCAAGGCGGCCAACGCCGGCGGTGTGGCCACCTCGGCGTTGGAGATGAGCCAGAACGCGTCGCGTCAGCGGTGGAGCTTCGACGACAGCGAGCGCAAGCTGCGCGACATCATCGCCGACATCCACGCGGCCGCCTTCGACGCCGCGGAGCGATACGACCGTCCAGGCGATTACGTCGCCGGCGCGAACATCGCCGGTTTCGAACGTGTCGCCCACGCGATGCTCGCGCAGGGCGTGATCTGACGCGCTCTCGGGCGTTCCCGGCCGTTCAGGGCGCAGTCCTGCAGCCGCACATCTGGGCGTCGCGTATCTAGAACGGCGCGGGATCGGCCGAAACGGGGATGGTCGGCGTGAAGTGGACGGGTGGGGCGGGGGCATCCTCGCGGTAGATGCGCCCCGTGGGCGAGGTCCATTCGAGGACTCCGCCGCCGAGTTGGCGCGCCCGCCACCGGGTGAACTGCTTCATACTGTGATGCCGTTGACACAGGTGCGCGAGATTCCACAGTGCGGTCGGTCCGCCGAGGGCCGCATCGACGGTGTGGTCGATCTCGCAGCGGATCGCAGCCCTCCGGCATCCCGGGAATCGGCAGTGCTGGTCGCGCGCCCGCAGGAAGCGCCGTTGCGGCCACGGCGTGCGGTACCGATCGACGGCGAGAACCGTGCCCTCGACCGGCTCGGTCAGCACCCGCGCCCAGCACGAGGCGTTCGCCGCCAGCGCTCGCGCGGTCTCGGCGTCGATCGGTGACCGTCCCACCAGGTCGGCGGGACCGTCGTCGGCACCCAGCAGCGTCAGCGCCGGAACGATCACCTGCACCTGCGCGCGGATCGCGCCGAGGCTACCCGGGCCGTCGCCGCCCGCGGTCGGGTCGAGGGATGGCGCGCCCGCGAGGAGCAGATCGGCGAACACATCAGCACGCACCTGGTCGATGCGGCGATCATCCTCGTCATCCGACTCTCGCGCATCGACCACGGCCCGCGCCTGCTGGGTGAGTCGATCGAGGATGCCGTCGGCGATGATCGTGGGAAGATCGGCCACGAGCTCGGACATCCCGTCCCGCCCCGGCACGACCCGCACGCGCCGATCGCTCGCGGCGATGCGATGCCTCTCGCCGAAAGAGACCTCTGCCACCCGCTGCGCGAGGATCTCGATCTCCGCACGCACGCGGTTCGGCGTGTCGCGCGCGCACCGGTCGATCGCCTCGCGCTCGAAATCTGCACGCCGCTCTGACGGGACGACGTTTCCCGCCTCCACGATCACCCGCACGTGCCCACGGGTGATCCGGCCCGACTCCCACGCCGCCAGCGCAGCCGGGTACCGCTCGACGATCTCGCGCGCCTCATCGATCCGCACCTGCACGGTGCGGTCGGTGACGCGCAGCACGCCGCCGAGCTCCGCCGCCACCGACCGCAGCGCCATATCGTGCACGCGCATGTTCTCGGGCGACCCGGCCGCCTGTCGCGCGGCGAGCTGCCCGGCACGGGCCAGCAGGCGCATCTGCGCGACCTGCGCCGCCGTCAGCTGCGCATCGACGGACGCGACGCCGGCGACGATCTCGGCCAGCACGGCGATGTCGCCGTCGCTGCCCGAGATCGTCGCAAGCTTCTCCATAACCCCATTCTGACCGGGGGTTCCGACATCGCATGGTCGCTGCATCACCCGCACCCCGCACCGCCCCGCACGCAACCTGACACCGCACCCGAGCGCCCACACTGTCCCCGCCAAACCTCGCGTATGTCACGCAAAACGCCCCGAAACCGTACATACGGGAGGTTTCGCGGGGCATCCAGCTCCGGAACACCGGCGCCATTGAGGCCGGTCCCCGACCACGAGGAACGACCGCGACAGCGAGGGGCACCCGGGCAGCGCGCGGCGAGCGTCAGGCGGCGTCGGCAGGTTCAGGCAAGGGGTAGAGCTGATCGAGCAGTTGCTCGACCCATGCGATGAGGTCCGCGCCGGGCACGGGCTCCCCGCCGGCGTTCGGCAGCGGCACGACCATCGCCTCTCCCCCGGCCAGCACCTTCGACTTGGGGTAGAGCCGCTGCAAGCGCACGCGCAGCGAATCGGATGCCGGGGCCGGCACGACCCGCAGGTTTGGGCCCATCGCGACGACGTCGCTCAGCTGCGACTGCGCAGCCCGCCGCCGCAGACGCGCGATCCGGAACAGTCCGTCGACCTCCGCCGGCGCCTGTCCGTAACGGTCCTCGAGCTCCTCGCGGACGAGGTCGATCGGGTCACCGGCATCCGCCCCCTGCGGCCGCGTCGGCGACGCCGCGGCGGACAGCTTCTGATACGCCTCGAGGCGCAGGCGCTCGCTGTCGATGTAGCTCTCGGGGATCCGCGCATCGACGGGGAGCTCCAGGCGCAGTTCGGCGGGCCCCTCGACCTCGTCGCCGCGGAAGGTGGCGACCGCTTCGCCGATCATGCGCAGGTACAGGTCGAATCCGACCCCGGCGATGTGCCCCGCCTGCTCGGCACCGAGGAGGTTGCCCGCGCCGCGGATCTCGAGGTCTTTCAGCGCGACCTGCATGCCCGAGCCGAGGTCGTTGTTGACCGCGATCGTCTCGAGGCGGTCGGCGGCCGTCTCGGACAGCGGCTTCACGTCGTCGTAGAGGAAGTAGGCGTACGCGCGCTCGCGCCCGCGACCCACACGGCCGCGCAGCTGGTGCAGCTGGCTGAGGCCGTACTTGTCGGCGCGGTCGATGATGATCGTGTTGGCGTTCGAGATGTCGAGCCCGGTCTCGATGATCGTCGTCGAGACGAGCACGTCGTACTTGCGCTCCCAGAACCCGTCGACCACCTCTTCCAGCGCGTGCTCGCCCATCTGGCCGTGCGCGACCGCGATCCGCGCCTCGGGCACGAGTTCGGCCAACTGCGCGGCCACCCGCTGGATCGACTGCACCCGGTTGTGCACGTAGAAGACCTGACCTTCGCGCAGCAGCTCGCGCCGGATCGCGGCAGCGATCTGCTTGTCGCTGCGTGCACCGACGTACGAGAGGATCGGATGCCGGTCCTCCGGCGGGGTCGCGAGCGTCGACATCTCGCGGATGCCCGTCACCGCCATTTCCAGCGTGCGCGGGATCGGCGTCGCGCTCATGGCGAGGATGTCGACGTTCGTCTTGAGCTTCTTCAGCGCGTCCTTGTGTTCGACGCCGAACCGCTGCTCCTCGTCGATGATCATGAGCCCGAGATCCTTGAAGATCACCTTCTCGGTGAGGATGCGGTGCGTGCCGATGACCATGTCGACCGTGCCGTCGGTGAGCCCCGCGAGGGTCTCGCGCGCCTCTTTGTCGGTCTGGAAGCGCGAGAGCGGGCGGACTTTCACCGGGAATCCGGCGAAGCGCTCCTGGAACGTCTCGAGGTGCTGCTTGACGAGCAGTGTCGTGGGCACGAGCATCGCCACCTGCTTGCCGTCCTGGATCGCTTTGAAGGCGGCGCGCACGGCGACCTCTGTCTTGCCGAAGCCGACGTCGCCCGACAGCAGCCGGTCCATTGGGATCGACCGTTCCATGTCGGCCTTGATCTCGTCGATCGTCTGCAGCTGGTCGGGCGTCTCGGCGAACGGGAAGGCTTCCTCGAGCTCACGCTGCCACGGGGTGTCGGGACCGAAGGCGTAGCCCTTCGCGGCCATCCGGGCGGAGTAGAGCTTCACGAGCTCGACGGCGATGTCGCGGACCGCCTTTCGGGCCTTGCCCTTCGCCGCCGCCCAGTCGCTGCCGCCCATCTTCGACAGCGTCGGCGCCTCGCCGCCGACGTAGCGGCTCAGCAGATCGAGCTGGTCGGTCGGCACGAACAGCTTGTCGCCCGGATGACCCCGCTTGGAGGGCGCGTACTCGAGCACGAGGTACTCGCGCGTGGTCTTCACGGCGTTGCGTCCACCGCTGGACACCTCGCGCTGCACGAGCTCGACGAACCGGCCGATGCCGTGCGTGGAATGCACGACGATGTCACCGGTCTTCAGCTGCAGCGGATCGACGACGTTCCGCCGCCGCGAGGCGAGCTTCTTGACGACCCTCCCGTCGGCGCCGATCGTGCGGCCGTAGAACTCCGCCTCGGTGAGCACGGCGAGCTTCGCCTCGACGAGCTCGAATCCGCTCTCGAGCACGGCGAGCACGGTCGTGACGACCCCGGGCTGGGGGGCATCGTCGAGCGACTCGGCGGTACGCGCGGCGATGCCGCGCTCGGCGAGGACATCGCGCGCACGGTCGACGAGGCCCGCGCCCGATGCGGCCACCACGACGCTCCAGCCGTCGGCGACGAGCTCTCCGACGTGCGCCGTCGCACCGTCGACGTTGCCCTGGAAAGAGGGCACCGCGCGTGCCGGAACACGCACCACGTCGCTCTGGCCGAGCCCTTCATCGGCGGCATCCGCCTCACCGGAGTCGAATCCGCTGAACGACCACCACACGCCGCCGCGCTCACGTGTCGCCGCCGCGAGATCGGGCAGCGCCAGGAAGTCTCCCGACGCCAGATCCACGGGGGTGTCGGCGCCGGCGACCGCCGCGCTCCACGCCGCTTCGAGGAACTCGCGGTTCGTGTCGCCGAGGGTCATCGCGCGCCGTACCGAACGTTCGGGATCGACGAGCGCGACAGCGGTGCCTCGCGGCAGGTAATCGACGAGCGGGACGACGGCATCCGCGACGGCAGGAAGCAGCGATTCCATGCCCTCGACGGGGATGCCCTCGCTCATCTTCTCGATCATCGCCTGCAGGCCGGGGAACCGGTCGCGCAGCGCTGCGGCGCGCTCGCGGACATCGGGCGTCAGCAGCAGCTCGCGCGCCGGCAGCAGCGTCACACTGCGGATCTCGCCCGGCAGGGAGCGCTGATCGGCGACGGAGAACGCCCGGATCTGATCGACCTCGTCGCCGAAGAATTCGACGCGATACGGGTGGTCGGCGACGGTCGGGAACACGTCGAGGATGCCACCGCGCACGGCGAACTCGCCGCGCCGCGACACCATGTCGACGCGCAGATACGCGAGGTCGACGAGGCGGCGGGCGACCGCCTGCAGGTCGTGCCCCCGCCCGGACACCGCGAGGTCGAGCACGCCTGCGTCGGTGAGTCCGGCCGCGAGCGGCTGCAACGCTCCGCGCACCGACGCGGTGACGATGAGAGGCGCGCGCCCGTCCCAGGCGGCGGCCTCCCGCAGCACGGCCAGGCGACGCCCGACCGTCTCGGTCGAGGGGCTGAGACGTTCGTGCGGCAGAGTCTCCCACGCAGGGAAGTGGTGCACGGAGGCATCCGGCACCAGGCTCTGCAGCGCCGGACCGATGCTCTCCGCACGCCGCCCGGTGGGCGTGATCACGAGGAGAGCCGGAGGCAGAACGCCTGAGCCCCTCCTCGCGTCGAGGAGCGCCGCCAGAAGAGGAGCGTCGAGTCCGCCGAGCATCGAGAAGTCGGTGTCGACGCGGGCCGCTTCGAGGGCTCGGCCGACGGATGGAGCCTGCGTCAGGGCGCGCGCGATCCCGGAAACTGTCACCGGACGAGTCTAGGGCGCCCCACGGACACCGGATCTGACCCCCGCCTAGGATGAGCGTGTGAGCCAGGACCCGCAGTCACCCGCACCGGGTGCGTCCCCGCAGCCGCCCGCGCCGGCCCCTGCGGTGCTGTTCGTCCAGCCGTCGCCGGGAGCACCGCCCGTTCCAGTCGCACCGGGTGGCCCGGCGGCACCGGCGCCGGTGTCCTCCGGCGCACCGTGGCCGGCTCCGGCCGGACAGACGACGCCGTACCCGGGCGGGACGACCGCCTCGCACGGCGAGCTCTTCTCCGCCCCTCGTGCCTCGCCGGCCGCGCCGACGCGTTCGACATCGCTCGGGCTCATCGCCCTGGTCGTCGCGCTCGTGGGCGTGGTGGTGTCGATCGTGCTCAGCGCAGCGACAGGCCTCGCCGCGGCGGAGGGCGCCGTCCGACACGCGTCCAGGCTCGGCTCGGACGAGCTGCAGTACATGTCGGAGCAGGAGCTTCTGCGACTGCTGACCCCTGTCCGCGCTCTCGTGCTGTGGGCCGAGATCGGGTACTGGATCGGCACCGCGCTGGGGCTTGCGGCGCTCGGACTCGGCATCGCCGCCATCGCGACGCGACGCGGACGAGGGCAGGGCATCGCGGCGGTCGTGGTCGCCGCCGCGGGCCCGTTCGTCTACGCCGTGATCGTCGGGCTGTGCATCCTCACTGGGATCGGCGCCGGAGCGTCCTGACCCCAACGGGCCCGGGCGTCGCCGTGCGGCGAGCCGCCGCGGGCGATCTCACGCGCGCGGCGCGTGGTGTTTCTGCTGCGCAGCGAGCAGGCCCTCGCCGATGAGCTGCTCCACGGCATCCGCCGCATCGCCGATCACCAGCGGAAGCTGCGTGCGTTCCGCGGACGAGAACGGGTCGAGCACCCAGTCGGCCGGATCCTGACGCCCCGGCGGACGCCCGATCCCGACGCGGACGCGGGGGAACTCGGCCGTGCCGAGCGCCTTCGCGACATCGCGGATGCCGTTGTGTCCGCCGTGCCCACCGCCGGTCTTGAGCTTGATCGTGTCGAAGGGGATGTCGAGCTCGTCGTGCACGAGCACGACCCGCTCCGCGGGGATGTCGTAGAACCGGGCCAGCTGCGAGACCGGACCGCCGGAGGTGTTCATGAACGAGTTCGGGGCCGCCAGCACGATCTTCGCGGCGCCGGGGCGCAGCCAGGTCTCTGCGACACGCGCGTTCGCCTTGTGGGCGCGCAGCGTCTCGGAGCGTCGAGCTGCGAGTTCCGCGATCACCATCTGACCGACGTTGTGACGCGTGCTCTCGTATCGCGGCCCGGGGTTCCCGAGCCCGACGACGAGCCAGGTCTCAGCCATGCTCTCCCTCTCTGCGATCCCCGTTCGCGGCGAAGCCCGCCCCACCAGTATCGGTGGCGGCGGGCTTCGCGCGATGCGAGGGGATGCCTCGTGCCGTGATTACTCGGCGGCCTCTTCGGACTGCTCCTCGGCGACGGCCTCGTCGGCCGCCGCGATCTCATCGGCCTCGGCCAGCGTCGCGGCGGGAACCGAGATCGCCACGACGAGCGTCTCGGGCTCGGTCACGAGCGACGCGCCCTTCGGGAGCGTCAGGTCGGCGGCCGTGATGTGGGTGCCGTCCTCGAGACCCTCGACGTCGACCTCGACGTTCTCGGGGATGTGCGTGGCCTCGACCTCGAGCGACACGGTCGCGTTGTCGAGGTTCGCGATCGTGCCCGAGAAGGGCTCGCCCACGATGACGACCGGAACGTCGACCTGGATCTTCTCGCCCTTTTTCACGACGAGCAGGTCGATGTGCTCGATGATCTGGGTCACCGGGTCCTTCTGCACGTCCTTGACGAGCGCGAGCTGCTCCGCACCGGCGATGTCGAGCTCGAGCACCGCGTTCGCACGACGGATCAGCAGCGCGACCTGGTGGCCCGGCAGCGAGACGTGGACGGGGTCGGTGCCGTGACCGTAGATGACGGCGGGGATGCGGCCGGCGGCACGCAGGCGGCGGGCGTAGCCCTTGCCGAAGTTCTCGCGGGTCTCGGCGACGACCTTGGCGTCGTTCTCTGCAGACATGGTGTTCTCCTTGGGTGGGATCCGCGCGGTGCGGATCCGATCGTGGTCTGGGTCTCGACTCGAACGCTCGCACGTGAGGAGATCCCGCCCCGGACATCCGGAGAACAGGTGCTTCATCACCGCGTCGATCACGGATGTCCGTCGCCGAGAGCTCCCGGCGCCCGGCATCCCTCGCCGAAGTACGCCACGAGTCTATCAGCGGCCCCGCTACGATGGTGACGACCCGTTCCGAACCGAGGAGGACCCATGGACTACGGCTGGATGTCGCACGCGCTGATGTGGCTCGTCGGTCTGATGTCGTTGGGAGCGACCGTGGGTGCGATCGGCGCAATGTTCGCGCTGGGACGCTCGAACTACCGCAAGGACTGAGACTCCAGGGCGGCCACGATCCGCGCGACGACCTGATCCAGACCCGCATCGTCGGCGATCCGCACTCCGCGTTCGTCCGACAGCAGGGCGTCGATCGGCGACTCGTCCGGCTCGATCCGCTGACACCGGCGGCGACGACGCGGAGCTGGCTGTTCTCCCGGCATCGGGACGAGTTGCACGAAGACGATCGACGGCACCGCGGAGCGGAGCCAGTCGCGCTCCGGTCGTGAGACGCGCTCGATGCCCACCACCGCGTCCGGCGCGCCGAGTGCGGAGATCACGCCGCGCAGGCGCATCTCGCGCATCGAGATTCCGGGAACGACGGCGGGCCGGATGGCATCGCCGTCCGTGAAGACGGCCCTCGCACGCGCCGCCAGCGCGGCCCCGACCAGTGCGTGCCCCATCGCGCCGAACACGACGATGCGGGCGCTCATCGGGCGCTCTCCGCCGCGACGGCCTGCATCGCCTGGTCGGCCTCGGCGACGATGCGCGTCATCGCCGCGGCCGCCTCGTCGCCCCGGCCGCTGACGACCGCGAAGGCCACGTCGTGGTGCCACCGGACGGCGTCCGGATTGGCGTCGTGGGGCATGAGCGCGTGCGCCGTCCGTCCGACCAGCACGGCTTCGACGACGTCCGCCAGCGCGGCGAGCATCGAGTTGCCCGAGCCGACGAGCAGGCTCCGATGGAACAGGATGTCCGCCCGCAGGTAGTCGTCCTCGTGCGCGGCGTGCTCGGCTCTCGCCATCTCGACCACGGCTGCCATGAGGTCGTGGCGTTGCTGCTCGGTGGCCTCGCTCGCGGCCAAGCGCGCCGCGAGCGGTTCGACCGCTCCACGCAGCTGACTGAGCTCCGAGAGCTGACGGTCGCGCCCGGGTCCGTCGAGCCGCCACGCGATGATCTCCGGCGCATAGACGTTCCATCGGTCCACCGGCAGGACGGCGATGCCCGCTTTGCGGCGCACCTCGACCATGCCGAGCGACTCGAGCACCCGCACCGCCTCACGGGCGGCGGACCGGGACGATCCGGATTCGTCGGCGAGCTCGCCCGTCACCAGCCGCGTTCCCGCCGGGTACTCGCCGTGCACGATGGCGGCGCCGAGGCGGTCCACCAGGGCGTCGTGCACGGGGCTTCCGTGGCTCGCGTCGCTCATGTGTCGATTATCCGCTGTGAAGCCACCGCGAGCACGATCCGCCACGGGACGATATTGGTCGTGCAAAAAAGTGGCGTATGTGGTTTTATGTACGACAAATAGCGACGCTGTCGTCCACTATCGCCGGATCGAGGAAGTTCATGGCCCTTTCGCCCACCCTGCCGCTCGCGCTCGCAGCGGCCGCATCGGATGCCCCCACCGCCCCCGCCGGGCAACTGATCGCCGCGGCGCTGATCGGCATCGCGATCATCGTCGTGCTCATCACCTGGGCGAAGCTGCATCCGTTCCTCGCCCTCACGATCGGTGCACTGCTCACCGGGGCGATCGCCGGCATGGGCATCGCCCCGTCCGTCACGAGCTTCACCGGCGGATTCGGCAGCACGATGGCCGGAGTCGGCATCCTCGTCGCCTTGGGCGCGATCTACGGCAAGCTCCTCGCCGACTCCGGTGGCGCCGACCGCATCGTCGACACCCTCGTCGCCCGCGCGGGAGCGCGCTCGCTCCCCTGGATGATGGGGCTCATCGGCGCCATCATCGGCCTGCCGATGTTCTTCGAGGTGGGCCTCGTGCTGCTCGTCCCGGTCATCATCCTGGTCGCCCGCCGGTCCGGCCAGCCGCTGATGAAGATCGCCATCCCGACCCTCGCCGGCCTGTCGGCGATGCACGCGCTCGTCCCGCCGCACCCCGGCCCGCTCGCCGCGATCTCCACCCTCGGCGCCAACCTGGGGCTCACGCTGGCCTTCGGCGTCATCGTCGCGATCCCGGCGATCATCGTGTCGGGGCCGCTGTTCGGACGCCTCGCCGCACGCTGGGTCGACGTCCCCGTACCCGACCTGTTCATCGCCGACGAGACGGACGGCGAGATGCGACGCCCCTCGTTCGGAGCCACCCTCGCCAGCATCCTGCTGCCGGTCGTCCTCATGCTCGCCAAGGCGATCGCCGACATCGCAGCACCCGGCTCGGACGCCCTGTGGAAGACCGTCGTCGACTTCCTGGGGATGCCCGTGATCGCGCTGCTGATCACCGTCATCGTCGGGTTCTTCGTCCTCGGTCGGGGCGCCGGCTTCGACCGCACCCGCATCACCGGCATCGTCGGCGAATCCCTCGGCCCGATCGCCGGCATCCTGCTCATCGTCGGAGCGGGCGGCGGGTTCAAGCAGGTGCTGGTCGACACGGGCATCGGCAAGGTCATCGCCGATCTGGTCGCAGGGTCGTCGGTGTCCGTGCTGATCCTCGCCTGGCTCGTCGCCGTAGTCATCCGCGTCGCCACCGGTTCTGCGACCGTCGCCACGATCACCGCAGCCGGCATCCTGCAGCCACTCACCGAGACGCTCGACTCTCCGATGGTCGCGCTGCTCGTGCTCGCGATCGGCTCCGGATCGGTGTTCCTGTCGCACGTCAACGACGCCGGCTTCTGGCTGATCAAGGAGTACTTCCGCCTCAGCATTCCGCAGACGCTCAAGACGTGGAGCGTGCTCGAGTGCCTCATCTCCGTCACCGGCCTCGCCGGGGTCCTCCTGCTGAGCATCTTCGTCTAAGGAGCCTTCGATGCACATCGCCTCACCCATCCTCGTCTTCATGGGCGTCTCCGGCACGGGCAAGTCGACCGTCGCCGGCATGCTCGCGGGGCGCCTCGGCTGGCCCTTCCAAGAGGGCGACGACCTGCATCCGGCGGCGAACGTCGCCAAGATGGCCGCAGGGCACGCCCTCACCGACGAAGACCGCCAGCCGTGGCTCGAGACCGTCGCAGCCTGGATCGACGAGCGCCGCGCGGCCGGCGAGTCAGCGATCGTCACGTGTTCCGCGCTGAAGCGCCGCTACCGGGACGTGCTCCGCCGCGACAACGTCGTCTTCGTCAACTTCACCGGCGACCGCGATCTCGTCCTGCAGCGAATTCTGCGTCGGCAGGGGCACTTCATGCCGCCGGCGCTCCTCGATTCGCAGTTCGCGACGCTGGAGGAGCCCGGCCCCGACGAGCAGGCGATCCGGATCGATCTCGCGCTCTCCCCCGACGAGCAGGTCGCCGAGGTCGCCGCGCAGCTGCGCGCGATCATGGGCGACTGAGGGCCCACCGTGGCCGCGTCGCCGCCGTCAGAAGAACTCGACCGTGTCGACGACGGCGAGGGGCGCCTCGCCGTCGATCACGCGCGTCGCATCGGCGGCGAACCGACGGGCGATGCGCTCCTCCTCGCGGCTGCTCAGTGCCGCGGTGTGGGGCGAGACGAGCACGCGAGGGTGTGCCCACAGCGGCGAGTCGACGGGGAGCGGCTCAGTCTCGAAGACGTCCAGCGCGGCGAAAGCCACGATGCCGTCGTCGAGGGCGTTCCGAAGCGCGCCTTCGTCGATGACGATTCCGCGGCCGACGTTCACGACGATCGCTCCGGGTCGGAGCGCTCCGAAGACCGCCGCATCGATCAGGTGATGGGTCTGATCCGTGCCGGGAAGGGTGACCACGACGGCATCGACCTCGGCCGCCGCCTCGCGCAAGCGGTCGAGCGGGACGAGCCGGTCCACGCCCTCGACGGTGGCGCCGCTGCGCGTCGTGCCCCAGACGGTCGCCCCGAGTGCGTGGAATCGGCGGGCGCACGCCGATCCGATCCCGCCGAGGCCCACGACCAGCACCGTCATCTCATCGAGCTGGCGCATCTCCCAGCGCTCCGGCCAGAGCGCGGCATCCTGATCCACGCGCAGGCGCGGCAGGTCTTTCGCGCCGGCGAGCACGCCGAACACGGCGAACTCCGCCAGCGGGCCGCCGTGGACTCCAGCAGAGGTGGAGAAGACGATCCGACCGAGTGCGGCGTCGTCGAGGCCCGCGGCCTTCACCTGCGCTCCCCCTCCCGCCGCCGTCGTCATCACCCAGCGCAGGTGCGGGTTCGCCGCGACCGTGCGCGCGAGCGCCGAGGGATCGACATCGGGAATGCCGAACAGCGCCTCGGCGCCGTCGAGCATCCGCTCGTAGGCCCGCTGCTGCGCCGCGGTGCGATGGAAGGCCGGGTCGCCCGACCAGTCGGCCGGTCCGCGCATCGGGGGTGTCAGCGCGTGGTCGCGCTCGAGTCGCACGCGCGGCTCGAGCTGCTCGATCAGGCGGCACAGGTCTTCGCGCAGTGGCACGGCGACCGCCGCGCGCAGTCGGATCGGTGCGGTCTCGGACATCTCATTCCCTCCGTCGCGGATGTCCAGTCTCTCAACACGTCCGGGCGGCAGCGCGCCCGGTGCCGCCGCGCACTCCGCGACGGCGGACTACGCTGATCCAAGAATCCCCGCTCGACACCTGAGGAGTTCGACGTGCCCGAACAGACCCCTGCAGAACCCACGACCTCCCCGGCCGCCAACATCGGCGTCGTCGGCCTGGCGGTCATGGGCTCCAACCTCGCCCGCAACCTCGCCAGCCGCGAAGGCAACACGGTCGCGGTGTACAACCGGTCGCGATCCAAGACCGACGAGCTCGTCGCCGAACACCCCGAGGCGGAGTTCGTGCCGGCGTTCTCGTATGAGGAATTCGCCGCGTCGCTGCAGAAGCCGCGCACCGCGATCATCATGGTGAAGGCCGGCGGCCCCACCGACGCCGTCATCGACTCGCTCATGGACGTGTTCGAGCCCGGCGACATCATCATCGACGGCGGCAACTCGCTGTTCACCGACACCATCCGCCGCGAGAAGGCCGTGCGGGAGCGCGGCTTCAACTTCGTCGGCATGGGCGTGTCCGGCGGCGAAGAGGGCGCCCTCCTCGGCCCCTCGCTCATGCCCGGCGGCCCGGACGAAGCGTGGGTGACTCTCGGCCCGATCCTGCGTTCGATCGCCGCCGTCGCCGAGGGCGAGCCGTGCGTGACACACGTCGGCCACGACGGCGCCGGCCACTTCGTCAAGATGGTGCACAACGGCATCGAGTACGCCGACATGCAGCTCATCGCCGAGGCGTACGACCTCATCCGGCGCGGCACGGGCAAGTCTCCCGCCGAGATCGCCGACGTGTTCGCCGAGTGGAACCGTGGCGAGCTCGAGTCCTACCTGATCGAGATCACCGCAGAGGTCCTGCGTCAGACCGATGCCGCGACCGGCCAGCCGCTCGTCGACGTCGTCGTCGATGAGGCGGGCGCCAAGGGCACGGGCGCCTGGACCGTGCAGACCGCCCTCGACCTGGGCGTTCCGGTGTCGGGCATCGCCGAGGCGACCTTCGCGCGTTCGCTCTCGAGCCACCGCGAGCAGCGCGACGTGTCGGGCGGCCTCCCCGGGCCCGCCGAGGACGCCTTCACCGTCGCGGACGCCGACGCGTTCATCGAGCAGGTGCGTCTCGCGCTCTACGCGTCGAAGATCGTCGCCTACTCGCAGGGCTTCGACGAGATCCGTGCCGGTGCCGCGCAGTACGGCTGGACCATCGACCTCGGCGCTATCAGCCGCATCTGGCGCGGCGGCTGCATCATCCGCGCGCAGTTCCTGAACCGCATCGCCGACGCGTACGCCGCCGAGCCGGAGCTGCCGGTCCTCCTCACGGCCCCGTACTTCGTTGAGGCCCTCGGGCGGGCGCAGGACGCGTGGCGCGACATCGTCGCGACGGCGGCGGCCGCCGGCATCCCGTCGCCGGCCTTCTCGTCGTCGCTGGCCTACTACGACGGCCTGCGCGCGCGTCGCCTCCCCGCCGCCCTCATCCAGGGGCAGCGCGACTTCTTCGGCGCGCACACCTACAAGCGCATCGACAAGCCGGGCACGTTCCACACGCTGTGGTCGGCGGACCGCACCGAGGTCGAGGCCGAAGACACCCACTGACACCGCACGCGGTGACCGCGAAGAGGTCGGATGCCGGGGGACGTGCCCCGGTATCCGACCTCTTCCACGTCACGAGGCGCGAGAGCCGTCCTTCGCGACGATCACAGCCAATCGCGCTTCTTGAAGACGATGTACAACCCGACGCTCACCGCGGCCATGAGGGCGATCGCGAACGGGTACCCCCACATCCAGGACAGTTCGGGCATGTGCTGGAAGTTCATCCCGTAGATCCCGGCGACGAGCGTCGGCGCGAAGCCGATGGCCGCCCACGACGAGATCTTCTTCACTTGATCGTTCTGCTCGATGCTCGTCTCGGTCATCCGTTGCATCGCCTCGTTGCGACGCTGGTCGACGAGCGTCGCATGGATCGTGAGGGCGTTGTCGAGCGTGCCGCGAAATCCCGACACTCGCGCATTCACGAAGCGCGCTCGCTCCGCCAGCTCGCGGAACCCGGGCGCGTCGGCGGTGTGCGCACGGCGCTCCGAGACGCGTTCCAGGCGTTGCAGGATGTCATCGAGTGGGGCGGTCGCGTGCCAGAGGTCGATCACTTCGCGCTGCAGCGCGAAAATGCGGCGCGACACCCCCTCGTCGTCGCCGAACAGCTGCTCCTCGATCTCGTCGATGTCGTGCTCGACGCCGTCGAGGACATCACGGTACCCGCGCGTCACGTACTCGAACATCCCCCAGAGCACGCCGTACGGGCCGCGATCGAGGATCGGGGAATGCTCCTCGAGCAGCGCGCGCATCCTCTCGAGGTCGACGACGGGATCGGCGGCGAGGGCGATGAAGAAGTCGTCGCCGACGATCACGTCGACCGCGTGACACTCGACCGTCTCGGCGGCGTCGTCGTACTGCGCGGGCTGCGCGACGACGAAGAGGTGCTCACCGACCCGAGTGAGCTTGGAGCGCTGCTGACCGCGCAGGATCGACGCGACCCCGAGCGGCTCGAGAGCGAACGTCGCCGCCAGCTCCCGGATCTGCTCCGGCGTCGGCTGACTGATCGAGAGCCAGAGCATGCCGCCGATGCTGCGTGCCTGCGCCAGAGCGGCGGCGGGATCCGAGTCCGTGGTGACCGGTGTGTGACCCGAATAGACGACGAGGTGCGGCTGGCCCATGCAGTCACCATAGATGCCCGCGGTCCCGCCGGAGCGCCGCCGCGGCATCCTCGACGACGCAGATCCCGCCCCCTCGTGACGACTCGTGGCCGAGGATGGGCGAATTCATAGCGTCCGCACAACCTTCACCATAGGTCCCACACAGGCGGCGCAAGACAATGGACTCATGACCACTCCCGTCGCCAGCCCCGCACTCCGCCGTCCCGACGGCTCTCCGCTGCGCCTTCTCGTCGTCGACGATGAGCAGATGCTCACCGACCTGCTCTCGATGGCGCTGCGCATGGAGGGGTGGGAGGTACGCACGGCCGGATCCGGGTTCGAGGCGTTGAACATCGCCCGCGAGTTCGATCCGGATGCGCTGGTGCTCGATGTCATGATGCCCGACCTGGACGGCATGGCGGTGCTGCAGCGGCTGCGCCATGCGGGCAACGACGTGCCGGTGCTGTTCCTCACCGCGAAGGACTCGGTGTCGGACCGTGTCGCAGGACTCACGGCCGGCGGCGACGACTACGTGACCAAGCCGTTCAGCCTCGAGGAGGTCGTCGCACGTCTGCGCGGTCTGATGCGTCGGGCCGGAACCGCGATGGCAGGCGGGGCCGACCCTATTCTCCGGGTGGGCGAGCTCACCCTCAACGAGGATTCGCACGAGGTGGAGCGCGCCGGCGCCGACATCGAGTTGACCGCGACCGAGTTCGAGCTCCTGCGCTTCCTCATGCGCAATCAGCGCCGAGTGGTGTCGAAGGCCCAGATCCTCGACCGAGTCTGGAACTACGACTTCGGCGGGCGGTCTTCGGTCGTCGAGCTCTACATCTCCTACCTGCGCAAGAAGATCGACGCCGGCCGCGAACCCCTCATCCATACGGTGCGTGGCGTTGGCTACATGATCAAAGCCCCGCAGTGAGCACCGCCGCGCGCGCCGCCAGACCCGCGCGCCGCCGCTGGAGCCTGCAGACCAGGCTCATCGTCACGGTCGTCTCGTTCGTCGCGCTCATCCTGACCGCGATCGGCTTCGCGACGGGGGCGGCGCTGCGGACGATCATCTCGGAAGGCCTCGACTCGAAGATCAACGCCGCCGCCTCCAGCGTGCGGCTCGTGACGGGCATGACGGCCACCGACGTCCTGCAGAACCCTCCGCAGCAGCCGCAGGGCACCGTGCTGATCGTGCAGACCTACGAAGGCCTCAGCGGCGCGTACATCGCAGGCGACGGCGACGTCGTCTCGCTCACGAGCGAAGAGATCGGGCAGATCGTCTCGGCCGTTCAGCAGACCGGATATGCCACTCTGCCGGTTCTCGACCTCGGCGAGTACCGCGTCATGGCGAAGACGCTCGGCAACAGCGGGTTCGTGATCCTCGGTCTGCCGGCCGCGGAGCAGCTCGAGCAGATCGCGAAGATCCTCACGACGGTGGCCCTCCTCACCTCCGGCGGCCTGATCCTTCTCGCCGCGATCATCGCCTACGTCATCCGCCGCTCGCTGCGCCCGCTGCGCTCGGTCGCCGAGACGGCGACGCGCGTCGCCGCCCAGCCGCTGGCATCCGGCGACGTCACGATCACCGAACGGGTGCCCGCTGCCGAGGCCGACAGCTCGGACGAGATCGGTGCCGTCGGCGCCGCGCTGAACACGCTCCTCGATCACGTCGACCAGTCCCTCGCCGCTCGTCAGCACAACGAGGAGCGCATGCGCGCCTTCGTCGCCGACGCGAGCCACGAGCTGCGCACGCCGCTCGCCGCGATCCGCGGGTACTCCGAGCTCTCGCTGCGCTCGCTGCGTCAGACGCAGGATGCCGCGGGACCCGGCGCCGTCGCACGCACGAGCGCCAGCGTCGAGCAGTCTCAGCAAGCCCTCGAGCGCATCCAGGCGGCGTCGCTGCGGATGACGACCCTGGTCGAAGATCTGCTGCTGCTCGCCCGCCTGGACGAGGGCAAGGAGCTCGTCTACGGTGCGGTCGACCTCACCCGGGTCGTCGTCGACGCGGTCGCCGACGCGCAGGTCGCCGGCGCGGACCACGAGTGGGTCATCGACGTTCCCTCCGACCCGGTGGTCGTCGCGGGCGACGCGGTGCGCCTGCACCAGGTGATCGCCAATCTGCTGACCAACGCTCGCGTGCACACACCCGCCGGCGTGCAGGTGACGGCATCCGTCGGGGTCGAGGACGGCGAGGCGGTCGTGCGCATCGCCGATGACGGGCCGGGCATCGATCCGGCCGTCGCCGACGAACTGTTCGAGCGTTTCGCCCGCGCGGACTCGTCGCGGGCGCGTCAGACCGGCGGCACCGGACTCGGGCTCTCGATCGCCAAGGCGATCATCACGGGGCACCGCGGCTCGATCCGCGTCGACAGCCGCCCGGGTGCGACCGTCTTCGAGGTGCGCATCCCCGCCCGCCCCGCCGACCCGAGCACGGACTGACCACACGTCCCGCGGGATCGCCGGACGCTCCCCGATGCCACGGACACCCCATCAGGGAGCGCGGACGCCGAGGCGCACGCTCCCCGAAAGCGGTGTCGCTCAGTACCCCGAGAACGCGTCGGTCGTGATCGACCGCGCTTTCTCGAGCGCGGGAGCGAGATCGGCGATCAGCCGCGGCGGGCCGGACACGTACGCGTGGCGGGCCGAGAGGTCGGGAACGACCTGTTCGAGCCCGGCGGCGTCGAGCCGCACCCCCTGAGCCCAGCGCCAGTGCGGCGGCAACGCCGTCGGTTCGGTGCGGGTGAAGACGATGACGGGGATGCCCGCGGCCTCCAGATCCTCCCGGAAGGCGAGCTCCTCGGCATCCGAGGCGACGTACACGAACACGACGTCGCGGCTCTCACCGGACAGCCGCAGATGCCGCAGCTGCGACACGAACGGCGTCACGCCGATTCCCGCCGCGACCATGAGCACGGGCGCCGCGGCGCGCGCGGGCAGGACGAAGTCGCCCCAGACCCCGGTCACCGGGAGGCTCTGCCCCGGTTCGACGAGGGCGAGCGCCTTCTTGTAGCTCGACGGCGATCCCTCGCGCAGCGCGATGCGCACCTCGGGCAGCTCCTCGGGCGCCGACACGATCGAGAACTCGCGCCGGGTGCCCCGGGCATCGGGCCGCGCGTGCGGCACTTCGAGTTCGAGGTACTGCCCGGCCGAGAACCGGAACCGACCGGTCGCACGGAACACGAGCTCGCGCACCGTCGGGGTGAGCACGATCCGCTCGACGAAGCGGAGGCGCACGGCCGTGCGCACCGTGAAGGCGAATGCGAGGAGGTTGCCGATCAGGAGGGCCCGGTCCTGGCCGAGGGTGATCTCGCCCAGGTCGATCGGCCACCCGGCGAGCACCCCGACGAGGACGGCGACGCAGTACTGCTGCCACCGCCGCGGAGGCAGGGTCAGCGGCTCCGAGAGCATGAACGCGCCCAGGAAGAGGAACGGCGACGAGAAGAGTGCCGTGAGGAGGACCTTCCCCGGGTCGACCGCGAGCCCGGCCTGCTGCAGCTGCAGCACGGTCCGCGCGAACGCGACGGCGGCCGCGATGACGACGAATGCCGCGACGACCCGGACCTTCTCGGTGCGCGCCAGCACGACGAGGCCCAGCACGATCACGGGGGCGGCGAGGACGGACGACCCCACCCACCACGCGGCCGAACCGAGATCGGGCAACCACACGCCGAGCACCGTCAGGAACGCTGCTCCGAAGGCCGCGGGGTTGAGAATGTGCCGACCCTGCCAGGCGATGACGTACTTGGATGCCGATGCCGCCACTCCCGCCAGAGCGAGCCCCACGAGCCCGAGGGGCTCGAGGGTGGGTCGCAGGACGAACAGCAGGATCAGCACCGTGATGAGCGAGGACTCCCAGCGCCATGCCTTCGACAGCACGCGGGATGCCACGGCGTCCGCACCGGCGCAGGCGAGCGCAAGGACGGCCCACGAGACGAGCAGTTCGATCGGCGACGGTGTGACGAGGCCGAAGAGCGACAGCAGGAACGCGATCGCGGCGAGGGAGGCAAGGGAGACGACGACCAGACGGTACATCGAGACGCGCCCGACGACGGCGAATGCACGGTTCCACGCGGCGGTGAGCGAGGCCATCACGCGAACACCTCCGCCGGCGCGCCGGGAGACCATTCGACGCGGCCGTCGGTGAGCATCCGCACCCACGCGACCCCGAGGCGGGCAGCCAGACGCGTGCCACCGTCGAAGAAGAGCGCCGAGGCGATGCCGTCGGCGACCATCGCCTCGGGCGCGGCCGCCCACGTCGCCGCGACGGTGCGCACCGGCTCGCCTGTGCGGGCGTCGAGCACGTGGTGCAGTCCCGAACCGTCCAGGCCCGTCCACGCGCGCCGTCCGGTCGCGGACGCGCACAGCGCGCCGTCGCCGACCTCCCACACCCCGATCGCGCGACCGGGTCGGAAGGGGTGCTCGAGCGCGACCCGTTCGGGAGCGTCAGAGGGCGCGCTGCCGACCCGCAGGTCACCGCTCGCGTCGACGACGAACCTCTCCACGGATGCCGCGGACAGTTCGCCCGCCACGAGGTCGACCAGTCGGCCTTTGCCGACCGCCCCGACATCGAGGAGGGCGGGCTCGCGGAGCGTCAGTTCCTCGCCCGACCACGACAGGATGGCCTGCCAGCCGGCGGGCGCGGGCTGCGCGCCGCGATCGGCGAGCGAATAGGCGGCATCGTACCCGCGTCGGGCCAGCACATCGCCGATCAGCGGATTGATCGCGCCCTGGGTGGCATCGTCCAGGTCGACGTACAGATCGAGCATCGCCCGCGTATCGGCGGGCGCTGTGCGCGAGCCGCCGTGGCGGGAGAGGTCGGTGACGAGGGAGTCCTCGCGAAACCGCGACCACGCGCGGTCGAAGCGCTCGATCAGCGTCTCGATGCGACGTGCGACCTCGGCCTTCAGCGGCGTGGCGGTGTCGATGCGCCACCGCGTGCCGATCGCCGAGAACTCCCACGTGCTGCGCAGGGCGACAGCCGTGGCATCCATCACGCGGCCGCTTCGGCCTTGATCTTCTCGACGGCCTGGTTGAAGCCTTCGCTGGTCAGCGACGATCCGGCGACGCGCGAGACCGAGATCGCGTCGATGTCTTTGCCGACCACGACGTCCGTGATGCCGCCGATGAACTCGCCCTGGTACCGGCGCGACTCGGCCTTCTGCGGGTCGCCGGTGACCTCGACGGCGGTGATCACGTCTCCGGCGAGGGTGACCTTCACGTTCACCTTCTCGACGGACTCGGGCGTCTGGTACGAACCGTCGGCGCTGTAGGTGCCGTCCTTGTAGGTCGTGCCGGCGGCCGCGCCGCCGGTCGCAGCGGCGGTCGGCTTCGCGGGGGCGGCCGACGTGGAGGGGGCAGCGGCATCGGTTGCGGGCGACTCGGCGGTCGCGGCGCCGGAGCAGCCTGCGAGGGCGACGATGCCGAGCACGGATGCCGCGGCGAAGCCCGTGCGGACGGGGGCCGCGATGCGCGGACGAGCAACGGCGGTGGTGCGGATCATGATGGTCCTCCTTCTGTCGTGCCGTCCGCAGGGTGCGGTGGCGTCCGTCCACGCTAACCCGGCGCTCGTCCTCGACGCCCGAGAATACCTATGCATTGGCATAGAACCGTGCCCCTCGGACCCGGCGACGATTCAGCGCCGCGCGCGGGAGCGCACCGCTTTCAGCATCTCGACGGCGAGGAAGATGGCGACCGAGAATCCGATCGGCAGCGCCCAGCCGACGAGGGTCAGCGGCTCGGAGCCGAACAGCGCGTGCATGAACGGCGCGTACGTGTAGACCAGCTGCAGCGCGACGAGCGCACCCGCCGACCACCAGGTCACCGGATTGCCGCGCAGGATGTCGAGGGTGAGACTCGTCCTGCCCAGGAACCGGCAGTTCAGCAGGTAGGCCAGCTGCCCGAACGCGAGCATCGCGACCGCCTCGGTGCGCGCGACGTCGATATCGGTACCGAGCGACAGCGAGATGCCGAAGACGCCGAGCGTCGCCCCACCGATCAGCACGGAGACGACGCCGACGAACCCGAGCTCACGGCCGGCGATGAGCGATCCACCGGGCCCTCGCGGCGGACGCGCCATGATGCCACGCTCGGCGGGTTCGTAGGCGAGCGCGAGCGACAGCGTGACCGCCGTGACCATGTTCACCCACAGCACCTGCACGGGGCTCAGGGGCAGCGTGAACCCGAACAGCACAGCGGCGAGGATCACGAGCGACTGCGCACCGTTGGTCGGGAGCAGGAACACGACCGACTTGCGGAGGTTGTCGTAGATGCGCCGCCCCTCCGCGATCGCGCTGCGGATCGTGGCGAAGTTGTCGTCGGCGAGGACGATCTCGGCGGCCTCCTTGGTGGCCTCGGTGCCCTTGATCCCCATCGCGATGCCGACGTCGGCACGCGTCAGCGCGGGCGCGTCGTTCACGCCGTCGCCGGTCATCGCGACCACTTCGCGGTGCGATTGCAGCGCGCGGACTATGCGGATCTTGTGCTCCGGACTCGTCCGCGCGTACACGTCGACGCTCTGCACGACCTTCGCGAGCTCGTCCTGGCTCATGCGCTCGAGCTCGGCGCCCGTGAGGACCGGCGCGTCGTCGCCTGTCACGAGCCCCATCTCGCGGCTGATCGCGACAGCGGTGCCGGCGTGGTCGCCCGTGATCATCTTCACGCGTATGCCCGCGGCATGGCAGTCGGCGATCGCATCGATCGCCTCGGGGCGCGGCGGGTCGAGGATGCCCCACAAACCCAGAAACTCCAGGTCGACGAGATCGTCGGCGGATAGATCGTCCGCGCGCGTGGGCTTGCGTGCGCCGGCGAGCACGCGCAGGCCCTCGGCGCTGAGCGCGTCGACGGCCGCCTCCCAGAACGGGATGTCGAGCGGTTCCGAGCCGTGCGCGCCGCGCTGTGTGAGCGAACGCTCGAGGATGCGATCGGGAGCGCCCTTCACGAGGATCGCGCGCGAACCCGAGCCGGCTTCGTCCAGGGTCGCCATGAACTTGTGCGCCGAGTCGAACGGCACGACGGCCAGGCGCCGCGTTCCGCCGCCCTCGACGCCGCCCTTCATGGCGACGACCTTGAGCGCGCCTTCGGTCGGCTCGCCGATGAGGCTCCACCCGACGGTGCGAGCGCCCTCCGGCTGCGCACCGGCGAAGACCCGTTCGAGGTGCGCGTCGTTGCAGAGGTCCGCGACGGCGAGCAGTGCGGAGAGGTCTCCCCCGCCACCGGGCGCGATCGCCCCGTCGGGGTCGTAGCCGAGCCCCGACACCTCATACCGGCGCACCGGTGTGATCATCGTCCGGACGGTCATCTCGTTGCGGGTGAGCGTTCCCGTCTTGTCGGAGCAGACCGTGGTGACCGAGCCGAGCGCTTCGACGGCGGGGAGCTTGCGCGTGATCGCGTTGCGACGCGCCATCTGCTGCACACCGAGGGCGAGCGTGATCGTGACGAGCGCCGGCAGTCCCTCGGGGATCGCCGCCACGGCGAAGCCGATCGTCGCCGAGATGAGCTCGGGAAAAGGCATCTGGTGCAGATAGCGGCCGATCAGCATCATGACGGCCGCCATCCCGAGGATGACCAGCGTGAGCACCTTGCCGAACGCGTCGAGCTGCTTCGTCAGCGGTGTCGCGAGGCTCCCCGCGTCGCCGACGAGCTGTTGGATGCGTCCGATCTCCGTCGCCGACCCCGTGGCGGTGACGATGGCCACCCCCTGGCCCGCCGAGACGATCGTGCCGGAGTACGCCATCGACGATCTGTCGCCGATCCCTGCATCCGACGCCACGGCATCCGTCTGCTTGGACGACGGCACCGACTCCCCCGTGAGCGCCGCCTCGTCGATGCGCAGCTGTGCCACCTGGATCAGCCGGGCATCCGCCGGCACCTTGTCTCCCGGAGCGAGGCGCACCACGTCGCCCGGCACGAGATCGCGCGCGGCCACCGTCGTCCACGAGCCGTCGCGGCGCGCCGTCGCATCGGCCGACAGCATGCCGCGGATGCCGGCCAGTGCCTTCTCGGCGCGCCCTTCCTGCACGTAGCCGATGACCGCGTTGATGACGGCGACGGTCATGATGACCCAGAAATCCAGCCAGTCGCCCATCACGGCCTTGATCGCGGCGGCACCCAGCAGGATGTAGATCAGCGTGTCGTTGAAGTGGCCGAGGAAGCGCCGCCATGCGGGGGTCCGGGCAGGCTCGGGCAACTCGTTCGCACCGACCTGGTCACGGCGCGCGCGGGCATCGCTCGATGACAGACCGCCTTGCGTCGTGCGCAGCGCACGTTCGACGGCAGCTGCGTCCTGGGCGTACGGTCGATCGATCACGAGGCCTGGGGCGGAGAGGGCGGACATGGCGCGATCCTACGCCGCGCCGACGCCCGTCCCCCGTCGCCGCGGCCGGAGCTTTCTCAGGCCGCGCCGTCGAACATGCTCGTGACGGAGCCGTCTTCGAAGACCTCTTTGATCGCTCGTGCCAGCAGAGGCGCGATGGGCAGGATCGTCAGCGCGTCGAACCGCTTCTCGGGCGGCAGCGGGATCGTGTCGGTCACGACGACCTCGTCGATCGAGGCATCCTGCAGACGCTCGGTGGCGGGCGCGCTGAAGATCGCGTGGGTCGCGGCGACGATGACGCGCTCGGCGCCGTTCGCCTTGAGGGCCTGAGCGGCCTTGACGATCGTGCCGCCCGTGTCGATCATGTCGTCCACCAGCAGGCAGACTCGGCCCGACACGTGACCGACGATCTCGTTGACCGTGACCTGGTTGGCGACGTTCGGGTCGCGACGCTTGTGGATGATCGCGAGCGGCGCGCCCAGTGAGTCCGACCACTGGTCGGCCACACGCACACGGCCGGTGTCGGGAGAGACCACCGTCAGCTTGGCGCGATCTTCAGCGGACAGGCTGTTCTCGAAGTACTCCAGCAGCACCGGCTTGGCGAACAGGTGGTCGACGGGGCCGTCGAAGAAGCCCTGGATCTGCGCCGCGTGCAGATCCACGCTCATGACGCGGTCGGCCCCCGCCGTCTTCAGAAGGTCGGCCACGAGACGCGCCGAGATCGGCTCGCGCCCACGGCCCTTCTTGTCCTGACGCGAGTACGGGTAGTACGGCGCGACCACCGTGATGCGCTTGGCGGATGCCCGCTTGGCGGCATCCAGCATGATGAGCGTCTCCATGAGCCACTCGTTGACCGGCGGCCCGAAGGACTGGATGATGAACGCATCGCAGCCGCGGATCGAGACCTCGAAACGCGTCAGGATCTCGCCGGATGCGAACGTGCGGTGCTCGGTCGGGACCAATTCGGTGCCGAGGGCGCCCGCCACCTGCTCCGACAGGGCGGGGTGCGAGCTGCCGCTCGCGACGACCAGACGCTTCTTGGTCTTGGCGACCAGCCCGGGAGCGATCCCGCGCTCGACGTCCAGATCAACCGTGTGCTTCTTGCGCGCCATCGTCCGCTTCCTGTGCGGACCGGGCCTGCGCCGCGGCGTGCGCGGCGGCGGTTCCCGGTCGGTGTTGTTCGACCCATCCCTCGAGGTTGCGCTGGGGGGCCACGCTCATGGCCAGCGCACCGGCGGGGACGTCCTTGCGGATCACCGCGCCGGCGCCGGTCTTGGCGCCGTCTCCGATCCTAACGGGCGCGACGAACACGTTGTGCGACCCGGAGTGCACCTCGTCACCGATCTCGGTGCGGTGCTTCGTGATGTCGTCGTAGTTGGCCGTGATCGCGCCCGCGCCGAGGTTCACGCCACGACCGATCGTCGTGTCGCCGATGTAGGAGAGATGCGGGACCTTGCTCCCCTCCCCGATCGTGGAGTTCTTCGTCTCGACGAACGTGCCGATCTTGCCCTTCGCCGCGAGGATCGTGCCGGGTCGCAGATAGGCGAACGGGCCGACCGTGGCGCCGGCGCCGACGACGGCCAGCGTCGCATCGGAGCGCCGCACGGTCGCTCCTTCGCCGATCTCGCAGTCCTCGAGGGTGGTGTCGGGCCCGATCGTCGCGCCCGCGGCGACGGTCGTCGCGCGCAGCACGTGGGTGTTCGGCAGCACGGTGACATCGGGGGCGAGTGTGGCCGTCACATCGATCCACGTGGTCGCCGGATCCTGGATCGTCGCGCCCTCCAGCTGCCAGCGGCGCACCGTGCGCGCGTTCAGCAGCCGGCCCGCCTCGGCCAGCTGGGCGCGGTCGTTGACACCGAGGGTGAGCGTGACATCCGAGACGACGGATGCCGTGACCGCGAGCCCGTCGGCGCGCGCCAGCCCGACGACATCCGTCAGATACTTCTCGTGCTGCGCGTTGTCGGTGCCGACGCGGGCGAGCTGCGTCCGCAGCGAGGCCGCGCGGAAGACATAGACGCCGGCGTTGATCTCGGTGACGGCCGCCTCCGCCGCAGTGGCATCCTTCTGCTCGACGATCCGCTCGACCGCGCCGTCGGTGGCGCGGATGATCCGGCCGTACCCGGTCGCATCGGGAAGGATCGCCGACAGCAGCGTCACGGCGGCGCGAGAGGCGCGATGGTCGCGCACGAGCGCGGCGAGGGTGTCGGCGTCGAGGAGCGGGACGTCGCCGGAGAGGACGAGCACGTCGCCCGCGAAGTCGGGCACGGCAGCGAGCGCGACCTCGACGGCGCGGCCCGTCCCGGGGATCTCGTCCTGATCGACGACGGTGACCTCGGCGGCGATGCCGGTCACGGCCTCGGCGACCTGGTCGCGCTCGTGACGCACGACGACGAGCACATGGGCCGGGCCGAGGTCGCGCGCCGTGTCGAGCACGTGGCCGACGAGCGGGCGCCCGCCGATCCGATGCAGCACCTTCGGCAACGCGGAGCGCATGCGCGTCCCCTGCCCTGCGGCGAGGATGATGACGGCGAGGGACTCGTCGAGCGTGTTGTACGTCATGCTCCGCCGCCAGGATTCGAACCTAGTCCTCACAGCTCCAAAGGCTGTCGTGCTGCCGTTACACCACGGCGGACCACCGGCCCGCGAGTCGGCGGAGCGGCAGGTACCAGTCTGCCAGGCTCCGCCGACTCCGCGAGACGCCGGGCGCACGCGGGCGCGCATCGCCGCCCCGCGGCGCCCGCGGAGGTGCTCAGGCGAGCATCAGGAAGAGCTTCTCCAACTCGTCCGCCGTGACGCCGTCTGCCGCTTCGGCCGCCTCGGGATCGGCGAGGCACTCGCGCAGAGCCGTCGAGACGATCGCGAAACCCGCGCGGTCGAGCGCGCTCGAGACGGCGGCGAGCTGCGTCACGACCTCGCGGCAGGGGCGCCCCTCCTCGACGGCAGCGATAACGGCGTCGAGTTGTCCGCGCGCGCGTCGCAGCCGGTTCGCGATCTTCCGCTGCGCCTGCAGGTCGTGGGCGGGCACGCCGCCGGATGCCTCGTCCATCAGCGGCCGAACAGTCGCGAGAAGAATCCATCGCCGGCAGCCTTCTCGTGTCCGGGGCAGCGCTGGGCGGCGGGAACGTTCCGCATCACCTGGTCGACGTGCTGTCCGCAGCCCGCCCAGGTCGTCTTTCCGCAGGTCGTGCAGGTCACTGCTGAGCACATGGGGTGTCCTCGTCTTTCTGTTCCATCGGTGTGAGGTGTGTGTCGAGAGGGTGGGTGCGGGGCGTCAGACCGTCACGGAGCCCGTGACGAGAGTCGCATCGGCACGGTCGCCGAGTGCGGCGCGGAGGGTCAGCATGCCGCCCGAGAGCGATGCCGAGTCGAAGCCCGCCTGCGCGAGCACCCGGTGCGCGATGGCCGAGCGGACGCCGGACTGGCACATCACGCGTACCGGGCGCCCGGCGGCGGCCTGGCGGACCTCTCCGAGACGCGCGCGCAATTCGGTGTGCGGGATCGCGAGGATGCCCGGGAGGTGGCCCGTCGCCCGTTCGGCCGACGTGCGGACATCGAGCACCAGCGCATGCTCGATGACGTCGGCCAGATCCTGCGCGTACCAGAGCCGAAGCGTGCCGGTGCGGACGTTCTCGCCCACCATGCCCGCGAGGTTGACCGGGTCTTTCGCCGAGCCGTAGGGCGGCGCGTACGCGAGGTCGAGGTCGATCAGGTCGTCGATGCGCCACCCCGCGCGGATGGCGGTCGCCAGCACGTCGATGCGCTTGTCCACGCCGTCGGGGCCGACGGCCTGAGCGCCGACGATCCGAGCATCGTCGCGACGCACGTGCACGACGAGGTGGATCTGGGCGGCGCCCGGAAAGTACCCGGCGTGCTGCCCCGGGTGCAGGTGCAGTGTGTCGACCGCGATACCCGCCTCGGCCAGCGCCGCGCGGTTCGCACCCGTCAGTGCCACGGTCTGACGCCCGACGCGGACGATCGCCGTGCCGATCGGCTGCGGAATGGGGCGTGCGGTGTCGGGACGCAGGATCGCGTCGGCGACGAGCCGACCGGCACGGTTCGCGGGGCCGGCCAGCGCGACGGGGCGCACGGCTCCCGTGACGGCGTCGACGGAGGCGGTGGCGTCGCCGACCGCGTAGACGTCGGGCAGCGAGGTGCGCCCGTGGTCGTCGACGAGCATGGCTCCGCGTGCGCAGACCACACCTGCCGCCTCGAAGACGGCCGTGTCGGGGCGGACACCGACCGAGAGCACGACGAGGTCGGCATCGAGCCGCGCTCCGTCGTCGAGGACCACGGTGTCGTGTTCGGTGCCGGACTCGATCGCGGTCGCCGCCGTTCCGGCGCGGACGTCGATGCCGAGGGCGCGCAGCTCCGCGGTCACGAGCGCGGCCAGCTCGTCCTCGACCGGAGGCAGCACGTGCGGCGCGAACTCCACCAGGGTCGTGTGCAGCCCCCGCTGAGCCAGCGCCTCGGCCGCTTCGACACCGATGAACCCTGCACCGAGCACCACGGCACGCCGGGCGCCGTGGTCGACCCGGTCGCGGAGAGCCACGGCGTCGTCCACCGTCCGCAGCGTGCGGACGCGGGGTGAATCGAGACCGATGATCGGCGGACGCGACGCGACGGCGCCCGGGGCGAGCACGAGCGCGTCGTAGGCGAGGGTGTCGACGCCCTCCGCGGTCGTCACGGTGATGGTTCTCGCCGCGGCATCCAGCGCCGTGACGTCGTGCCCGGTGCGCACGTCGAGGTCGAGCGCGGCCTTCAGGGACGCGGGCGTCTGGACGAGAAGGGACGACGGGTCGGCGATCTCGCCGCCCACGAGGTAGGGCAGTCCGCAGTTCGCGAACGAGACGTGATCGCCGCGCTCCAGAACGATGATCTCCGCACTCTCATCGAGTCTGCGGGCGCGCGCCGCGCAGCTCATCCCCCCGGCGACGCCTCCGACGATCACGATCCGCATCAGTTTCTCCCTGTCTGTTGGAACCACCTTATACCCCCGGGGGTATTTTTTACCAACGGATGGAGCGATGCCCCCGCGATAATGGAGCCATGACCGCCGAGCACGACGAAGTCGACCGGATCGTCGACGCGTGGGGCTCACAGCGTCCCGACCTGGATTTCTCGCCCCTCGAGGTACTGTCCCGCGTCGACCGCCTTTCCCGTCACCTCGATCGGGCGCGCCGCGAGGCCTTCCGCCGCAGCGACCTCGAGCCCTGGGAGTGGGACGTCCTGTCGGCGCTGCGCCGCGCGGGCGAGCCGTATCAACTCAGCCCCAAGCAGCTGCTGCAGCAGACTCTCGTCTCGAGCGGCACCATGACCAACCGCATCGACCGCCTCGTCGGGCGCCGACTCGTACGCCGTGAGGCCGACCCCGCCGACGGGCGCAGCGTGCTCGTCACGATCACCGATGACGGCAAGATCCGCGTGGATGCCGCGATCACCCGCCTCGTCGACGCCGAAGCGGAGCTCCTCGCCGGCCTGTCGCGCTCGGACCGGGAGCGCCTCGCCTCGCTCCTGCGAAAGCTCTCGCTCGGCTTCGATGCCTGAGCGGCGCGCGTGAGAATCATCATCGATTAGCTAGACATATTGCAATTCGTTTATACGTCTGCTGGTATCGACGTATGGAGGTCGAGCCGGGGGTCGCTGCCGCCGCAGAGCTGTTCAAGATCCTCGGCAGCGAACCACGGCTGACCCTCCTGCGGTTCATCCGCACAGCGCCCTCGACCGTCGGAACCATCGCCGACGCGACCGGAATGTCGCAGCCGCTCGTCTCGCAGCATCTGCGCACCCTGCGTCAGGCCGGCCTGGTCGCGGCGACCAGGTCGGGCAAGGAAATGACCTACCGACTCTCGGACGACCACGTCGCGCACGTGATCGACGATGCGATCGCGCACACGCAAGAGCCGCGCACCGCCGCGTCGGCGCATCCGCCCCAGACCACCACAGAGCACCACCGAACGAAGGACACGCCATGACCACCGAAGAGATCCACGCCGAGCACACGACGGCCGAGCACACGCACGGCGACGACTGCGGCCACGAAGCGGTTCCCCACGAGGACCACCTGGACTACGTCCACGGAACCCATCACCACGCGCTGCACGGCGATCACTACGACGAGCACGAGTCGGTCGCGGAGCACACCGTCTCGGAGCACGCCCACGGCGAGGACTGCGGCCACGAGGCCGTCGCGCACGAGGACCACGTCGACTACGTGCACGACGGGCACAAGCACGCCGCGCACGGCGACCACTACGACGAGCACTGAGGGCGTCGAGAACCAGAACGCGGCGGCGAGGACATCCTCGCCGCCGCGTTCGCACGTTCACCCGGGCACGATCAGCCGATCAGCTCCGTGAGCTCGAACCATCGCTCCTCGAGCGCCGCGATCTCGGTCTCCAGCTCGCCGATCTCGCGCATCCTCTCGCCGAGACCGACGTAGTCCGCCTGATCGTGGTCGGCGAGGGCCGTGCGGGCGGCGCCGGCTTGGGCGGTCAACTTCTGGATGCGACGCTCGGCCGCAGCGAGCTCCTTCTGCGCGGCGCGCAGGTCGGAGCCCGCGAGCGCCGGCGCCGGCGGTGCGGAAGACCCGGCCGCGGTGACGCCCGCTGGTGTCGATGCCGCGGCATCCCCCGCGCGACGTTCGATGTCGCGCAGCCTCAGGTACTCGTCGATGCCGCCGGGCAGGTGACGCAGCCGCCCACCGAGCACGGCGTACTGCTGATCGGTCACCCGCTCGAGGAAGTAGCGGTCGTGCGAGACCACGAGGAGGGTGCCGGCCCACGAGTCCAGCAGATCTTCGATCGCGGCCAGCATGTCGGTGTCGAGGTCGTTGGTCGGCTCATCGAGGATCAACACGTTCGGCTGGTCGAGGAGGATGAGCAGCAGTTGCAGCCGGCGCTGCTGACCGCCCGAGAGATCCTTCACCGGCGTCGAGAGCTGCGCCGACGAGAACCCCATGCGCTCGAGCAGCTGACCCGGCGTGAGATCCGCCGCCTTGGAGCCGGTGCCGATCGTGTAGCTCGTGCGAAGACCCGAGATCACGACGCGCACGGGGTCGTCGAGGTACTGATCGAGCTCATCCATGCGCTGGGTGAGGGTCGCGACCTTCACCGTCTTGCCGCGCTTGACACGACCGCTCGTCGGTTCGACGGACCCCGAGACGAGGCCGAGGAGCGTCGACTTGCCGGCGCCGTTGACGCCGAGGATGCCGGTGCGCTCCCCCGGCGCGATCCGCCACTCGACATCTCGCAGCACCTCGCGCTCGCCGTAGCGCACGCCCGCGTCGAGCAGGTCGACGACGTCCTTGCCGAGCCGTGAGACGGCGAGCGACTGCAGCTGCACGGGGTCGCGGATCTCGGGGACGTCGGCGATGAGGATGTTGGCCGCATCGATGCGGAACTTCGGTTTGGCGGTGCGGGCGGGCGCGCCGCGCCGCAGCCAGGCGAGCTCCTTGCGCGCGAGGTTCTGCCGGCGCTGCTCGACCACCGCAGCCTGCCGGTCGCGCTCGACGCGTTGCAGCACGTAGGCGGCGTAGCCGCCTTCGAACGGCTCGACGATCCGGTCGTGCACCTCCCACGTCGTCGTGCATACCTCGTCGAGGAACCATCGGTCGTGAGTGACGACCAGCAACGCCCCGGAGTTCTTCGACCAGCGCGTCTTGAGGTGACCGGCGAGCCAGGCGATCGCCTCGACGTCGAGGTGGTTCGACGGCTCGTCGAGGGCGAGCACGTCCCAGTCGCCGACCAGCAGCCGGGCGAGGGCGACGCGCCGGCGCTGCCCTCCGGACAGTGTGCCGAGTGCCGCATCCCACGGCAGGTCGGAGACGAGGCCCGCGATCACGTCCCGGGTGAGCGCCGAGCCCGCCCACTCGTGTTCGGGCGCGTCGCCGACCACTGCGTGACCAACGGTGTCGTCGTCATCGAGCACATCGGCCTGATCGAGTACGCCGACGCGCACCCCGCTGCGGACGGTCACGCGTCCGCTGTCAGGGGCGAGGCGCCCGGAGAGCATCGCGAGGAGGGACGACTTGCCGTCGCCGTTGCGGCCGACGATGCCGATGCGATCGCCCTCATCGACGCCGAGGGACACGGAGTCGAAGACGACCCTCGTCGGGAATTCGAGGTGGAGTGCTTCGCCTCCGAGCAGGTGCGCCATCCGCTCCACGCTACGGCATGCGGGCCGCCCTCCCGGGCGCGGATCTGCCGTATCTCACATGCGGAGCATAGGCGTCGCACATTCCCTCCCTAGAATGGCCGATGGCCTTCGGCCGTCGCGTGTGGGGGCACGCCGCTTCACCGCCGCGAGCGGAGACACGCCGCCCCCGGCGCGCGATGACCGGCGCCCGCCACACAGAAACCGGAGAGACAGACATGAACAAGACCATCGTGACCCGCCTGAGCGGCGCCGCCGCTGTCATCGTGCTCGCGACGACGCTGTCGGCGTGCGCCGGCGGCCAGAGCGTCGCCGAGGCGTGCAAGATCGCTCAGGACGAGCTCGCCACGGCATCCAGCACGATCTCGAGCGACCTGAGCTCTTCGATGAGCAAGGCCGCCACCGGTGAGAACGTCGATTTCGGCGCGCTGTTCCAGCCGGTGATGGACGGCCTGACGGCGGCACAGTCCAAGGTCACCAACGCCGACGTCAAGGCTCCCCTGACTGCGTTCACGGACGAGTTCTCGAGCTTCATCCAGACGCTCGAAGGCTTCGAGATGCCCGACGTGTCGAAGATCGACCCGACCGATGCCGCGGCGATGGAGAAGCTCCAGGCCGCACAGGAGAAGGCTCAGGAGATCTCCACGAAGAGCCAGGAGGCGAGCACCAAGCTCGGCGAGCAGGCGAAGAAGCTGCAGTCGGTCTGCGGCGCCTGACGTTCACCCTGCCGGAATGGACGGCCCCGGGATGACGACGCGGATTCCCGGGGCCGTGCCACTCAGTACCAGAAGCTGAGTCGCGGCGCCGCCGGCGTCGCGAACATGCGCGCGAGCAGCGCCGGATCGTCCGTCTGGATGCGCCCGGCACGCGCGAGCGCGACCGGCGAGACGCCGCCCAGGAGAACAGACGACAGCTCGGCCACCCCGAGCCGGACGAGGGGCACGCCCACGGGCGCATCGTCCACGACGTCGACCGAGGCGGTTCCCCCGGCATCCGTCGTCAGCACGAACGTTCCGTCTGCGATCTCCAGCGAGTCGGCGACCTCGAGGACGACGGTCTCGGCGACGTCGTAGCGACGGGAGGCCAGCGCCGCCGGGACGTCGAGGATGCGCAGGTACTGGTGGTCGCGACCGGTGATCCTCGCCGCCCGCTGGTCGGCGATCATCCACCACAACGGCTCGTCGACCGCGAGCTCGGATGCCCGCAGCGTGCCGATCAGGTCCATCGACAGGAAGAAGTGCCAGAGGCCCGCGTAGGCCTCTTCGGTTACGGCGAGAAGAAGAATCACATCGATCGCCGACTTCGTGAAGTCGTCCGCGTTCTCGGTCGCCTTATAGACCGCGACGCCCTCGACGTCGCCGGCCACGCCGGCGTCATCGACCGAGCGGTACTGCACGACCCGCAGCTGATCGGCTTTGTCGGCATCGGGGCGAGTGCCGAAGATCCGGTCCCAGTGACCCCCCGGCATCGAGAGCTCGCCCGGCGACACCCGACGGAAACGCTCGTGGAGCGGTTCGACAAGGGCGCGCCCCTGCGCGCGGGAGACGAAGTCGACGCGCCCCGGCGCGTCGGGACCGACCCAGCGGGCCCGTGGCACGTCGAGCTCCCAGGTCGCCGCGAGTACCGCCGGCCCGAAGCCGAACCGGCCGTAGATCGTCGACTCACTCACCGTCAGTGCAGCCGCGGGCAACCCGTGCTCGGCAGCGAGGCGTAGCTCTCCCGCCATCATCGACCGCAGCAGCCCCCGCCGACGATGCGTGGGGGCCACCGTCACCGAGGTGATGGCACGCACCGGCATCGCGCCGCCGGGCACGGTGAGCTCACCCGTCCAGGACGCGAACGTCGCGACGGGCTCGTCGGGCTGCGGCGCCTGCGCATCGTAGACCCCGAGCTTGCGCTGGTACCCCATCTGGTCGATGAATCCCCGGCGCCGCGCCTCTGCCGGGGCCGCTTCGAGGAATCCGCGCGTCACCGCATCGAACCACCGGCCGACCTGCGCGTGATCGGCGCCGTCCACCCGATCGAGCCTGAGCCCGCGGGCGGCGACGCGCTCGGCGGCGTGGGCGTCGACGGGGGCATCATGGAGATCCTGATCGCGATCGGTCATGTCCCCAGGCTACGCGGTGCCTCCGACGCGCCCGGGGATCAGTCGACGATGCGCGCGCCCGGCACCGGGCCGTGCGCGACGAAGGCCTGCCTGCCGGGGCGTTGCAGCGCCGCGGCGATCCGCTGGGCCTCATCGGGGTCGGCCGCGAGGTAGGCGAGCGTCGGACCCGATCCCGACACGAAGGCGGCGAGGGCGCCCGCCTGCTCACCGGCGCGCAGGTCGTCTCGGAGATCGGGCAGCATGCTGCACGCGGCGGGCTGCAGGTCGTTGCGGATCGCGCCGGCGAGGTCGTGCGCACTACCCGACCGCAGCGCGTGCAGAACGGCGGGGTCGGCCGACGGAGTCCCCCGCGGCGGCAGGATGTCGACCGCCGCGCGCAGCCGATCGAGCTCACCGTAGACCGCGGGCGTCGACAGACCGTCGTCTCGGGTCACCAGCACCCAGTCGAAACGGCCGCGCACGAGCGCGGTCACCAGCTCGTCGCCGCGACCCGTGCCGACGGCCGTCCCGCCGAGCACGGCGAACGGCACGTCGGCACCGAGTTGCGCCCCGAGGAGCTGCAGGTCGAGCGGGCCGAGAGAGCCGCCCAGCAGCTCGTTCATCGCGACGAGGGCCGCCGCGGCATCCGCCGAACCGCCGCCCATACCACCGGCGACGGGCACGCCCTTGTGGATCTCGAGCCGGATGCCGCCGGCGTACCCCACCCGCGCCGCCACGAGCCGGGCGGCGCGGAGCGCCAGGTTCGAGGCATCCAGCGGCACGCCGCTGACGTCCACGTCGCCCGTGACGACGATCTGGTCGTGGTCGGAGAGCGACGCCCACAGGTCCTCGTGGAGCGAGACGGCCTGATAGACGGATGCCACGTCGTGATACCCGTCGGGCTGCACGTCTCCCACCTCGAAGAAGACGTTGATCTTCCCCGGGGCGCGCACGTGGACGCGTCGGGCGTCCTCCCGCGCGCTCACGCGGTCGCCGACCCCGCCCACAGGTCGACGTCGATGGCATCCGCGACGGCATCGATGCGCTCGAGCTCTTCGGTCGTGAACGCCGGGCCGTTGAGGGCCGCGAGGTTCTCGTCGAGCTGTTCGGTGCGTGAGGCGCCGATGAGCGCCGAGGCGACCACCGGGTTGCGCAGCACCCACTGGATCGCGAGCTGCGCGAGGGTCTGGCCGCGCTCCTTCGCGACGATGTCGAGGCTGCGGAGCGCCGCCAGGGCGTTCTCGCTCAGGCGTCCGCCGGGAAGCGACGAGCGCTGCTGGGAGCGGTCCGCGGTGCCGTCGCCGAGGTACTTGTCGGTCAGTAGCCCTTGCGCGAGCGGGGTGAACGCGATCGCGCCCATTTCTTCCTGACCGAGCACGTCGGTCAGGCCGTCCTCGACCCAGCGGTTCAGGATCGAGTACGACGGCTGGTGGATGACCAGCGGGGTGCCGAGCGATCGAGCGATGGCCTTCGCCTCGGCCGTGCGCTCGGCGCTGTAGGACGAGATGCCGACGTAGAGCGCCTTACCCTGGCGCACGAGCGTGTCGAGTGCGCCGATCGTCTCCTCGAGCGGTGTCACGGGGTCGTAGCGGTGCGAGTAGAAGATGTCGACGTAGTCGAGCGACATGCGGGTGAGTGACTGCTCGGCGCTCGCCAGCAGGTACTTGCGTGAGCCGTAGGTACCGTACGGACCCGGCCACATGTCCCACCCGGCCTTCGACGAGATGATCAGCTCGTCGCGGTACGGCGCGAGGTCCTCGCGCATCATGCGACCGAAGTTCGTCTCGGCCGACCCGTAAGGCGGGCCGTAGTTGTTGGCGAGGTCGAAGTGCGTGATGCCGCGATCGAACGCGTGACGCAGCAACGCGCGCTGGCGGTCGAAGGGGATGTTGTCGCCGAAGTTCCACCAGAGGCCGAGGGAGAGCGGCGGCAGGTAGAGCCCGCTCGTTCCCACCTGCCGGAACGTGGCGCTCTCGTAACGGTCGGCAGCAGCGGTGTAGGTGCGATGGATGTCTCCGCCCCGCGTCGGCGGGAAGCGATTCTCGGTGTCGGTCACGCCTCCAGGCTATCGGCGCCCGCCGACCCGCGGGCGAGGCGGGTGAGTGCGCGCGCGGAGCCGCAGCGTGTCGGTGTCGACGGCGATCCGCTCACAACGAGGACTCGGCGACACTCTCCCCGCCGCGCACGAGGGGCGCGTGCCGCATCGCGATCAGCCGGTCGATGGTCTCGAGCAACCGCACCGCGTCGGGGCGCGTGTCATCGGCCGGGTGATGCATCAGGGTGCGCAACGACGTCAGCGCCAGCACGATTGCGGCGTCGGCGACGTCCGGCGAACCGGCACGCTCCTCGACGAGCAGGGCGAACTCCGCCTTCAGCGCGCCCATCCACTGGGTGAAAGTCGCGATCAGCTGCGGCTGCTCCGCCAGGAGCTTCTTGAGGCGGGACCGCTCGACGCCGGAGCTCATGGCGTCAGCCAGGAGTGCGCAGACCGCCGGGACCAGCTCCCCCTCGGCAGCACGGAACCGCTGTGCCGCCGAGGGGGAGATGATCTGATCGGGCAGGTTGAGCGCCGCCGCGGTCTTCGACGGGAAGTAGTTGAAGAATGTGCGAGGCGAGACCCCCACCTCTTCGCAGATCTGCTCCACCGTCGTGCCGTCGAAGCCATGACGTTCGACCAGGCGCAGGGCAGCATCGTGCAGGGCCGCCCGGCGCTGCGTCTTCTTGCGTTCGCGGAGGCCCGATGCCTCCGGCGTCTCCCCTGCGCACTGGTCATCGGTCATGTCAGACCTGCACCCCGATCGTTCCCGTGTCGCTGACCCCCGCCTTGTCGGCACGCTCCTGGAGAGCCGAGCGGGTGCGCAGCGGCGGCGCGCGGAAGAACCAGCTCAGCACGAACGCGAGCATCAGCACGCCGAAGCCCACCCAGTAGATGACATCGACGGCCTGCGTGAAACCGACCATGAACGGTGCCGTGAGGGCGGGGTCCGCCCCGTTGAGGAACGACGTGTCGCTGACCGAGGTGCTGGCGCCCCCCGAGCCGCCCGACCCCGCGCTGTCGAGCGTGTCGGCGATGCCGGGAACGAGCGTGTCGACCCAGTACGTGCGCTGGCCGGCATCGCTCCAGTCGACCGACACCGTGCCGCCGACCACCGAGGCGTGAGCCTGGTCGGCGACGGTCTGCAGCGCCTGCGCCTCGGCGCCCGGGAGAGCCTCGGCGACCTTCTGATCGATCACGGTCTGAGCCGCCGATGCGGGCAGCTGCCCCGCGGCGACCGCCTGATTCACGGCGTCGGTGACCTGTCGGGTGACGACATCCGACGCCGCCGTCTTGGCCTTCGCCGCACCCTCGTCCAGCTGCGTCTGCACATTCTGCTGCAGCGGCTCCACGATCGGAGCCCACAACTGCGTCATGACGGCCTTGTTGTGCGGGGCCTCCGCCACCGCGGGGTCCAGTGCCGCGTTCAGCCCCGCGGTCAAGGTCGGCTTGTCGGCCATGCTGTGCACGATGTTGGCCGGCAGCAGCGTGAACAGCACCGACAGCATGATCGCGGTGCCGAGCGTTCCGCCGATCTGTCGGAAGAACGTCGCGGCGCTCGTCGCCACGCCCATGTCCGGAGCCTCGACGGCGTTCTGGCTCGCCATGGTGAGCGACTGCATGAGCTGGCCGAGGCCGAGGCCCACCACGAACATCCCGATCATCATGAACCACACCGGACTGTCGGCCGAGACGAAGGTGAGGATCAGGAAGCCCATCGCGGTGGTGAACGTGCCGGTGCGCGGGAAGAATCCGTACTTTCCGGTGCGCGCGGTGATCTGGCCCGCCGTCATAGACGAGGCCATCAGACCGATCACCATCGGCAGCATGGCGAAGCCCGACTCAGTCGGCGTGAGCCCCGCCACGATCTGCATGTAGAGCGGGATCGTCATCATCGCACCGAACATGCCGAAGCCGACCAGAACGCCGATGACGGTCGCCCACGAGAACGCGTTCGAGCGGAAGAGCCGGACCGGGATGATCGCATCGTTCTTCATCGCGATCTCGATCAGGACGAACCCGATCGCTCCGAGACCGCCGACGACGTAGCAGGCGATGGCGCCCGGCGAGCCCCAGCCCCACTCGCGGCCCTGCTCGGCCACGAGGAGCAGCGGCACCAGCGCGACGACCACCGCGGTCGCCCCCCACCAGTCGATCCGAGGGGTAGCGTGCGCACCGACCTTCGGCAGATGCAGGAACGCGATGACCATGAACAGAGCGATCAGACCGATCGGCAGGTTGATCAGGAACACCCAGCGCCAGCCGGCGATCCAGAGGATCTCGTTCGCGCCGGCGAACAGTCCGCCCACGAGCGGACCGATCAGCGACGAGATACCGAAGACGGCGAAGAAGTAGCCCTGGTATTTCGCCCGCTCGCGCGGGGCGAGCATGTCGGCCATGATCGCGAGCGGCAGCGACATGAGCGCTCCCGCCCCGATGCCCTGGAAGGCGCGGAACCCGGCGAGCATCAGCATCGAGGTCGAGAACGTCGACAGCACGGATCCCAGAATGAACACCGAGATGCCGAAGATGAACAGCGGGCGACGGCCGAAGATGTCGGAGAGCTTGCCGTAGATCGGCACCGAGATCGTCGAGGTGATGAGGTAGGCGGTGGTTACCCACGCCTGCTGGTCGAGCCCCTGCAGATCGTCGCCGATGGTGCGGATCGCGGTTCCGACGATGGTCTGATCGAGGGACGAGAGGAACATGCCGGCCATGAGGCCGTAGATGACGAGGAGGATCTGCCGATGCGTCATGATCGGCTTCGACGCCTCGGAGCGCGCGATCGGGACGGCCCCGGTGCGAGTGGTGACAGTGGACATTCCAGCCTTTCCCAGGCTCACAAATTTTTGCAGACGCGCAATATTACATGACTGCAAGTTTTGTGCCAGCCGAGAGGGGCCGGCACGGACGCGCCCCCGGCGCGCCGGGGCGCGGCGATGTGCGGCGCCCGGCACCCGCGCGCGGGATCGCTGCTCGTCACCTGCCGGCGATCCGTCGGCCAGGCTTCGGCTGTGACGCCCGTGCGTGCGTCACGGACAGATCAGACGGCGCCTCCGGCGTGGATGCGCGCGACGGCGACGAAGTCGTCGATCGTCAGCTGCTCGCCCCGCAGCGTCGGGTCGACACCCGCGCGGGTGAGGAGGTCGCTCGCGGATGCCGCGGAACCGCCGATCACCGGGGCGAGGGCCTGCCGCAGCATCTTGCGGCGCTGCTGGAAGGCGGCGTCGACGATACCGAACGTCGCGCGCCGCAGGTCGTCGTCGCCGCGCGGCTCAGGGTCGCGACGAAAGCCGACGAGCACACTGTCGACGTTCGGGACGGGCCAGAACACCTGGCGCGACACGGTGCCGGCGAGCCGCCACGATCCGTACCAGGCGGCTTTGACGCTCGGGGCGCCGTACACCTTCGATCCGGGCGGGGCGGCGAGCCGCTCCCCCACCTCGGCCTGCACCATGACGACACCGCGCTCGAGCGCGGGAAAGGTCTCCATGAAGTGCAGCAGCACGGGCACGCTGACGTTGTACGGCAGATTCGCGATGAGCACGGTGGGGTCGCCGGGCAGCTCCGTGACGCGGAGCGCATCGGCATCCACGACCGTCAACGCGCCCGCGGGCACGCCGTGCGCGGCGGCGGTGGCCGGCAGACGCTCGGCGAGACGGTGGTCGATCTCGACGGCGGTGACGGAGGCCCCCGTCTCCAGGATCGCCAGGGTCAGCGACCCGAGCCCCGGGCCCACCTCGACGACGCGGTCGGCGGCGGTGACCTCGCCGACGTGCACGATCTTGCGGACCGTGTTGGCGTCGACGACGAAGTTCTGCCCCAGCTTCTTGGTGGGTGTGACGTCGAGGTCGGCAGCGAGCGCGCGGATCTCCGCCGCGCCGAGGAGAGTCACGGGCATGGCATCCACCCTATCCGCCGCCCTTCGCGCTGCCCGCTCCCCTGGGCTCGCGGACTCGATCCGCCGCGGATGCCGGGCGCGCCGCCGTCACGAAGTCCGCAGAATGCCGCGTACTCCGCACGATCTGGGCCCATTCGTGCGGAGTACGTGACATCCTGCGGAGATGGTGCGCCGGAGCCGCAGCGCCGGAGCGGGTGCAGCGCGGCTCAGCCGACGGCCGCGCGCGCCGCAGCGGGCAGCGCGTCGACGATCCGCGCGATCACCTCGTCGTCGTGCGCCGCCGTGACGAACCAGGCCTCGAAGGCCGACGGCGGCAGCGAGACCCCCTGGTCGAGCAGGGCGTGGAAGAACCGGCCGTAGGCATCCGCGTCCTGCCGCTGCGCCGTCGCGTAGTCGGGCACGCCTCCGGCGACCTCGACACCGAAGAACACGCTGAACAAGGTGCCCGCCCGCTGGACGACATGCGGCACGCCGGCCTCATCGAGAGCGTCGTCGACGGCTCGCGAAAGGGTGCCGGATGCCTCGGACAGCCGCGCGTACACGGCGTCGTCCGCGAGTCGCAACGTCGCGAGCCCCGCGGCGACCGCGACGGGGTTCCCGCTCAGCGTTCCGGCCTGGTAGACGGGGCCCACGGGGGCGAGCAGGTCCATGACGTCGGCGCGTCCGCCGACGGCGGCGACGGGGAGGCCGCCGCCGATCACCTTGCCGAACGTGACCAGGTCGGGGACGACGTGCTCCCCCGCCTCGGCGAGCACCTGCGCGTAGCCGCCCGCCGCAGCGCGGAAGCCCGTGAGCACCTCGTCGCTGATGAGCAGCGCGCCGTTGTCCCGGCAGAGGCCCGCGAGGAACGACGTGAATCCGGATACCGGCGCCACGACCCCCATGTTCGCGGCGGCCGCCTCGGTGATGACGGCGGCGATCCGGCCGGGGTGCGCCGCGAAGACCGCCTCGAGCGCGGCACGGTCGTTGTAGGGCACGACGAGGGTCTGCGCGGCGATCGCCGCGGGTACCCCGGCCGACCCGGGCAGCGCGAACGTCGCGAGCCCCGATCCCGCCGCGGCGAGCAGTCCGTCGGAGTGGCCGTGGTAATGGCCGGCGAACTTCACCAGCAGATCGCGCCCGGTCGCACCGCGCGCGAGGCGGATCGCCGTCATGGTCGCCTCGGTGCCCGTCGAGACCAGGCGCGCCTTCTCGACGGCGGGCACCCGTCGGACGATCTCCTCGACGAGCTCGGCCTCGGCGGGGGTCGGCGCGCCGAACGAGAGACCGCGGGCCGCGGCATCCTGCACGGCGGCGACGACCTCAGGGTGGGAATGACCCACCAGCGCGGGCCCCCAGCTGGCGACCAAGTCGATGTAGCGGCGCCCCTCGGCATCGGTGATGTACGCGCCCTCGGCGCTCGTGACGAAGCGGGGTGTGCCGCCGACGGAGCCGTAGGCGCGCACGGGCGAGTCGACGCCCCCGGGGATCACCGCGCGGGCGCGCGCGAAGAGCTCGTCGTTGGTCGTCGTCATGTCAGGCTCCGCCCCTCGTTCAGCCATCCGGCGACCTCGATCGCCCAGTACGTCAGGATCGCTTCGGCACCCGCGCGACGGATGCCGATCAGGCTCTCGCCGATGGCCCGCTCACGGTCGATCACCCCGGCTGCCGCGGCGAGCTCGATCATCGCGTACTCCCCCGACACCTGGTACGCCCAGACCGGCACGCTCGAGACGCCGGCGACATCGGCGAGCACGTCGAGGTAGGGGCCCGCGGGCTTGACCATGACGATGTCGGCACCCTCGTCGATGTCGGCGAGGGCCTCGTTCCGGCCCTCGCGCCCGTTCGCGGCGTCGAGCTGGTACGTGCGCCGGTCGCCCGTCAGGGTGGATTCGACGGCGTCGCGGAACGGTCCGTAGAACGCCGAGGCGTATTTCGCGGAGTAGGCGAGGATCACGACGTCGCTGCGGCCGGCGGCATCCAGCGCGGCGCGGCACGCGGCGACCTGGCCGTCCATCATGCCGGAAAGCCCCAGGATGTCGGCACCGGCATCCGCCTGGGCGAGCGCCATGCGCGCGTAGATCTCGAGCGTCGCATCGTTGTCGACCGAGCCGTCGGCGGCGAGCACACCGCAGTGGCCGTGGTCGGTGAACTCATCGAGGCACAGGTCGGCCTGCACGGTGATCCGCCCCGCGGCGGCCCGCGCCGCCACCGCGATCGCCCGGTTCAGGATGCCCGCGGGGTCGGTCGCTCCCGATCCGACGGCATCGCGCACCTCGGGCACGCCGAACAGCATGATGCCGCCGATGCCCGCCGACACCGCCTGCTCGACGAGGACCGGCACCGCCTCGAGGGGATGCTGGGCGACACCGGGCATGCTCGCGATGGGCTGTGCGGCGTCGATCCCCTCTTTCACGAAGACGGGGAGCACGAGGCGCCGGGGGGTCAGATCGCTCTCGGCGACGAGACGGCGGAGCACCGGGTTCTGGCGCAGCCGGCGGAGCCGGCGCACAGGGTAGGCGGTCATGACGAGCCTTTCGTGTGGGCGAGCGCGGCGCCGTCGAGTTCGGCGAGGAGCGCATCGACGCTCTGGGTGCGGGCGGTATGCGAGACGGTGAACCCGAGGCGCTCGGCGTCGCGCGTGGTGCCCGGTCCGATCGAGGCTACCCGGACGCCGTCTCGGAGCGGCCCGACCTGCCGACGCAGCTCGCGGGCCACGCTGAGCGAGGTGAGCAGCACGACGTCGATGTCTCCGGATGCCAGCTCGCGGGCGACCTCGACCGGAAGGTCGACTCCGACCGTGCGGTAGGCGATGCAGACGTCGACCGCGAAGCCGCGCAGCTGCAGCTCGTCGCTGACGACGGCGCTGGCGAGGTCGGAGCGGACCACGAGGGAGCGTCCGGATCGAGCGGGTGTCCGCCCGGCGCACCACTGGGTCGCGAGCGCTGCGGCAGACGACTCTCCGGCGGGGACGAAGGCGGCCTCGACGCCCAGCGACGCGACGGCTCGCGCAGTGGCGGGGCCGACGGCGGCGATCCGGGTCTCACGCGGCACGTCGACCCCGTGCGAGACGATTTGCTCGATGCTCGCCGCGCTCGTGACGAACAACCACGAGTAATCGCCCGCCGCCAGTGCGGCGAAGGCGCGATCCCGCTCGGCGGCGTCGCGCGGCGGGGCCGAGGCGATGAGCGGGGCGATCACCGGCTCGCCGCCCCGCCGCGCGACCTCGCGCGCGACCCGATCTCCCCACGACCCGCCGCGGGGAATGAGCACGCGCGCGCCGCGCAGCGTGCGCGCGGCGGCAGGGCCTGCGATGCCGCTCACCGGCTGCTCCCGGGGAGATCGGCGAGGTCGGCGGCACCGCCTGCCAGAAGCTCGTCGACGACGTCGGCCGCGGCGGCATCCCGCCCCGCATCGTCGCCGATATCCGTGCGGGCGAGCGCGCGCTCGACCCGCACGCTGCGCACGCCGTCGACGGCGTAGACCTCGGCGAGCAGCACCACGGATCCCGCGGGATCGACGCGCGCCGAGATCCCCACCGGAGCGGCGCATCCGGCTTCGAGGCGGCGGAGCACCGCACGCTCGAGCAGCGCCGTGGCCTCCGTGTCGGCATCCGTCAGCGCAGCGAGTGCCGGCGCGAACGGATCGTCGCTGCGCACCTCGACGGCCAGCGCCCCCTGACCGGCCGAGGTCGGCCAGGCATCCGTCTCGAACGCGTCGTCGATCCGGTCGGGGCGGCCGATGCGCGCCAGGCCGGCCTCGGCCAGCACGACGGCGTCGTACTCGCCCTCGTCGACCTTGCGCAGCCGCGTGTCGACGTTGCCGCGGATGCCGCGGACGACCAGGTCGGGTCGTCGACGCAGCAGCTGGGCGACGCGTCGCGGCGAACCGCTGCCGACCACGGCGCCCTCGGGGAGGTCGTCGAGCGTCAGCCCGCTACCGGCGCCGTCGCGCTCGAGGCGGGCCGGGCGGGCGGTGCACAGGACGTCGCGCATGGATGCCCGCTGCGGCACGGCGCCGATGCACAGGCCGTCGACGGGCCCGGTCGGTAGATCCTTCATGGAGTGCACGACGATGTCGCAGTCTCCGCGCAGCAGCGCATCGCGCAGCGCCGCGACGAACACTCCCGTTCCGCCGAGCTGCGCCAGCGGCCCGGTGAGCACGTCTCCCGCGGTCGTGATCGGCACGAGCTCCACCGTGCGCCCGGTGGCCGCGCGGACCGCCTCGGCGACCGTGCCCGACTGCGTCGTCGCGAGCAGGCTCGCGCGCGTGCCGAGGCGCACCGGCGGGTGGATGCCTCGTGCGTCGGCGACGGCACCGGTCACGGAGCCACTCCCGCCAGCGCCGGCTGGAATCCGAGGCGCTTGTTCTCGCAGCATCCCGGGCGGCATACGTCGTACCAGGGGCCGAGCGCGGTCTCGTGCGGACGGTCGGCAGGATCCGTGCCCTCGATCCGCTCGACGACCAGGTCGACGAGACCGGTCACGTACGCGGGATGGGTGCCGGGGGTGGGCGTACGGACAGCCGTGAGGCCGAGCTCCTGCGCCGTCTCCATCGCCTCGGTGTCGAGGTCCCACAGCACTTCCATGTGGTCGCTGACGAACCCGAGCGGCACGATGAGCACGGCGCTCCGACCGCGGGCGGGCAGCTCTGCCATCGCGTCGTTGATGTCGGGCTCGAGCCACGGCACCTGCGGGGGGCCGGAGCGGCTCTGGTAGACGAGCTGCCAGGCGCAGTCGGTGCCCAGGCGCGCCACGATCGCCTCGGCGACCGCGGTGTGCTGCGCCACGTACGCGCCTCCGGTTCCGAGCTCACGCTCGGGAGGCCCGGAGCGGTCGGCGTCGCTGTTCGGGATCGAGTGCGTCGAGAAGAGGATCTCGATCTCGTCGTCGGAGAAGCCGTCGGCGTGCAGCGCGTCGAGCCCTGCTGCAACCCCCTCGGCGAACGGCGTGACGAAGCCCGGGTGGTCGAAGAACTGCCGCACCTTGTCGATCTCGACGAGACCCGACAGGCCCGTCGCCTCGACGGCGTCGGCCAGGTCTTCGCGGTACTGCCGGCACGAGGAGTACGAGCTGTAGGCGCTCGTCGCGATGGCGAGCAGGCGCGTGCGCCCGGCGTCGTGCGCGGCCTGCAGAGCATCGGCGACGTAGGGCATCCAGTTGCGGTTGCCCCAGTAGACGGGAAGGTCGATGCCGCGCGCGGCGAGCTCGACGTCGAGCGCCGCCTTCAGCTCGCGGTTGTGCTCGTTGATCGGCGAGACGCCCCCGAAGTGGCGGTAGTGGTGGGCGACCTCTTCGAGACGCTCATCGGGGATTCCGCGTCCGGCGGTGACGTTGCGCAGGAACGGGATCACGTCCTCCTGCCCCTCCGGGCCGCCGAAGCCCAGCAGCAGGATGCCGTCGTACGGCGTCGGCTGCGAGACGTGCGCGGGCCCCGGCGCTGCGGCCGCGGTCGCAGCGGGCACACGGCATCCGTCGCCGTCGATCGACGTGCACGCGGGCGCGGCGCTCGCGCGCGGCGGCTTCGGACGGAACCCGTCGCCGGTGGATGCCAGGCGGTCGGCGGCCATCAGTCCAGCACCTCGGCGAGTTCGGCGATCTCGAGTCGACGCCCCGTGTAGAAAGGCACCTCTTCGCGCACGTGGCGGCGGGCATCCGTCGCGCGGAGATCGCGCATCATGTCGACGAGGTGGATGGGGTCGTCGCTCTCCAAGGGCAGCAGCCACTCGTAGTCGCTCAGGCCGAAGGTCGAGACGGTGTTGGCGAGCACCTCGCGGAAAGCCGCGCCCTTGCGCCCGTGCTCGGAGAGCATCGCGGAGCGCTCCTCGTCGGGCAGCAGGTACCACTCGTAGCTGCGGACGAAAGGGTACAGACACAGCCAGCCGCGGGCGTGCTCGCCGCGGAGGTATCCGGGGACGTGGCGCTTGTTGAACTCCGCCTCACGGTGCACACCCATGACGCTCCACACGTTGTCGAACTCTGCAAGCGCGTCCGTGCGGCGGAGGGCGCGCAGCGCGCGCTGGAGCGTGGCGGGGTCTTCGGTCGATCCGGGGAGCGTGTGCAGCCACACCATCAGGTCGGCCTCGGCGCGCATGCCGGTGACGTCGTAGAGACCGCGGAGGGTGACGCCGTCGGCCTCGAACGAGGCGACGACGCTCTCGAGATCGGCGAGGGCGGCGGCGTCGGGGGCGGTCCCGCGGGGGCGCGGGCCGGCGAGCACGGCGAACAGGGTGTAGCCGAGAGGGATGGATTCGGTCATGCGAGGCTCCTCGTGGGTGCGGCGGACGGGGTGGGTTCGGGGGCGTCGGACGACGCGAGAAGAGCGGCGGCGAGGGCGCGCGCATGCGGGATGACCGAGGCGAGGCCGGTACCGGCGGCGGTGGCACCGGCCAGATGCAGGCCGCGCTCGGCGGCGACGCGGCCGAGGGTCTCGGTGCGACCGGATGCCACGGCATCCGACCATTCCTGGACGACGAGGTCGACGACGTCGCCGCCGCGGATGTCGAGGCCGGTCAGGAGCGACAGAGCGCGCGCGACGTCGTCGGCCGTATCGAGTCCGGCGGCGGCGCTGTCGCGGGCGGAGAGCCGGACGAGGTGCCGGCCGGAGGGCGTCGCGGCGTCGGCCCAGTCCCACTTCGCGTTCACGTGCGTGAGCGCTTTGGCGGCGGACGCGAGGGCGGGGTCGACGATCACTCCGGAGCCGACGGGGAACGCATCCAGGCCGGCGTGGTCGACGGCCGCCGCGACGACGCGCACGGGCGCGGGGCAGGGGTCCGCGCGGCGGGCGGCGTCGCCGTGGGCTGCGGACCCGATGCCGGTGTCGGCACCGAGCAGCCTCGCGGCGACGGCGGGGCCCGTCGCGACGACGACGTCGGGCGCCGTGAACGATCCGGCCGACGTGTGCACGACGACGCGCTCCCCCGTGCCCGTCACCGCGTCGACGACCACGCCGGTGCGGATGGCGGCGCCGTGTGCGCGGGCCGCGGAGGCGAGGGCGGCGGGCAGACGCCACATGCCGCCGGAGATTCCGCCGACGGCGGCGCCGGCGCGGGCGGTCTGGGCGACCTCGGAGGCGGCGGCCGTGAGCGAACCGTGCGCCTGGACGGCTCGCCACATCGCGGGGTTGAGTGCGGAGAGCCGCAGCTCGGCGGCCGGTCGCGAGTAGACGCTCCGGCAGAGGGTGTCGACGAGACGCTCCGCGACGCGGGGGCCGCACCGCTCGGCGACGAGATCGAACAGCGACGGCTCGGCGTCCAGCTCCGCGCGCGTCAGCGCGGGAAGATCGATCTCCGTCGCGGCGCGCGCGGCGGCATCCGTCCCGATCAGGGCGACGACGTCGGGCGCGAGCGGATCGGCGGGGATGCCGAGGACCGTCCGCCGCGGCAGCGGCGCGCGGACGGCTCCGTCCCCACGCGACGGGGCGGCCAGGGCGAGATGCGCCCCGCCCCCACGGGGCGACACGACGTCGAGGTCGAGCGCGGCATCCGCGATGAGGGAGGCGACCGCGTCGGTACGGGTCGCGAACGATTCGGCGCCGAGGTCGAGGTCGATCCCGGCGAGACGGCCGCGCCGCAGCAGTCCGCCGGGCTCGTCGGCCGCCTCGAGCGCCACGACACGGCGTCCGCCCCGCGCGAGGTCGTGCGCGAGGGTCAGGCCGGCGATGCCCGCGCCGACGATGAGGACGTCGGCGTCGGTCACGGCCTGCGCCAGTCGTGCACGGTGCGCACGAGGTCGGTGAGGACGGCAGGGTCGGTGTCCTTCGGCACACCGTGGCCGAGGTTGAACACATGGGCGCGGGCCGCGAGCCCGGCCGTGAGCGTCTCGTGCACGGCGGCGCGCCGGGCCTCTTCGGGCGCGAACAGCAGCGCGGGGTCGAGGTTCCCCTGCAGGGTGAGGTTCGCGCCGACCCGAGCGGCGGCGACGTCGAGCGGGATGCGGTAGTCGACACCGAGGGCGTCGATGCCGATGGATGCCATGTCGGCGAGGATCTCGCCGGTTCCCACCCCGAAGTGGATGATCGGCACACCGTCGGGAACGTCGGGCAGAGCCAGCGACCGCACGGGTTCGAGGGCTGCGGCGGAGGCCGGCAGCACGGCACGGCGATAGTCGGCGGGAGCGAGCGCGCCCGCCCACGAGTCGAACAACTGCGCCGCGCTCGCACCCGCGCGCACCTGAAGGGCGAGGAAGCGGCCGGTCACCGCGGCGAGCCACTGGGTGAGGTCGTGCCAGGCGGCGGGGTCGGCGTGGATGAGGCCACGGGCTCCGAGGTGGTCCTTCGACGGGCCGCCTTCGACGACGTACGCGGCCAGGGTGAACGGCGCGCCCGCGAATCCGATGAGAGGGATCGGCTCACCGCGCTCGTCCGAGACCTCGGCGAGCATCTCGGTCGTACGGACGACGGCCTCGGCGATCGCGTCGCCGCGCTCGAGCACGAGATCGGGGTCGATCTCGACGAGCCGCGCGATCTGCGCGGCGGTCTGGACCGGTTCCGCGAAGACGGGACCGCGTCCTGCCGCGATCTCCACATCGAGGCCGATCAGCTTCAGCGGCACCACGATGTCGCTGAAGAACACCGCGGCATCCACACCGTGCCGGCGCACCGGCTGGAGGGTGATCTCGCTCGCGAGGGCGGGATCGAGACAGGCCTCGAGCATGGTGCCGCGGCTGCGCAGCGCCCGGTACTCGGGAAGGGAACGGCCCGCCTGGCGCATGAACCACACCGGGGTGACATCGGGGCGTTCGCCGCGCAGGGCGCGCACCAGACGAGAGGAGGCGGTGTCATGCAGGGCGAGCGGGTGCGAAGCGGGCAACGGGAGCCTTCGAGTGGGCGCGACGACGCGCGCGGACGGAGCGGGGTTAATCGTTATACTACTCACGATCCGAATCGAGGTTTTCCGCCGTGCTCGTCTGTCTGACCGCGCATCAGCGCACCACGCCGCTCGAGGATCTCGAACAGCTCTCGGTCCTCGGCGACCGCGCCGCCGCCGAACTCGCCCGCGCCCACGAAGCGATCCGCGGCGCCGTCGTGCTCGCCACGTGCAACCGGTTCGAGGCCTATTTCGACGTCGCCGACGCCCCCGATGCCTCGCCCATCCCGGCGATGGACGCAGCGATGGAACGGATCTCCGGTCTCACCGCGCTCCCCTTCCGACGCCTGCGCGACACGGTGGACTTCGCGCACGGCAACGGCGTCGCCCAGCATCTCTTCTCGGTCGCCGCCGGCCTCGACTCGGTCGCCGTCGGCGAGGACGAGATCTCCGGCCAGGTGGGCCGCGCGCTCGAGGCCGCGCGCCGCGACGGAGCCACGACCGCACCGCTCGAGCACCTGTTCCAGCGCGCGACGGAGACCTCCCGCGCCGTGAAGAACTCCACCCGCCTGGGCGAGTCCGGGCGTTCGCTCGTGCGTCTCGCCGTCGAGCTGGCCGGATCGCGCGTCGGCGCGTGGGAGGACGCGCGGGTCCTCCTCGTCGGCACGGGGCGGTACGCGGCGGCATCCCTCGCCGCGCTCCGTGCGGTGGGCGCAACGGATGTCCGTGTGCACTCCCCGTCCGGGCGCAACCGGTTCGCAGAGCGCGAGAACCTCGTCCTGGTCACCGGCGACCGCTTCGCCCACGAGGCGGCCGAGGCCGACGTGATCGTCACGTGCACGACGACGACGGCCGATGCGTTCGTCCTCACCGCCGAGGGGCACCGTGCGGCACGCGCCTCAGCCGGCACCGCGCAGCGCGAGCAGCTCGTGATCGATCTCGGAATGCCGCGCAACGTCGACTCGGGGCTGCGCTCCCTCGACGGCGTCGAGGTGCTCGATCTCGACACGATCCGCGTGCACGCGCCGATCGACGAGTTCGCGACGATCGACGAGGCCCGCCTCATCGTGCAGACCGCCGCCCAGCGGCACGCGACGGCGCGGCGGGTGCACGAGGTCGCACCCGCGGTCGTCGACATGCGCGCCTACGTGCACGACGTCCTCGGGGCCGAGATCGCCCGCGCCCGCTCCCGCGGGGCCGGAGAGGACACCGAAGCGGCGCTCCGGCACTTCTCGGGCGCCCTGCTGCACGGGCTCATCGCGCAGGGGCACGCCCTGGCATCCGCCGGCGACGGCACGGCGTGGCGCGATGCCGTCGCGACCGTCTTCCCCGATGCGACGCGCCAGTCTTCGGCACGGATCGAGCGCCCCCGAGACCCCGGGCGCGACCTCGGATGAGCCGGGTCACGCTGCGCGATGTGGCCGAGCGCGCCGGCGTGTCGACGGCGGCGACGAGCCAGGCGCTCAACGATCGCGGCAGCATGCGACCCGAGACGCGCGAACGCATCAAGGCGATCGCGGCGGAGCTCGGCTACTCCCCCAACAAGCACGCCGCGGCGCTGCGGAGCGGCCGGGCGATGTCGATCGGCTTCGTCATGGCGGCCACCTCACTGCAGGACGGACGGCGGGCACTCCAGCGCGCGCGGCAGCTGGACGCGCTCGTCGGCGCCGGTGCGGTACGCGGCTTCACCGTGACGGTGCTGCCCGATTCGCGACCCGACCTGCTCGCCGGCGCCGAGATCGACGCCCTGTTCTTCCCCGATCCGGCCGATGATCGCGCGATCCTGCGCGAGGCCGTCGCCGCGGGCATCCCGGTGGCGGCGAACGACCTGAGCGTGCCCGACGGCCTCACGATTCGCACCGGCTACCCCACCGCGGTGCGGCTCGGGCTCGCGCACCTCGAGCAGACCGGCGCCGAGCGGATCGGCTTTCTCGTGGACGAGAGCGCCGTGCCGCGCGACCAGCTGGGCGAGAGTGCATACCTGGCGTGGAGCGCCGTGCGGGGGCGCACGCCCATCGTCGCCCGCGTCGACGCGGGCCGCCGACGCCTGATGAGCTCTCTGCACACTCTGCTCGACGCCGGAGTGGACGCGGTGTTCGCGTTCTGCGAGGAGGGCCCGGAGATCTACCTGCATCTCGAGGAGATCGGCATACTCATGCCGCGCGACGTGCAGCTGATCGCCCTGTGCACGGGCGACTGCTCGCTCGGCGAACGCCTCGGCATCACTCAGGTGTGCCTCTACCCCGATCGCGCCGCCGACGCCCTGTTCGCCGCGATCGACGAGGGCACCGTCACCCCGGCATCCGTTGAACTGCCCATCGACCTGATGCGCGGCGCGACCACCCGCTGACCCCGCCGAGCGGCGCTGTGTCGGGGACCATGCGGGGTCTGTCCCAGTTTCGGCAGGGCATGTCCCACTTTCGGCGCGGCATGTCCCACAAACTGTCGCTTCGCCAGGTGCAGAACGACAGATAGTGGGACATGGATGCCTGGCCGCCCCGATCCAGCGCGGCGGCGGCATCCCACTGACGCAGATTCCGCGCGGGCGACCCGCCTTCGGCCGCCCATGGCGCATATGCCGCTTTCCGCGACGCACCCGGCATGTTCCGCTTTCGGCAGGGCATGTCCCACTTTCGGCAGGGCATGTCCCACTTTCGGCGGAGCATGTCCCAAAAACTGTCGCTTTGCCGACCGGAGAACGACAGATAGTGGGACACGGATGCTGCGGCGAGATCACCCCGGCCCGCCCTGCCTTTTCGCGCGCTCGGCGAGAAACCACCGCAGGCTCGGGAAACCACATCAGAGCTGATTTCTCGTGACCAGACTGGTTTCTCACCCGCCAGAGCTGATTTCCCGTGACCAAACTGATTTTTCGCCCCCTGGGGAAGGGTCCACGCTCGCCCGAACAGGTTCGTCACCCACCAGAACATGCCCTCGAGGCCAGCCCGGTCGCCCGCCTCCGGCACGGCTCGGCTCAGCTCGGCTCAGCTCGGCACGGCTCGGCACGGCTCGGCTCAGCTCGGCTCGGCTCAGCTCGGCTCGGCTCGGCTCGGCTCGGCGGAGCGTGCCCTGGGCCGAGCCCGACGAGCCCGACAAGCCCGATAAGAACGACGAGCCCGAACGGATGCCATGCCTCGCTAACCTGGGACGATGCCCCTCGTTCTCGTGACCGGTGCCGCGCGCGCCGACAGCATCGCTGCAGGCGTCGTGCCGCGACTGCGCGACGACGGCTGGGACGTCGTCACCAGCGATCTGGACACGGGCGACTATCCGTGCGATCTCGCCGATCCGGATGCGCCGACCGCGCTGATCGAGCGGGTCGTCGACGAACGCGGACCCCTGTCGGGCCTCGTCCTGAGCCACGCGCACTGCGTCGAATCGGGGATCCTCGACACCAGCGCGGCGAGTTTCGACCGCCATGTCGCCGTGAACGCTCGCGCGACGCTGCTGATGATCGCGGCCTTCGCTCGGCACGCGGATGCCGGCGGAGGGGCGATCGTCGCCTACACGAGCGATCACACGACCGGCAACCTGCCCTACGGCGCATCCAAGGGTGCCCTCGATCGGATCGTGATCTCCGCCGCGCGCGAGCTCGGCCCCCGGTCGATCTCCGCGAACGTGGTCAATCCGGGCCCCATCGACACGGGATGGATGGATGCCGCGACACGCGCGGCGCTCACCGCGCAGCATCCGCTCGGCCGCGCTGGCACGCCGCGCGATATCGCCGCGATCACCGCATTCCTCCTCTCGCCCGACGGACGATGGATCAGCGGACAGCTGCTGCACGCCGACGGCGGATTCTCCGCGCGGTTCTGAGATGCCCGACGAAGAACTCCTGAGCGGAGGCAATGTCGCGCCCGCCGTCGTGAGGATCGGACGGACGGTGCGAAAGCCCTGGACTGCGTCGACCGCGAGCGTGAGCCACTTCGTGGCGTTCCTCCGCTCCGCCGGCGTCGACGCGCCCGCCGCACACGGACGGGACGAGCAGGGACGTCACGTCCAGGAGTACGTCCCCGGCAGGCTCGCGATCGACGCGGCACCCCTGACCCACGATCAGTTGCGCCGCGTCGGTGCGATGGTGCGTGGCATCCACGATGCGAGTGCTCATTACGTCGCCCCGCCGGATGCCGTGTGGGACAGCGCGATCCCCGCGCCCGGAGCCGAGTTCGTCTGCCACAACGATCTGGCCCCCTGGAACCTCATCCTCGGCGATCGCTGGGTGTTCATCGATTGGGATGCCGCCGCGCCGAGCACTCGGCTGTGGGATCTCGCCTATGCCGCGCAGACGTTCACCCTGAACGATCCCGGGCGCGAGCCTGCCGGCGCAGCGGAAGACCTGGCCGCCTTCATCGACGGGTACGGAGCCGAGGACGCTCTGCGCCGCCGCCTGCCAGGGGTGCTCGCTCGACGCACGGCGGCGATGTACGAACTGCTCCGCTCTTCCCGTGAGCACGGCACAGAACCCTGGGCGTCGATGTACTCGGCGGGCCACGGGGAGCACTGGCGTGCGGCGGCCGCGTACGTCGCGGCGCACAGCGCGATCTGGGCCGCCGCCTTATAGGGCGACTCCCCGGGCACCGTGCGCACCGCGCTCACCTGGCTCACGCCGAGAAACCACAACAGGCTCGAAAAACCGTGTCAGGCGTGGTTTCTCGCCACGGATATGGTTTCTCGTGCAGCTGGGGCGGCTGCCTGGGTCACGCGCCGAGCCGCAGGCTCGCCCACCCCACCGCAGACGCGCCCCGCGCCCCGGCCCCGCCGATCAGTCGTCGAACGATCCGTAGACCTCGAGCGTGTTGGCAGCGAGCTGAGCGCAGAGTTCGTCGAGCGGCATCCCCAGCTCGTCGGCCATGAACCGCACCGTCACGGGCACCAGGTACGGCGCGTTCGGGCGGCCGCGCAGCGGCGTCGGGGTGAGGAACGGGGCATCCGTTTCGACAAGGATCCGCTCACGCGGCGCCACGGCCAGCGCATCGCGCAGGTTTTGGGCGTTCTTGAACGTGACGTTGCCCGCGAAGCTCAGCCAGTAGCCGCGCGCCGCGGCGATCCGCGCCATGTCGGCGTCGCCCGAGAAGCAGTGGAACACCGTCTTTTCGGGCGCGCCCACACGGCGGAGTGTCTCGAGAACCGCGTCGTGCGCGTCGCGGTCGTGGATCTGCATCGCGATCCCGTGCTTCTTCGCGAGCGCGATATGGGCTTCGAAGCTCTCGAACTGCGCGGGGCGCCCGTCCTCGGCCGTGCGGAAGAAGTCGAGTCCGGTCTCGCCGATCGCCCGCACCCGCGGCTGCGCGGCGAGTTCATCGATCACGGCGATCGCCTCATCGAGCCGACCCTCGGCGGCGTACGCAGGCGCCTCGTTGGGGTGGATCGCGACGGCGGCGAGCACGCGCCGGTGGGATGCCGCGGCCCATGCCGCCCAGCGACTCGACTCGATGTCACCGCTGGCCTGCACGACGCCGACGACGCCGACGGATGCCGCACGCTCGAGGTGCTCGTCGAGGGGCAGCCCCTCACCGTCCTCGATCTCGAGGTGGCAGTGGTTGTCGTAGACCGACACGGGGAGCGGATCGGGCAGCGGCGGGTACGACACGTCGCGCGAGCCCTTCTCGCGCACCCGCACGTAGCTCGACGGGTCCGAGGACGGTTCGGTCATGGTGTGCTCCTCTGACTGTGTTCGTCGTGGATGCCTCGTTCCGGCATCCGTCGCGTGCTCGTACTCTCTCGCGGTACCACTGCCCCGCCCCCTCCGAGCATGTCCCACTTTCTGCTGCTCACAGCACCGGGAAGCAACACTTTTCGGGACATGCCCCGCCGAAAGTGGGACACGGCCCGCCGAAAGTGGGACACCCCCGCCGACACTCCGGCCACGCCCCGCCGAGAGCGGCATACCCCCGCCGACACCCCAGTCACGCCCCGCCGACAGCGAGACACCCGCCGCCGCAGGCGAGACACCCCCCGCCGACAGCGGGACAGGCCACGCGGAAGAGAAACCTACTGCTCGATGCGCGGGAAGAGCGGCGCGAGGCCGTTCACCGAGGTGCCGGGCGCGAGCTGGCCCCAGCGGCCGGCGTCGCGGAGCGGCTGGTCCTGCAGTCGGCCCGGGTGCCCCAGTGCGGCCCAGAGCTTCTCGGTCGAGGCGGGCATGACGGGGCTCAGCAGCACCGCGAGAGCGCGCAGACCCTCGGCGGTCGTGTAGAGCACCGTGTTCAGGCGTGCGCGCTGAGCGTCATCTTTCGCGAGCACCCAGGGCGCGTTCTCGGTGATGTAGCCGTTGAGCGCGTCGACGATGGTCCAGATCGCGGCGATCGCCTCGTCGGGGCGGAAGCGCTCCATCGCCGCATCGGCGTTCGCCGCGGCATCCGCCACGATCCGCTGGATCTCCAGGTCGCCGTCGGTGTAGTCGGATGCCGGGGGCACGATGCCCTCGACGTATTTCTCGATCATCGCGGTCGTCCGCGACGCGAGGTTGCCGAAGCCGTTGGCGAGTTCGGCCTGGTAGCGGGCCGACAGGTCTTCCCACGAGAACGAACCGTCCTGACCGAAGGCGATCGCCGACAAGAAATAGAACCGGTAGGCATCCGACCCGAACACATCGGTGATCTCGGTGGGGGCGATGCCGGTGAGCTTCGACTTCGACATCTTCTCGCCACCGACCAGCAGCCAGCCATGGGCGAACACGCCTCGGGGCACATCGAGCCCCGCCGCCATCAGCATCGCGGGCCAGATCACCGCGTGGAAGCGCAGGATGTCCTTGCCGACCACGTGATACGCCGGCCAGCGGCGCTCGAACTGCTCGGGGTCGGTGCCGTATCCGACGGCGGTCGCGTAGTTGAGCAGCGCGTCGACCCACACGTAGATGACGTGCGACGGGTCCCACGGCACCGTGATGCCCCAGTCGAACGCCGACCGCGAGATCGACAGGTCCTTCAGCCCCGACCGCACGAACGAGACGACTTCGTTGCGCGCCGACTCGGGGCGCACGAAGTCGGGCTCGGTCTTGTAGAGCTCGAGCAGACGGTCCTGGAACTCGCTCAGCTTGAAGAAGTAGTTCTTCTCTTGCAGCAGTTCCAGCGGCTTCGAGTGGATCGCGCAGACCTTGAGCCCCTCGAAGGCCCCCGTGCCGTCGACGATCTCGGCCTCGGGCTTGAACTCCTCACAGCCGACGCAGTACAGCGCCTCGTACTCGCCCGCGTAGATGTAGCCGCGGTCGTAGAGCGCCTTCACGAACTCCTGCACGCGCTCCTCGTGGCGCGGCTGGGTGGTGCGGATGAAGTCGTCGTTGGCGACGTCGAGGGTCCGAAGCAGCGGGAACCACGACTCGGTGACGAGCTTGTCGACCCACTCCTGCGGGGTCACGCCGTTGGCCGCGGCGGCGCGCAGCATCTTCTGACCGTGCTCGTCGGTGCCGGTGAGCATCCAGGTGTCGTCGCCTGCCTGCCGGTGCCAGCGCGCGAGGGTGTCGACGGCGACCGTCGTGTACCCGTGGCCGATGTGGGGAAGATCCGACGGGTAGTAGATCGGCGTCGTGATGTAGAAGGACTGACCGGTGCTCACCCGAAGATTCTAGTTGGGGCTCCGGAACTCGATCGGCGTGTGACGGCGCTCAAGCGCTCTCGCGCACGACGAGGCTCGTCGGCAGCACGACGGGCTCGCGGGGTGTGCCGTTGATGATGTCGAGCACCATGTCGACCATCGTCGAGCTGATCTGCGACCAGGGCTGGCGCACCGTGGTGAGCGGAGGGCGGTGGGTCTCGGCGAGCCCCGAGTCGTCGAAGCCCGCGACGGCGACGTCCTCGGGCACGCGGCGCCCGGCACGGCGAAGGGCCTCGATCGCGCCGACGGCCATCACGTCGCTCGCCGCGAAGACCGCGTCGATGTCGGGTGCGCGTTCGAGCAGGCGCTCCATCGCGGCGTCGCCGCTCGCCGCCTCGTAGCTGCCTGTTTCGACGAGCTCCGGGTCGAAACGATCGCCGAGCTCCTCTCGGAACCCTTCCAGACGCAGACGTCCGCCCGGCGTGTCGAGGGGTCCGGTGATGAGCGCGATCCGGCGGTGTCCACGCTCGATGAGATGACTCGTCATCGTCCGCGCCGCCTCGATCTCGTCGATGGCGACGTGCGGCACGACGACATCGCCCTGCTGGGGAATCCCCGAGCACACGGTCGGAACACCGGTGGCGACGAGCGTGGCAAGGAGCGAGTCGGATGCGTGCGACGACACCAGCAGCACACCGTCGACGTGTCCCGCGCTCACGTACCGCTCGACGCTGAGCTGCTCCTGCGCGGTGTCGGCGATGAGCAGCACGAGCGTCATCGACCGCTCGGCGAGCGCCGCCGTCGCGCCGCGGAGAAGGAGCGCGAACGTCGGGTCGGAGAAGAGGAGTTGCTGCGACTCGGTCAACAAGAACGCGAGCGAGTTCGATTTGCCCGTCGCGAGGGTGCGTGCCGCGTGGTTGGCGGTGTACCCCGTGGTGCGGATCGCCTCTTCGACGGCGGCGCGCGCTTCGGGAGAAACCCAGTGCCCGCCGTTGATGACCCGAGAGACCGTGCCGTGCGACACGCCCGCGACCGCCGCCACGTCGCGGATCGTGGGTTTTCTCGCACTGCCGATCGAGCTCACGACAGCCGACTATACCCTCCGCTACGGTGTGCTATCTTGGTCAGACCACAAAACCTGTGACCGGTCACAGTTCGATAACGAACACCTCACCGACGGGCTCACGGAGCGCACAATGGCACTGCGCGCGTTCAGCGCGGTGACAGCACCAGGCGACGGGGCCGACGCACGATCGGCCTCACGCCGCAATGAAGAGAGGCACACCGATGAAGGTGAAGAAGAAGGGCATGCTCGCCACGGGCATGGTCGTCGCGGCGAGCATCCTCGCCCTGGCGGGCTGCTCGAGCAGCGGGACGACGGCCACGCCGACCGACGACGGCACCGCCGCAAGCGGAACGCTGACCGTCTGGGTCGACGCCGACCGCGCCCGCGCGCTCGAAGACGTCGCGAAGACGTTCGAGCAGGAGAAGGGCGTCAAGGTCAACCTGGTCGTCAAGGACTACGGCAAGATCCGCGACGAGTTCACGGCGCAGGTTCCCACCGGCAAGGGCCCCGACATCACGATCGGCGGCCACGACTGGATCGGCGCGTTCGTCAAGGACGGCATCGTCGCCCCCGTCGAGCTCGGCGACAAGTCCGCCGACTTCGAGAAGGTCGCCGTCGAGGCGGTCACCTACGACGGCAAGACCTATGGACTGCCGTACGCGATCGAGAACATCGCCATCCTCCGCAACACCGCGCTGGCGTCGTCGACCCCGGCCACCTACGACGAGATGATCGCCGCCGGCCGTGCCGCGGGCACCGAGTACCCGTTCGTCGTGGGCCTCGACCCCCAGGCATCCGACCCCTACCACCTCTACCCGTTCCAGACCTCCTTCGGGAGCTCGGTCTTCGCTCGCAACGCCGACGGCTCGTACGACGCGTCGAAGCTGACGATCGGTGACGAGTCCGGCCAGGGCTTCGCCGCGTGGCTCACCGCGCAGGGCGACACCGGCACGAAGGTGCTGAACCTCAACCTGTCGGGCGACCTCGCCAAAGAGGCCTTCAACGCCGGAAAGTCGCCGTACTTCCTGACGGGTCCGTGGAACGTCGCCGACGCTCAGAAGGCCGGCATCGACGTCTCCGTCGACGCCATCCCGAGCGCGGGCGGGCAGACGGCCCAGCCGTTCGCCGGCGTGCAGGCGTTCTTCCTGTCGGCCAAGAGCAACAACGCGCTCATCGCCAACGAGTTCCTCGTGAACTACATCGCGACCGCCGACGTGCAGACGAAGCTGTTCGAGGCGGGGGGGCGTCCGCCCGCGCTGACCGAGTCGTTCAAGGCGGCGCAGTCCGACCCGATCGTCGCCGGTTTCGCGGCCGTCGGCCAGAACGCCGTGCCGATGCCGAGCATCCCCGAGATGGGTTCGGTGTGGGATGACTGGGGCAAGACCGAGGCCGCGCTCATCAAGGGCTCGTCCGACCCGGCCGGTGACTGGGTCAAGATGGCTGATTCCATCCAGGCGAAGCTCGGCTGACCCTGACCGGGGGCGGCGTCCCTTGCGGACGCCGCCCCTCCTCTTGCACTCTTTCCCCAGGCCCGCGGCAGCCCCGCGCCCCCTCATCCGATAGGAGTCGACGATGACCGGCCCCACTCTCTACATCGAGCGCCCCCATATCACTGCTGAAGAGCGCGCCGCCCGACGCAAGCGCAAGCGTGCCGAGGCCTGGGCCGAAGCCGCCGGAGCGGGGTGGAAGGTCTGGCTCGTCAAGATCGTCTGCCTCGGCATCATCGACGCGATGGGGATCTACGCGATCCTCGTCCTCATCGGCAGCGGCTTCCTCGTGCCGCTGCTGATCGCCGCCGCGATCCTCCTCATCAACGTCATCTATCTGAAGCCAGGACTCCTGCCGGCGAAGTACCTCACCCCCGGCCTCGTCTTCCTCTTCGTCTTCCAGATCTTCGTGGTGCTCTTCTGCATCTACATCGCGTTCACCAACTACGGGTCGGGCCACGTCTCGACGAAGGACGACGCCGTCAACGCGCTGCTCATCCAGAACCAGCAGCGCGTCGACGACTCCCCCACCTACCCGCTCTCGATCGTCGAGCAGAACGGCTCCTACTTCTTCCTCGTGACCGATCCCGACGGCGACGCGCTCGTCGGCGGCGCGGATCGGCCGCTCGAGCCGGCTGACGACGCGCAGTTCAGCGGAGACCGGGCCATCTCGCTCCCGGGCTACACCACCCTGAACTTCGCGCAGATCGTCGCCAACCAGTCGGCCATCACCGCGCTGGCCGTCCCGTTCTCCGACGATCCGAACGACGGCACCCTGCAGACCCGCGACGGGTCGGTCGCCTACCAATACACCTCGACCCTCGCCTGGGATGCGACGGCTGGCACCATGACGAACACCGAGACGGGTGTCGTCTACAAAGACAACGGCAACGGCTCGTTCGTGTCGGATGACGGACAGACCCTTGCGACGGGATGGCAGGTGTGGGTCGGCCTCGACAACTTCGTCCGCGCCTTCACCACCGAGTCCATCCGCGGTCCGTTCATCGCGGTGACGATCTGGACGTTCGCTTTCGCGATCCTGTCGGTCGCGACCACTTTCGCCCTCGGCCTCTTCCTCGCGATCGTCTTCAACGACCCCCGCATGAAGAGCAAGAAGTACTACCGCGTGGTGATGATCCTCCCCTACGCGTTCCCCGCATTCCTGTCGGCACTCGTCTGGGCGGGCATGTTCAACCAGGACTTCGGGTTCATCAACCAGACGCTGCTCGGCGGGGCATCCATCCCCTGGCTGCAAGACCCGTTCCTCGCGAAGGTCTCGATCCTCATCGTGAACCTGTGGCTCGGGTACCCGTACATGTTCCTCGTGACCACGGGAGCGATCCAATCGATCCCCGAAGACATCCAAGAGGCGGGCAAGGTCGACGGCGCGGGCGTGTGGCAGATCTTCCGCTACATCAAGTTCCCGCTGTTGCTCGTGGCCGTCGCACCGCTGCTGATCTCGTCGTTCGCGTTCAACTTCAACAACTTCAACCTGATCTACATGCTCACCGGCGGCGGACCCCGCATTCCCGACGCGTCGATCAACGTCGGGCACAGCGACATCTTGATCTCGATGGTCTACAAGGTCGCGTTCGTGGGAGCCGAGCGCGATTACGGTCTGGCGAGCGCCTTCTCGATCATCATCTTCGTGCTGGTCGCCGTCATCTCGTACCTGAGCTTCCGCCAGACCAAGGTCCTCGAGGAGTTGAACTGACATGAGCATCCAAGAAGCGGTTCCCGCGGCATCCGTCGCGTCCTCGTCCGGTGACGGCGGCAGCACCGGCAAGAAGTGGGGCGACGCCGGCGTCCCCGGCGCCAAAGAGCCGCGCCGGCCCTTCGGCCGCTGGTTCCGCGAGACGGGATGGCGGCACCTGGTCGGCATCGTCATGATCGTCTTCTCGGCGTTCCCGCTCGTGTACGTGCTGTCGGCCTCCCTCAACCCCGGGGGCACCCTGCTGACGGCCAACAGCCTGTTCTCGAACTTCGACATCGGCAGCTACATCGCGCTGTTCCAAGACCCGCTCCGGCCCTACGGGGCGTGGTTCGTCAACTCGATCTTCATCGGGCTCACCACGTCGTTCTTCACGGTGGTGCTCTGCGCCCTGGCCGCCTATGCGTTCTCGCGGATGCGTTTCCGTGGCCGGCGCGCGGGGCTTCTGACGCTGCTGCTCGTGCAGATGTTCCCGCAGCTGCTCGCGGTCGTGGCGATCTTCCTGCTGATGTCGGCGATCAGCGACGTGTTCCCGGCGCTGGGTCTGAACTCCCAGATCGGCCTCATCATGGTCTACCTCGGTGGCGCGCTGGGTGTGAACACGTTCCTCATGTACGGGTTCTTCAACACCGTCCCGGCATCGATCGACGAGGCCGCGAAGATCGACGGCGCCGGTCACGCGCGCATCTTCTTCACGATCATCCTGCGCCTGGTCGCCCCCGTCCTGGCCGTGATCGGCCTCCTCTCGTTCATCGGCACGATGAACGACTTCCTCATCGCGTCGGTCATCTTGGTCGACCCCGAGAAGCAGACGCTCGCCGTCGGGCTCTACCAGTTCGTCTCGCAAGAGACCGCGCGCAACTGGAGCGTCTTCGCCGCCGGTGCGGTCCTCGCCGCGATCCTGCCGATGGCGCTGTTCCTGTCGCTCCAGCGGTTCATCGTCGGCGGACTGACGGCGGGTTCGGTGAAGTGACCCACTGAGCGCGCCGTGGCCACATCGGATGGCACTCGGTAGACTGACAACACAACTGAGGGGCTCTGTCACGCGCTCGCGTGCAACCACGTCGCATCTCGCCGACGTCGGAGTCGGTACCCAACCGGAGGTCCTCATGATGGATGCCGCACGCCGCCCGCACCACGACGGCTCGCCCCTGTACGTCTCGCACTCTGCACCCGCCCTCGGCGACGAGGTCGCCGTACGACTTCGCGTGCCGGAGGGCTACGACGCGGTGGGGCGGGTGCTCGTCCGCTCCAACCCCGACCACGAACCGGTCTGGGTCGAGGCCTCACGCGACGGCGCGGCCGACGGATGGGAGTGGTGGACCGCGCACATCGTCGTCACGAACCCTCGGCACGGCTACCGTTTCCATCTGGTGCTCGCCGACGGACGGGTGGAGATCCTCAACCAGGGCGGCCTCACCGATGTCGACGCCCTCGACGGGCAGGACTTCGCCCTCGTCGCCGAGAATCCGCCGCCGGCATGGATGGACGACACCGTCCTCTATCAGATCTTCCCCGACCGGTTCGCCCGCTCACAGGCCGCCGATGCGCGACCCGCGCCGCACTGGGCGATCCCCGCGGCATGGGACGGACCGCTCGACCCGGTGCACCCGGGGCGCGGGCGCCAGTTCTACGGCGGCGATCTCGACGGCGCCGCCGAGAAGCTCGACCATCTCTCCGACCTCGGGGTCACGGCGCTGTACCACACGCCGATCTTCCCGGCGGAGTCCAACCACCGGTACGACGCCTCGCGTTTCGACGCCGTCGATCCGCTCGTCGGCGGAGACGACGCCTACCTCCGCCTGATCGAGGCGTCGCACGCGCGCGGCATCCGCATCATCGGCGACCTCACGACCAACCACTCGGGCATCGCGCACGACTGGTTCCGTGCCGCTCTCGGGCACCCCGAGGCGCCGGAGAGCGCGTTCTACTACTTTCACGACGAGGCGAACGAGACCTACGAGACGTGGCTCGACGCCGACACCCTGCCGAAGTTCGACTGGTCGAGCGCCGAGCTTCGCCGCCGCTTCATCGAGGGCCCGGACTCCGTCGTCGCGCAGTGGCTGCGTGCCCCGTACGGAATCGACGGCTGGCGGATCGACGTCGCGAACATGACCGGCCGGCTCGGCCGAGTCGATCTGAACGCCGAGGTACGGCAGACGCTTCGCCGCACCATGATCGACGTGAACCCCGACACGCTCCTGCTCGCCGAGTCGACCAACGACGCGGCATCCGATCTGCAGGGCGACGCCTGGCACGGCGGCATGACCTACCCGGCGTTCACCCGCGGCGTGTGGGCGTGGCTGGCCGACCCGCGGCGCATCCCGCACTACGGGTTCCACGGCGAGCTGAGCAACGACATGTGGTTCTTCGGGCTGCCGACGGGTATGCCGCGATACAGCGCACGCCAGTTCGTCGAGCAGTTCCAACGCTTCACCAGCCAGATCCCGTGGCGAGTGCAGCGCGGCACGATGTCGGCGCTCGACACGCACGACACGGCACGCTTCGCGACGTACGCCTCGCCCGGCGCGGTGCCGGTGGCGCTCGGGCTGTCGATGACTCTCCCCGGCATTCCCGTGGTCTATGCCGGGGATGAGTTCGGGCTCGAGGGCGTGGACGGCGAGATGAGCCGCACGCCGATGCCGTGGGATCGCATGGCCGAGCCCGAGATCGCAGCGCGCATCGCGCTCTACCGCGAACTCATCGCGCTGCGCCGCACGCACCCTGCACTGTCGACCGGCGGGCTGCGCTGGCTGCACGTCGACGACGCCGGAGTCGTGTTCGTACGTGAGAGCGCGGCCGAGAGCGTGCTCGTCGTCGCGACGCGCGGCGGTGTGGATGCCCGGGTCGAGGCCCCTCTCATCGTCGGTGCCGCCGCGGCGAAGCGCCTCTACGGCGACGCGGCGCTCGACGTCGACGCGGACGGAGCGGTGCGCGTCCGCGCCGAGGGGACGTCGTTCGCGGCCTTCGCCCTGCCCGGCGTCACCGCACCGCCGATCTCTGCGGCCTCACCGGCTCTCGAAGAGATCGACCCCGAGGCGTTCGTCCAATTGGGGGCACCGTCCGAGTGACCGCGCCGCGCCGCGCTCAGCGCGCGGCGAGCGCCGCCTGGTAGAGCTCGCGCGAGCTGAGCCCGGTCTGCGCGGCGACTTCGGCCGCGGCATCCTTCAGGCGCGTGCCCGCTGCGACGAGCGCCTGCACCTGCGCGAGGGCGTCGCCTCGCGACACCTCGCGCTCGGGGGCGCCGCCGACGACGACCACGATCTCGCCGCGCACGCCGTCTTCGGCCCAGGCGGCGAGGTCGCCGAGGCTGCCCCGCACGACCTCTTCGTGCAGTTTGGTCAGCTCGCGGCAGACGGCGGCGGGGCGACCGGGGCCGAAGGCATCCGCCATCGCGGCGAGCGTCTCGGCGAGGCGCGACGGGGCTTCGAAGAACACCATCGTGCGCGCTTCACCCGACAGCCCCGTGAGCGCGCGGCGGCGGTCGCCGGTCTTGCGGGGCAGAAATCCCTCGAACGTGAACCGGTCGGTCGGCAGGCCTGCGACGGCGAGCGCCGTGACGACGGCACTCGGGCCGGGGATCGCGGTCACCGTGACCCCTTGCGCGACGGCCTCGGCGACGAGGCCGTAGCCGGGGTCGCTCACGGTCGGCATGCCGGCGTCGCTCAGCACCAGCAGGTCCTCGTCGCGCGCCTGCGCGACGAGCTCCGCCGCCCGCTGCTTCTCGTTGTGGTCGTGCAGGGCGATCAGCTTCGGACGGTTGGCGATCCCGAGTGCCTGCAGCAGGCGCTGGGTCGTGCGCGTGTCCTCCGCCGCGACGACCGTCGCCGCTTCGAGGGCGGCCACGAGCCGCGCCGAGGCGTCGCCGAGGTTTCCGATGGGCGTCGCGGCGAGGATGATCACCCTTCCAGCTTAGGAGCGCACCCGACGCAGACATCGCCGGCGCAGGATCGCGCCGGCTCGACCGCTTAGGCTGATGCCCGTGTCCACCGCCGTCGAGCCGCTGCTTCCCGAGCTCCGCCCGTCCCGGTACGACGCGTGGCGAACCCGCCTCGCGGGCGACGCCCGCCTGCAGCGCCTCTACGGCTGGCTGCTGCCGACGCTGATCACCCTGCTCGCCGCCGTCCTGAGGTTCTGGAACCTCGGGCATCCCCACAGCCTCGTGTTCGACGAGACGTATTACGTCAAGGATGCCTGGAGCCAGTGGAACCTCGGCTACGCGGCGACGTGGCCCGACGGCGCCGACGCCCGCTTCGCAGCCGGTGAGACGGACATCTTCGGGGCGACGGGAAGCTTCGTCGTGCATCCGCCGCTGGGCAAGTTCCTGATCGGCGCGGGCATGGCACTCTTCGGTCCCGACAACTCCTTCGGTTGGCGTTTCGCCACAGCGTTGGCGGGTACGGCGCTCGTGCTCATCCTCTTCTTCTTCGCGCGGTCGCTGACGAACTCGATCGTGTTCGCCTCGATCGCCTCGTTCCTGCTCGCGATCGATGGCCTCGGCATCGTGATGAGCCGCGTCGCGCTGCTGGACGTGTTCCTGGCCTTCTTCGTGCTGCTCGCCTTCTGGTTCGTCGTACTCGACCGCAGACGTGCACCGGATCGGCTGGCCGCCCGCACCGTCGCCCGAGAACGTGACGGAGCGGCCCCCGCGTGGGGCGCGATCCTGTGGAACCGCCCCTGGCTGATCGCCGCGGGCGCCGCCGCAGGGGCGGCGACCGCCGTCAAGTGGTCGGGTGTCTGGGTGCTCGCCGCGATCGGCATCTACCTGGTGGTGACCGATGCGCTCGAACGCCGCCGCCTGGGCGTGACGTTCTGGCCGATGGATGCCGTCCGGCAGGGCCTCGTCTCGTTCGTGCTGCTGGTGCCGGTCGCCCTGTGCGTCTACCTCGCCTCGTGGACGGGATGGATCGTCACCGACGGAGGGTATGACCGGCACGCCGCCGACGCCAACCCCGCGACGGGACTGTTCTCCTGGGTGCCCCTCTGGCTGCAGAGCCTGTGGAAGTACCACCAGACGATCTACACCTCGATGGCGAACATGACCTCGCCGCACAACTACGAGAGCCCGGCATGGCAGTGGGCGCTGCTGTGGCGGCCGACGTCGATGTACGCCCAGGCGACCGGCGACGGTCAGTCCGGGTGCGCGGGCGGCAGCGCGGGATGCCTGGACATCCTCTACTCCATGCCGAACCCGCTGCTGTGGTACGCGAGCGTCGCCGCGGCCCTCTACCTCGTCTACCGCTTCGCCCTGGAGCGCAACTGGCGGCATGCGCTGATCCTCGTCGCCATCGCCGCGACCTGGCTGCCGTGGCTCGCCTTCCCGGAGCGGACGATCTTCCAGTTCTACACGATCGCGATCTGGCCGTTCCTGCTCGTCGCACTCACCTTCGCGCTGCGCGAGATCGCGGGGCCTGCGCACGCGAGTGCGACCCGCCGCCGGTCGGGTCAGCAGATCGTGCTCGTGGTTCTCATCGTCGCTGTCGCCCTGTCGATCTTCTGGTATCCGCTCTGGTCGGCGATGCAGGTGCCCTACGACTTCTACCGTCTGCACAACTGGCTGCAGGGCTGGGTCTGATCGCCGTGCCGTGGCGGTCGGGCGATGGGGAGTTCTGCCCATCGCCGGACCGCCGCGCATCTCGTACGGTGAGGGGACCGGAGCGACGACGAGGAAGAACATGGCCGACCTGAACATCGATGTCACGGAACTGACGACGAGCGCCTCGCGGGCCGAGCGGATCGCGAGCGACTTCTCCACCGCCGAGCGCATCGCCGACGAGACCGCCGGCTACACCGGCCACGACGGTCTCGCCGGCAAAGTGCGCGACTTCGGCGACAAGTGGGACATCGCGCGGCACAAGCTCGAGGAGAACCTCACCACGATCGCGCAGTACCTGCGCGCCGTCGTCGACACGTTCGACGATCTGGATACGAATCTCGCGTCCTCGCTGCGAGACTCGGCCCAGGGCGACGCCGCGATGAGCCGCGAGATCGACGACGCGGTCGTCGCGCAGTCGACACCTCCGGTGGCCCCCGCGCCCGCGCCCACGCCGTCGCCCGCCCCCGGGCCCGCACCCACGGCACCGTCGACGAACGGAGGCGATCACTGATGGCACTCCCGGGCAACCCCACCGCACTGGCCGAACGCGCCGCGACCTACCAGGCATCCGCGAGTCGGATCGACCGCGCCGCCGCCGACCTGCGCGCGCTGGCCTACACGAGCACCGCGAAGTCGCTGGATGCCATCCGGCAGCGCAGCGGCGAGGTCGCGGGCACCCTCAGCGAGGCCTACGGCCGCTACGCCGGCACGGCCGCCGCCCTCGTGGAGTACGCCGCAGCCCTCGGCGACGCGCACCGCCGCGCCGACGCCGCCGACGCCGCCGAGGCGACGGCCGAGAGCTACGCCGGGCAGGCCGGCTCCCGCCTCGACGCGCTCACCCGGCGCGTGCAGGGCCTGGAGGACGCCGCGGCGCCCCTCGGGGCGATCGAGGCCGCCGAGCGCGAGGTCGCCGACGCGCAGCGCGCCGCGCGCCGCTACGACGCCGCCGCGTCGAGCGCACGCGACGACCATGAGGCCGCCCGTCGCGAGATGGAGGCCGCCGCGCAGCGCGCCATGTCGCTCATCGACAGCGCGATCGACGCGACCAACGAAAGCTGGCTCGATCACGTCGGCAATTTCTTCGCCGGCGTCGGGTCGTGGCTCGCCGACCTCGGACGGTGGGTGGGCGAGTTCCTCCACGACCTCTGGGACGAGCTGCAACGTCTCGTCTCGACCGTGCTGGCACTGCTCGGCACGATCCTCATCCTCGTGCTGGTCTATGCCCTGCTGTCCCTCATCCCCGTCATCGGCCCGCTGATCGCGGCGCTCGTCGTCGGCATCCTCGCGGGATTCCTGCTCGGCAGCATCCTCTCGGACGTCCTGAAGCCCACCCCGAAGGTCGGCGAGTACACCCGCGACGAGCGGGAGAAGCGACAGGACATGGGGCAGCCCCGCGACCTGTCGACCGCCATCAAAGAAGCGGCGTACGTCGACAAGCTCGGCCACGTCTACACCTACAACGAGGACGGCACCGTCAAGACCGATGTCGCGAACGAGTCGGTGATCAGCGTGACCAAGGTCGTCGACGCCGACGGCGTGGTGCGCTGGCGGGTGTCGCTGCCCAGCACCCAGGAGTGGCTGTCGCGGTTCGACGGAGATCAGGGCGCGACCAACGATCTCGACAGCAACCTCGCCCTCATGCTCACTCCGTCGCTGCGTTCGCAGTACGAGCGCGCCGTGCTCGACGCGATGAAGCAGGCCGGTGTCGGTCCCGAGGACCCCGTCATGCTCGTCGGCTTCAGCCAGGGCGGGATCATGGCCGGCACGCTCGCGGCGTACAACTCCGACTACAACTGGAGCGCCGTCGTCGTGGCAGGCGCCCCGATCGACAGCATGCCCATCCCCTCCACGACGCAGGTCGTCTCGGTGCAGCACGACGGGGACCTCGTGCCCCGACTCGACAGCATCATCTCGCTCGGCACCGGTGGATACGCCCAGCACCGCCCGAACTGGACGACGATCAACGAGCCCTCACCGCTCGCGGCGGAGGGCATGGGCGGCATCCACAACGGCGCCGCGTACAACAGCACGCTGCAGAGCAACATCGGCCAGGTGCCGCCGTCGACGCGCGACGACCTGGATCGCTACTTCATCGGCGATGAGAACGCCTACGGTTACCAGGAGACGTACTACAGCTGGCAGGAGAAGTGATGCCCTCATCGAGGATCGCGCGACGAGCGCTCGCCACCGCAGCGTCCGGTGCGCTTCTGCTCGCGCTCGCCGCCGGATGCTCGGCGACGCCCCCCTTGCCCTCGTCCCCGACCACTCCCCGAGGAGAAGCCACCGTGAACGCCCTGCAGACGATGTACGACGCCGTCGCCGCCGCCGATCCGCGCGTCACGGATCCTCTCGCCACGGTGAGCCGGTCGGGCGCGAACACCGTGCTCTCCCTCAGCGTGCTCATCACCGGCGACGAGGCGGTGTCGACGCAGACGCTGAGCGCCGTCCTCCGCGCGGCGCGGGACTCGTCGATCCCCTTCGATCAGCTCGATCTCAACGCTCGCTCCGCGGCGAACTCGGAGCAGATCCTCGATCTCACCCCCGCGAGCAAGGGGCTGCCCGCCGACGCGAACGTCCTCGCCGTCGACGGCGGCGTGACGCTCATGCGCGCCGGCCTGGAGAAGATCGGCGGATGACCGACACTGCACCGGAGCTCGTCTTCCGGCTCATCGGCACGTGGTGGCGGGTCGATCTCGACTCCGACGAGACGGCCCGCGCCTCGGCATCCGACATCGCCCGCGGCACGCTCGGCAGCCGCGACAACGAGGCGACCGCACGTCGCCGGATACGCGAGGACCTCGTGCGTGCGGCGGCGCGCGCGCGCGAGGCGAACGCCCGGCTCATGCTGCTGCAGACCGAGCTCGGCCCAGGAGACCCGATGTCGGCCGCCCTGACGCTCTATGACGACGATCGGGTGCGGATGAGCCCCGCGATCGGCACGAGCCCGGACCGCGTTCTCGGAGTCCTCGAGGAGAGCCTTCCGACGATCTCGCCCGATCTCGCCGCGACCGCGGTGCGTCGCCCGTTCGAGGGCGGCGAGGCGGTGCGCGTGCACCGGATCGACGAGACCACCGAGGTCGAGGACGGCCAGGAGTTCACGCAGCGGCGGCTGGTCGCCCAGTACTGGTACCCGCAGCCCGGCTCGAAGCGGCTGGCGCTCGTCGTCCTCTCCACCCCGCTCGGCGACATCCCGCACACCCTTCTGTCGTACTTCGACGCGATCGTCGAGGTCTCGCGGTTCGACACGCCCGTCGAGCGCTGACCCCCGCCCGGTCGCCGACCGGGCACCGCGATACGATGGAGGGCTATGCCTTCCCCCGAGCCCGTGATCTCCTATCCGCCGGAGCTGCCCGTCAGCGCGGCGCGCGACGAGATCGCGCGAGCGATCGCGGACCATCAGGTCGTGATCGTCGCCGGCGCGACCGGATCGGGCAAGACGACCCAGCTGCCGAAGATCTGCCTCGAACTCGGCCGCACCTCCATCGCGCACACGCAGCCCCGGCGCATCGCCGCACGCACGATCGCCGAGCGCATCGCGCACGAGCTGCAGGTGCCCCTCGGCGGCGCAGTGGGCTACAAGGTGCGGTTCACCGACCAGGTGTCGGCCGACACCAAGATCGCCCTCGTCACCGACGGCATCCTGCTCAACGAGATCCATCGCGACCGGCTGCTCCGCCGCTACGACACGATCATCATCGACGAGGCGCACGAGCGCTCCCTCAACATCGACTTCCTGCTCGGCTACCTCGCCCGCGTCCTGCCCGAGCGCCCCGATCTGAAGGTGATCGTCACCTCGGCGACGATCGATCCGGAGAGCTTCGCGCAACACTTCGCGGATGCCGCCGGCACCCCCGCACCGGTCATCGAGGTCTCGGGGCGCACCTACCCGGTCGAGATCCGATACCGGCCCGGAACCGCGGAGAGCGAGGCCACGTCGATTCCGACGCCGGGCACGGCGCGCTCGAGCGGGCGCGCGAAGGACGACGACGCCGGCGACGACATCGACACGCTCCTCGCTGCCCTCCGCGAACTCGACCGCGAGCCCGACGGCGACGTGCTGGTCTTCCTCCCGGGCGAAGCCGAGATCCGCGACGCCGCAGATGCCGTCCGCGGCATGTACGCGAAGGACGCCCGCCCGACGGAGGTGCTGCCCCTGTACGGCAGGCTCTCCGCCGCCGAGCAGCACCGCGTGTTCGAACCGTCGACGATCGCCGGGCTGCGTCGCCGCGTCATCCTCGCGACCAACGTGGCCGAGACGAGCCTGACCGTTCCCGGCATCCGCTACGTCATCGACGGCGGCACGGCGCGCATCTCGCGCTACAGCGCGCGCACCAAGATCCAGCAGTTGCCGATCGAGGCCATCTCGCAGGCATCCGCACAGCAGCGCTCGGGGCGCGCCGGACGCACCTCGAACGGCATCGCGATCCGCCTCTACGCCGAAGACGACTTCGACGCCCGCCCCGAGTACACCGAGCCCGAGATCCTGCGCACCTCTCTCGCCTCCGTCATCCTGCAGATGCTCGCGCTCGGCTTCGGCGACATCGAGGACTTCCCGTTCCTCACGAAGCCCGACAGCCGCGGCGTGAAGGCGGCGTTCGACCTGCTCACCGAGCTGCGCGCGGTGTCGTCGTCGCGTCGCCTCACCACGCTCGGCCGCGAGATCGCCCGTCTGCCGATCGATCCGCGGTTCGCGCGCATGCTGATCGAGGCGCGCCGGCTCGAGGTGCTGCCCGACGTGCTCGCGATCGTCGCGGGTCTGTCGATCCAGGACGTGCGCGAGCGTCCCTCCGTCGAAGACCCCGGCGCGCGGGAGCAGGCCGACCGCCTGCACGCCCGCTTCACCGACCCGACGAGCGACTTCCTCACGCTGCTGAACCTGTGGAATCACCTGCAGGAGCAGCAGCGCGAGCTCGGCTCGAGCGCGTTCCGGCGCCTGTGCCGCAGCGAGTTCCTGAACTATGTACGCGTTCGGGAATGGGCCGATGTCCACCGTCAGCTCCGGCAGCTGATGGGCACGAAGGGCGCGAAAAGCGCGCCCTCGTCGGGCGCCGCCGACCCGGCCCGGGTGCACCGCGCGATCCTGGCCGGGCTGCTCTCGCACATCGGCGTGCTCGACACCCGCTCGATCGCCCCGAAGGGAACCAAGCCCGGCGACAAGCGCAAGCCGATCGCGAGCTACCGCGGTTCGCGCGGCGCGGCGTTCGCGATCTTCCCGGGCTCGGGGCTGCGCAAGGCGACCCCCGACGCGGTGATGGCGGCCGAGCTCGTGGAGACGTCGCGGCTGTTCGCGCGGACGGTGGCGGTGATCGATCCCGCGTGGGCGGAGGAGCTCGCCGGCGACCTCGCGCACCGACAGCTGAGCGATCCGCACTGGTCGAAGGATGCCGGGGCGGCCGTTGCCGCAGAGAAGGTGACCCTGTTCGGGGTCGAGATCATCCCCCGCCGGCGGGTGCAGCTCGCCCGCATCGACCGGACGCTCGCCCGCGAGCTGTTCGTGCGCCACGCGCTCGTCGACGGCGAGTGGAACAGCCAGCACCTCGACAAGCGTCTGACGGCGTTCGAGCGTCGGAACCTCGAGCTGCGGCGGCGCCTCGAGAAGGTCGAGGAGCGCGAGCGCCGCCGCGACATCCTGGTCGGTGACGAAGCCGTGTTCGTGTTCTACGACACGCGCCTGCCGCAGGACGTCGTCGACGTGCGCTCGTTCGAGTCGTGGTGGCGGGATGCCTCCGCGCGCACCCCGCGCCTGCTCGACATGACCGAGGCCGACCTGCTCGACGACGCGTCGCGCTCGGACGAGCGCGCGTTCCCGGGCCGGTGGCAGCAGGGCGATCAGGTGCTGTCACTGTCGTACCGCTTCGAGCCCGGCAACCCGGAGGACGGCGTGAGCGTTGTCGTGCCGTTGCCGCTGCTGGCGGGGCTGCGTGCCGACGGATTCGACTGGCAGGTGCCGGGGCTGCGTGCCGAGCTCACGACCGCGCTGCTGAAGGCGCTCCCGAAAGCGATCCGGCGACACGTCGTACCGGCCGCCGACTGGGCCGCGAAGCTCGGCGACGAACTCGCCGGGGCAGGACCCGAGCACCACGACGGACTGCCGCCGCAGACCCTGCGCGCCGCGCTCGCCGCCCGCATCCAGCGCGTCGCGAACCAGCCCGTCACGACGGACGACTTCGACCTCGATCGGGTGCCGGCGCACCTGCTCGTGACGTTCCGCGCCGTGGACCACCGCGGACGCACCGTCGGCACCTCGCGCGATCTCGCCGACCTGCAGGACCGTCTCGCCGGGCGCGCCCGCGAGCAGGTCGCACGCAGCCTCACACGCGAGGCCCCGCCGGCAGCGCGCGTGGCGCGCGCCTCGGGCGCCGCCGGCACCGCGTTCGCGGCGGCGGGCCCGGCGCTCGCCGAGCGTGCCGGCATCGTGACCTGGGATCTCGGCGCCCTCCCCGAGGTCGTCGACACGAGAGTCGCCGGCGGCGTCGTGCGCGGCTATCCGGCGCTCGTCGACGAGAAGGATGCCGTGGCGCTGCGCATCGAGTCGACCCCGGAGCGCGCGGCTCGCCTCACCCATGCCGGGGTTCGGCGTCTGCTGCTGCTGGCCGTCCCCTCGCCCAGCGCTTACGTCCTGGATCACCTGACCGCGGCCGAGAAGCTGTCGCTCGCGGCATCCCCGTACCCTTCCGCGAAAGCGCTGATCGAGGATGCCCGGGTCGCCGTCGCCGACGAGGTGATGGCGCGCACGGCACCGCAGGGCGTGCGCACCGCGGAGCAGTTCGCCGCCGTCCGCGACGCGCTGTCCGCCGCCGTGGTCGACGACCTCTTCCAGGCGGTGTCACTCACGGCCCGCATCCTCACGGCGCAGCGCGACGTCGACCGTGCCGTGAAGTCGCAGAACTCCATGACGCTGTTGGGGGCCCTCGGCGACGTGAAGTCGCAGCTGGCGGGGCTCGTCTTCCCCGGCTTCGTCTCGCGCACGGGACTCGCCCGTCTGCGGCACCTCCCCCGGTACCTGCAGGGCGCGCTCGATCGGGTGCGCGCACTCGCCGACAACCCGGGTCGCGATCGGCAGCGGCTCACCGAGTTCGAACGCGCCGCCGCACTCTACGCCGACGCCGGCGGCACGATCCCCCTGCCCGTGGATGCCCCCGCACCCCTCGCCCACGCCCGCTGGCTGCTCGAGGAGTACCGCGTGAGCCTGTTCGCCCAGCAGCTCGGCACAGCGGAGCCGGTCTCACTGCCGCGGATCACGAAGGCGCTCTCGTCCTGACCGACTGAGCGCGCCGAGTACCGCACGTCCCGGCATCCGACCCGGCACGAACTCCGCATCCATGCGCGTACTCCGCATCCGACCCCCGCGACGGGTGCGGAGCACGCACCGATCTGAGGAGTACGCACCCCGCGGAATACGCACGGGCGCTCATGGTTGCACCCGTCATGAGCACAGCGATCGTGTACACCGAGTTCGGAGGACCCGACGTCCTCACCGTCGCCGAGATCCCCACCCCGACCCCGGGGCCCGGCGATGTCCTCGTCCATCTCGACGCGGTCGGCGTGAACCCGATCGATCACAAGCTGCGCTCGGGTCTGCGTCCGTCGGCTGTCATCACCACGCCGCGACGGCTCGGGTCGGATGCCGCAGGCACCGTCACCGCCGTCGGCGCCGAGGTCGAGGGGTTCCGCCCGGGCGACGCGGTCGTCGTCTTCGGAGCCGCCGGCGCCTACACGACCGACCTCGTCGTGACGCCGAGCTCCCTCGTTCCACGTCCGCCGCAGGTGTCGGCCGCCGCGGGCGCGGCTCTCGGCATTCCGGTGGGCACGGCGTATCAGACCCTGCGGTCGCTCGCCGTCGGCGCCGGAGACACGCTCCTCATCCACGGCGGATCGGGTGCGGTCGGTCAGGCCGCGATCCAGCATGCCGTGCTCTCGGGCGCCACCGTGCTCGCCACCACGAGCGAGCGCCGCGCCGACCGCGTGCGCTCGCTCGGAGCGACCCCGCTCCCCTACGGGCCCGGTGTCGTCGACCGCGTGCGTGAGCTCGCTCCCGAAGGCGTCACGGTCGCGATCGATCTCGCCGGCACCGACGAGGCCCTCGAGCAATCGATCGACCTCGTCGCCGATCGCCGTCGCATCGCGACCCTCGTCCGCGGCCGCGACGCGGCCGGCCTCGGCATCCGCGCGTTCAGCGGCGGCAGTCCTGAGCCTCTCACCGCGCAGCAGCTCGCCTGGCGGGCCGAGGCGATCCCGGTGACGGTCGCGCTGCTGGCCGCGGGCCGCTTCAGCGTCGAGCTCGGTCCGCAGTTGCCGCTCGCCGACGCCGCCGAGGCCCACCGCCTCGTCGAGGCCGGCACCGACGGCAAAGTGATCCTGCTGCCCTGATCGCCCAGCGGGAGGCGATCAGCTGGCGGCGATGAGGGCGCGATAAAACCCGATCCCCCGCAGCCACACGTCGACGCGGATGCGCTCGTTGTGCGAATGCAGTGCGTCCCGCTCTGCCCGGGTCAGGTGGAACGGCGTGAAGCGGTACACGTGATCGCTGATCACCGTGAACCAGCGGCTGTCGCTCGCGCCGAGCTGGATGTACGGGGTCGTGACCACCTCATGTCCGAGTTCGTCGGCGACGGCCGTCGCGATCCGCCGCCACTGCTCCCCGCGCCAGGGCGAGACGGGCGACGGCTCCGATCCGTGCCGCAGCGTGATCTCGACCTCGGGATCGGCGACGGCGCGACGGACGTGGGCGAGGGCTCCGGCGATCGAGTCGCCGGTCAGCAGCCGGATGTTGATCGACGCGCTCGCGGTCGTCGCGAGGACGTTCTCACCGGGTGCGCCCGAGAGCTCCGTGGCGACCGCGGTCGTTCGCACCATCGCGTTCGTCTCGGCGCCGGCGAGGGTGAGCGCCCGGGCGACCATCGGACCCGTGATCGCCAGATGACCGAGCACCCAGCGCAGCGGCTGGCGCGTGTGCGGGGCGAGGGTCGCGAACAGCGCTCGGGCCGGCGGGGTCATGCGCACGGGGAAAGGATGCCGGTGGAGCCGGTCGACCGCACGCGCCAGCCGCACGGTCGCAGGCATCCGCGGCGGTGTCGAGGCGTGGCCGCCCGCCTCCGCGGCGGTGAGACGCACGGTCATCACGCCGCGCTCGGCGACGCCGACCATCGCGGTGGTGACGGAGATCCCGGGAACGACGCCGTCGACGACGGCCCCACCCTCGTCGAGCACGAGCCCCGGCCGCACGCCGCGCTCAGCCAGCAGCGCCACGATGGCACGCGCTCCGCCTCCGGCCGTTTCTTCGTTGTGCCCGAACGAGAGATAGACATCCCGCGCGGGTGAGAATCCCTCGACGACAAGTCTCTCCACCGCCTCCAGGATCGCGACGAGCGCGCCCTTGTCGTCGATCGCGCCGCGCGCGTGCACCGTGGCCTCGGCACCGTCGCCGACCACGTCGGCGGCGAAGGGCGGGTGCTCCCACTCCTCGGCCACCACGGGCACGACATCGAGATGCGCCATCAACACGAGAGGATCCGCGACATCCGCACCCGCCCATCGGTACAGCAGCGAGTGCCCGTCGACGACCTCGCGCTCGAGCGCCTCGTGCACACGCGGGTACAGACGCTCCACGGCGTCCAGGAAGTCATCGAACGGCTGCCAGTCGATGAGCGACTCATCGGCATGCGAGACGGTCGGGATCTGCAGCAGTTCTCGCAGGCGCGCGAGCGCCTCGTCATCGGGTGAGGTCACCCGTCGAGCCTACGCGCCGGTCGATTCGACATGCCCGACGCACGCATCGTCGCGGCGGACGGTGGGCGGGCGACCTCGCCGGACGGCGAGCGCACGCCGTAGGCTCGATGCATGACCGATACCGCCGAGGGCCGGAGCCCCGAGACCGACCTGTCCGTGTCCGGACCGCGGTGGGGCATCCTCGCCCCGGGCGGCATCGCCCACGCGTTCGCGAGCGATCTGCGAACGGCAGGGCGTCGTATCGCCGCCGTCGGCTCGCGCCGCGCGGAGGCGGCCGACGCGTTCGCCGCCGAGTTCGACATTCCCCATGCGCACGGCTCGTACGAGGATCTTGTCGCCGATCCCGACGTCGACATCGTCTACGTCGCCTCTCCGCACAGCCATCATCTCGCCCACGCGGCATTGGCGCTCGAAGCGGGCAAGCACGTCCTCATCGAGAAGCCGGTCACGCTCGACGCCGACGAGGCCATCGCGATCCGCGACCTCGCCGCGGGTCGCGGCCTGCTCGCGATGGAGGCGATGTGGACGCGCTACCTGCCGCACATGGTGCGCATCCGAGAACTCCTCGCGGACGGTGCACTGGGCCAGATCCGCACGGTGATCGCCGACCACACGCAGGCCCTCCCGACCGACCCCGCCCACCGTCTCAATGCGCTCGAGCTGGGCGGCGGTGCCCTGCTCGATCTGGGCATCTACCCCGTCTCGTTCGCAGTCGACGTGCTCGGCCCCGTGCGCGTCGCACTCGCGACCGGCCGCCTCGGTGAGACCGGCGCCGACAACGACGTCGCGATCGCGCTCGCGCACGACTCGGGAGCTGTATCGTCGCTCGCGGTGAGCTCGCGCGGTGCCGGCCCGAACGCCGCGCACATCGTGGGGTCGGATGCCCGTATCGAGATCGATCGCGTCTGGTACACCCCGACGTCGTTCCGAGTGATCGAGCCCGACGGCGCCGTGCGCGAGGAGTACGTGTCGCAGGTGGAGGGGCGCGGCATGCAGTTCCAGGCGCTGTACGCCGAGCGGCTCATCGCCGAGGGAGCCACCGACAGCACGCTGTTGCCGTTCGAGCAGTCGGTGGCGATCATGCGGATCCTCGACGACATCCGGGCCCAGCTGGGCGTCGTCTACCCGAAGGGGCGCTGACGTGGCCGATCTGCAGAGCAATCGCGTCGCGGTCTACCTCGACTTCGACAACATCGTGATGAGCTGGTACGACCGCGTCCACGGCCGCAACGCGTATGCGGGAGACCGGCAGAAGATCATCGCCGATCCCGACGAGCCCACGATCGCGCAGCGTCTGAAGGACGCCACGATCGATGTCGGCGCGATCATCGACTACGCGGCATCCTTCGGCACGCTCGTGCTCACCCGCGCCTACGCGGACTGGTCCTCGCCCGTCAATGCGTTCTACCGCTCGCAGCTGGTCGCCCGCGCCGTCGACCTGGTGCAGTTGTTCCCGGCGGCGGCCTATGCCAAGAACGGCGCCGACATCCGCCTGGCCGTCGACACCGTGGAAGACATGTTCCGCCTCCCCGACCTCACCCACGTGGTGATCGTCGCCGGCGACAGCGACTACGTGCCGCTCGCGCAGCGCTGCAAGCGTCTCGGCCGCTTCGTCGTGGGCGTCGGGGTCGCCGGCTCCACGGCGAAGTCGCTCGCCGCGGCGTGCGACCAGTTCGACGCCTACGACTCGCTGCCGGGCGTCGTGCCGCCGCAGCCGGCGGCGCAGAAGAAGACGGATGCCTCGGCATCCGCCACCACCTCCTCACGACGCCGCAAGAAGCCCGAGGACCCGTCCGCGGAGCTGCTCGCCCGGGCGCTGCGACTCGAGCAGGAGCGCACCGACGACGAATGGGTGCACCTGTCGGCGGTGAAGAACCTGCTGAAGCGGATGGATCCGTCCTTCAGCGAGAAGTCACTCGGTCACCGGTCGTTCTCGGATTTCGTGAACGCGTACCCTCAGGTCGCCGACATCGACGAGTCGACCAACATCGTGCGCGTGCGCTCGCACGTCTCCGACGCGGGCTGACCGACCGGAAGCGTTCAGTCGCGCGTCGACCAGAGCGCCCATGCGACCAGCACAGGCTGGAAGAAGAGGCGTACGACGCGGGCGCGGTCGCTGTCGAGGCCGAACGCGGGACGCTTGTCGAGGGCCTGGGCGATGTTGCCGGGAAAGACGGCGACGAAGAACGCGGCGAGGAGCGCGCCGATGCGGCGGCGCTCGCGGGGAAGCACGACGAGAGCGGCACCGAGCATCATCTCGACCGCCCCGGATGCGACGACGACGCCGTCCTTGTCGATGGGCAGCGCGTCGGTGACGACGTCGGGCACCTGGGCCTGGAACTCGCGCCGCGCCCAGAACAGGTGACTGAGACCCGCGAACACCATTCCGCCGGCGAGCAGCCAGCGCGCGACCGTCTTCATAGGAGCCAGTATGCCCCCTCCGGATAGGCTGGGGGTCGTGAGCGATGGCGCGAGAACCCCGATCCGCCGGATGCCCGACGGCACCGTCAAACAGGTCGGCCCCCTCACCGGGACCCAGGTGTGGACGGTCCCCGGGCGGGCGAACCGGCCTCTGGAAGCCCCGCGCGATGCGCCCCGCCCCGTCGCTCCGGGCGAGGCCGACCGCGTGTGCGCGTTCTGCGCGACGCGCTACCTCGAGACCACGCCTGAGAAGGAACGACTGGTCGGAGAGGATGTCGAACTGCACCGTCACGTTCCGCCGGGCGACCTGTTCGACACCGTCGCGGAGTTCCGTCGCTTCGGCAACCTGTTCGAGATCGTGTCGGCGGAGTACTGGCGCGAGAACCACGGATTCCGTCAGCCCTCCGCCATCGTCGAATGGGCGCAGGAGTACCTCTCCACCGCCGAGGGCCGTACGCACATCGAGACTCTTGCGGCGATCCGCGCCCAGGCCACGGGTGAGGAGGTCTCGCTCGAAGAGGCGGCGCTCGATCTTCTGGGCGGGTCGCACGACGTCATCGTCGCGCGCCGCCACCTCGTCGACGACGCCCGCTACGACGATCAGCTCGCCTCGGCGGGAACCCTCTCCCCCGACGAGCACGCCGCCTACACCGCGTTCACGGTACGCGCCCTCGCCGAGATCCAGGCCGCGCAGCCGAACGCCGCCTACGTCGCGGTGTTCCAGAACTGGCTGCGACCCGCCGGCGCGTCGTTCGAGCATCTGCACAAGCAGCTCGTCGCGATCGACGAGCACGGTCCGCAGGTCGACCACGAGCTGCGGCTGCTCTCGCACGACCGCGACCTGTACCAACGCGAGCTCGCCGACCTCGCCGTGTCCGAGCGCCTGCTCGTCGCGGCGACCGACGGCGCCGTCGCCTTCGCGGGCATCGGGCACCGGTACCCGGCGTTCGAGGTGTTCTCGACCTCGGAGGCGAACCTGCCGCAGGAGCACAGCGCGGCGGGCATCCGTGCCGTCTCCGACCTCGTTCATGCGTTGCACGCCGTCTCGGGACCGCTCGTGCCCACGAATGAGGAATGGCACTACCGTCCGCCGGGAGCACCCTGGCCGATGCCGTGGCGCGTCGTGCTGAAGTGGCGCATCTCGAACCCTGCGGGCTTCGAAGGCGGCACGAAGATCTACGTGAACACCATCGACCCGTGGGAGCTGCGGCGCCGCGCCGTCGCCGAGCTGCAGGCGCTGCGCACCGACGGCCGGATCGCGCCGGGCATCCGGATCGGCGACGAGTGCGTCGCGAGCGACGCGACGCTGCGCTACGCCGACGCGCCGGAGCGCGCGTGAGTCTTCCGTTCGAACGTTTGCGTCGCACCCCCGATGTCGAGGGGCCGGGGCTCGTCGCCGTCGACGCCGCCGACCGGCTTCTGCTCGACGAGTCCGCCGCGCGCAGAGCAGCCTGCGCGAGTGAGGATCTGGTCGTCATCGGCGACGCGTACGGGGCGCTCGCCCTCGGGTGCGCGTGGGAGTCGAGCGCAGGATGCCGCGCCGTGCGCGTGCACCAGGATTCGCTCACCGGCGAACGCGCTCTCGCCGCCAACGCCGCGCGCTTTCCGGAACGCCCGGACCTCGGCCGCCGCGTCGCGGCCAGCCCGACGCTCGATGCCGACCTGGTGCGCGGTGCGCGCGTCGTGCTGCTGCGTCTGCCGCGCTCCCTCGATGCGCTGCGCGACATCGCCGCTCTCATCGCCGCCCATGCCGACCCCGATGTCGTCGTCTATGCGGGCGGGCGCATCAAGCACATGAGCGTCGCGATGAACGCGGTTCTCGGCGAGTGCTTCTCACGCGTCGACGTCACTCATGCGCGCCAGAAGTCGCGCGTGCTGATCGCGCACGGACCGCATGACGGCCACGACCCCCGTCCCGACGCCGCCTCCCTCGACACGCCGGGCGACATCGCGCTCGAGCTGCGCGCATTCGGGGGCGCGTTCGGAGGCGCCCGGCTCGACGCCGGCACCCGGTTGCTGCTCGCCCACCTGCCGGCGCGGATCGCCGGGGGCGGGCCCGACGATCCGTTCGTCGATCTCGCGTGCGGCACCGGGGTGATCGGGGCGTGGCTGGCGCTGCGGCATTCGCAGGCGTTCGTGTGGTCGTCCGACCCGTCCGCCGCCGCGATCGCGTCGGCACGGGCGACCGCCGCCGCGAACCACGTGGACGAGCGAGTGCGGGTGGTGCGCGACGACGCGCTGTCGCTCCGGCCCGCGGGCAGCGCCTCGTTCCTCACGCTGAATCCGCCGTTCCACTCGGGCGCAGCGGTCACCGACCGCATCGCTCCGCACCTGTTCGCGGATGCCGCGCGCGTGCTGCGCCCCGGCGGCGAACTGTGGTGCGTCTGGAACTCGCCCCTCGGCTACCGCCCGATGCTCGAGCGGCTCGTCGGCCCCACCCGACAGGTGGCGCGCGATCCGCGCTTCACCGTGACGGTGTCCACACGCCGCTGAGCGTGACGGTGCGAACCGGTCGGACGGTGACCGGTCAGCCAGGTCAGACGATGCCGGCGCGGATGCCGTCGAGGGAGGCCGCGACGTTCGGCAGGCGCTGAGCGAGCGCGTCGTCGAGCTGGAAGAGGCGGTCGCGCGCCTCCTGCAGCACACGCGCGCCCTTCGCCGTCACGTGCAGGTCGCTGGCGGCACCGGCGTGCGCCGTGGCATCCTGCACGAGCCCCTCGTCGACGAGACTGCGCACCGCGGTGTGCGCGGATTGCACGGTGATGTGCGAGCGACGGGCGAGCTCCGAGAACGAGATTCCGGGTTCGGCGTAGACGTGACCGAGCAGTCCGAACTTGCGCGTCGTGATCCCGAGGTCCTTGAGAATCGCCGCCAGTTGGCCCTCCCACATCGCCGACACCGCGAGCAGCGCGATGACGGGGCTGAAACGGGGGGCGTCCTGACTCATGCGCCAATGTTAGCGAGGCGTTCCCTGTGTCGGCGGCTCGCCGTACCGTGATTTCCCGAGGGAGGGATCACAACATGGACTGGAGAATCGAGCTCATCTTCGTGCCGGTGACCGATGTCGACCGCGCGAAGGAGTTCTACACCCGGATCGGCTTCCATGCCGATGTCGACGTGACACCCGAGCCGGGGGTGCGCTTCGTGCAGCTGACGCCGCCGGGTTCGGCCTGCTCGATCGCGATCGGGGCGGGGCTGGGTTCGCAGGTGCCTCCGGGCACGCTCGATGTGATCCAGGTCGTCGTTCCCGATGCCGACGCAGCACTCGCCCACCTGCGCGAGCTCGGTGTCGAGGCGGAGGGCGTCGACGAGCAGGATTGGGGGCGGTTCGTCCGTTTCACCGATCCCGACGGCAACCGCTGGGCGCTGCAGCAGCTCGTCCCCTACGACTGAGGCGTCACGCTTTGGTGCCGCCGGGAGGGCCGATCAGCAGCAGCGCGGCGAACAGGGCCGCGACGAGGACCAGGATGCCCCCGACGAGCACCCACGGCCGGCGCAGGAACCACGCGAGCGGCGCGTCGTACCAGCGGCGCTCCGCATCGAGCGTGGCGGAGCTTTCCGTGCGCCATTGTCCGTCGAGCAGGCCGCGGCGGTGCAGCCAGATCTCGGCCGGGACCGTCGCATAGGGGACGATCGCAGAGACCAGCGCGGCCGCCGTCGGGCCGACGCGCCAGCGGTTGTTGAGCGCGACGAGGACGACGGTCGCGCCGTAGGAGAGGAACACGAAGCCGTGGATGCCTCCCCCGATCGTGACGGCCGGCGCCCAGCCGGTCGTGGCGCGGACGATGAGTCCGGCGATGAGGAGCGTCCACGACACGGCTTCCGCGAAGGCGAGCGTGCGGAACAGGGTGAGGGGTGCACGGAACATACCTTCAGCCTACCTGAAGCAGGTGTTCGGACCGACACAGCGTGATCGAGATGACACACGCCGACGGTCGAAGCCGTCCGTCGCGTCCGCAGAGCGGACGGCCTGCTGACTCGGTTCACCTCACCGGTCGAGAGACGGGACGAGAAAGGCCCGGACCCGCAAGGATCTGCGGGTCCGGGCCTATGCTCGGCTTCTTACCGGAGCCGGGCTGAGATCACTCTCAGAAGTCCCAGTCGTCGTCCTCGGTCGCGACGGCCTTGCCGATGACGTACGACGAGCCCGACCCGCTGAAGAAGTCGTGGTTCTCGTCGGCGTTCGGCGAGAGCGCCGACAGGATCGCGGGGTTCACGTTCGTCAGCTGCGAGGGGAACATCGGCTCGTAACCGAGGTTCATGAGCGCCTTGTTCGCGTTGTAGTGCAGGAACTTCTTGACGTCCTCGGTCAGGCCGATGCCGTCGTACAGGTCCTGCGTGTACTGCACCTCGTTGTCGTAGAGCTCGTACAGCAGCGAGAAGGTGTAGTCCTTCAGCTCGTCGCGCTCGGGCTGCGTGAGCTTCTCGAGCCCCTTCTGGAACTTGTAGCCGATGTAGTACCCGTGCACGGCCTCGTCGCGGATGATGAGGCGAATGATGTCGGCCGTGTTGGTGAGCTTCGCCTTGCTCGACCAGTAGAGCGGCAGGTAGAAGCCCGAGTAGAACAGGAACGACTCGAGCAGGGTCGACGCGACCTTGCGCTTGAGGGGTTCGTCGCCACGGTAGTAATCCATGACGATGTGGGCCTTCTTCTGCAGGTTCGGGTTCTCGACCGACCAGCGGAAGGCGTCGTCGATCTCGGGCGTCGAGCACAGCGTCGAGAAGATCGACGAGTAGCTCTTCGCGTGCACCGACTCCATGAAGGCGATGTTCGTGTACACCGCCTCCTCGTGGGGCGTGATCGCGTCGGGAATGAGCGACACGGCGCCGACCGTGCCCTGGATCGTGTCGAGGAGCGTCAGCCCCGTGAACACCCGCATCGTGGTGGTCTGCTCTTCGGGGGTCAGCGTCGCCCACGACTGGATGTCGTTGGACAGCGGCACCTTCTCGGGCAACCAGAAGTTGTTCACGAGGCGGTTCCACACCTCGAGGTCCTTGTCGTCCTGGATGCGGTTCCAGTTGATCGCCTGGACGTGGTCGATGAGCTTGAGCGGCTCGGAGGGAGTCATGTTCTCTTCTCTTGATTCCGGATCAGAAGGTCACAGCATGCACGAGACGCACTCGGCCATGTCGGTGCCCTCGAGCGCCAGCTGCCGCAGGCGGATGTAGTAGATCGTCTTGATGCCCTTGCGCCACGCGTAGATCTGCGCCTTGTTGATGTCGCGCGTCGTGGCGGTGTCCTTGAAGAACAGCGTCAGCGACAGACCCTGGTCGACGTGCTGCGTGGCGGCGGCGTAGGTGTCGATGACCTTCTCGTAGCCGATCTCGTACGCGTCTTCGTAGTACTCCAGGTTCTCGTTCGTCATGAACGGGGCCGGGTAGTAGACGCGCCCGATCTTGCCCTCCTTGCGGATCTCGATCTTCGAGGCGATCGGGTGGATCGACGACGTCGAGTTGTTGATGTACGAGATCGAGCCGGTCGGCGGCACGGCCTGCAGGTTCTGGTTGTAGATGCCGTGCTGCTGGATGGATGCCTTCAGCTCGCGCCAGTCGTCCTGCGTCGGGATGTGGATGCCGGCGAACAGCTCCTGCACGCGCGCGGTCCGGGGAACCCATTCCTGCTCGATGTACTTGTCGAAGAACTCCCCCGACGCGTAGGTCGAGTCGGCGAAGCCGTCGAAGGCGGTGGCGCGCTCGATCGCGATGCGGTTGGACGCGCGCAGCGCGTGGAAGAGCACCGTGTAGAAGTAGATGTTCGTGAAGTCGATGCCCTCGTCCGAGCCGTAGTGCACGTGCTCCCGCGCAAGATACCCGTGCAGGTTCATCTGGCCGAGGCCGATCGCGTGCGAACGGTCGTTGCCGTCCTCGATCGAACGGACGGAGCGGATGTGGCTCTGGTCGCTGACCGCAGTGAGCGCGCGGATCGAGGTCTCGACGGTGCTCGCGAGGTCCTTGCCGTCCATTGCGAGCGCGATGTTCATCGACCCCAGGTTGCAGGAGATGTCCTTGCCGACCTGGCCGTACGAGAGGTCCTCGTTGTAGGTCGTGGGCGTGTTGACCTGCAGGATCTCGCTGCAGAGGTTGGACATGTTGATCCGACCCTTGATCGGGTTGGCCTTGTTCACCGTGTCCTCGAACATGATGTACGGGTAGCCCGACTCGAACTGGATCTCGGCGAGGGTCTGGAAGAACTCGCGCGCGTTGATCTTCGTCTTCTTGATACGAGCGTCATCGACCATCTCGCGGTACTTCTCGGTGACCGAGATGTCGCCGAACGGCACGCCGTAGACCTTCTCGACGTCGTAGGGCGAGAAGAGGTACATGTCCTCGCCGTTCTTGGCGAGCTCGAACGTGATGTCGGGGATCACGACGCCGAGCGACAGCGTCTTGATGCGGATCTTCTCGTCGGCGTTCTCGCGCTTCGTGTCGAGGAAGCGCAGGATGTCGGGGTGGTGCGCCGACAGGTAGACGGCGCCGGCGCCCTGGCGTGCGCCGAGCTGGTTGGCGTAGCTGAAGCTGTCTTCGAGCAGCTTCATGACGGGGATGATCCCCGACGACTGGTTCTCGATCTGCTTGATCGGCGCGCCGGCCTCGCGGATGTTCGAGAGCAGCAGGGCGACGCCGCCGCCGCGCTTGGACAGCTGCAGAGCGGAGTTGATGCCGCGGGCGATCGACTCCATGTTGTCTTCGATGCGCAGCAGGAAGCAGCTGACGAGCTCTCCGCGCTGGGCCTTGCCGGCGTTCAGGAATGTCGGGGTCGCCGGCTGGAACCGGCCCGAGATGATCTCGTCGACGAGCCGCTCGGCGAGACGCTGGTCACCGTCGGCGAGCCCGAGCGCCGTCATGACGACGCGGTCCTCGAAGCGCTCGAGGTAGCGCTTGCCGTCGAAGGTCTTGAGCGTGTAGCTCGTGTAGTACTTGAAGGCGCCGAGGAACGTCTCGAAGCGGAACTTGGCCGCATAGGCGCGGTCGTTGAGGCGCTGGATGAACTCGAACGGGTACTTCTCGAGCACCGCGCCTTCGTAGTACTCCTTCTCGACGAGGTAGTCGAGTCGCTCCTTGAGCGAGTGGAAGAACACCGTGTTCTGGTTGACGTGCTGCAGGAAGTACTCCCGCGCCGCGCGCTTGTCGGCGTCGAACTGGATCTTGCCGTCGTCACCGTACAGATTGAGCATCGCATTGAGGGCGTGATAGTCCATGCCCTCGAAGCGAGCCTCGGTCTTGAAGGTCGCCTCGGTCACTGCAGCTTCCACCATCGTTCCAATCCGTCGCTCACTCTCGCGACGTCGTCGGGCGTGCCGAACACTTCCAGCCGATACAGGTGCGGCACGGTGCACTTGCGGCTGATGATGTCACCGGCGAGGCAGTAGTCCTCGCCGAAATTCGTGTTGCCTGCGGAGATCACTCCGCGGATCAAGCGGCGATGCTTCTCGTCGTTGAGAAAACGGATCACCTGTTTGGGAACCGCGCCCTTCTCCTCACCTCGCCCCTGGCCGCCCCCGTAGGTCGGGGTGACGAGCACGAACGGCTCGTCGACCTCGATCACAGGGTCGGTCGGCAGGAGCGGGATACGGAGGGCCGGCATCCCGAGTTTCTCGATGAAACGCGCGGTGTTGCCCGACACGCTCGAGAAGAAGACGAGCAGCGGGGCGCTCGTCAATGTCGGCATGTCAGACCAGACGGCTCGCGAGCTCGGCGATCTTGTCGGGACGGAAGCCCGACCAGTGGTCCTCGTCCGTGACGACGACCGGCGCCTGCAGGTAGCCGAGCGACTTCACGTGCTCGAGCGCGGCGGCATCCTCGGACAGGTCGAGAACCTCGTAATCGATGCCCTTCGAGTCCAGTGCCCGGTACGTCGCGTTGCACTGCACGCACGACGGCTTCGTGTAAACCGTGATCGCCATATCGATCCGTTCTCCCCTCAATCTCAACCTTGGTGTTCGGCAGTGGCCCGCCGGGAGTCCAATACTACATATGGGTACGGACACCTGGGCGCACCACAAGGGCTAGTAGTTACATCCGTGTAGTTTTTCACCGCTCTCCCCAGGTACAACACATGTTGTCCACCGTTTCATCCACAGAAGACCGACTATCTCGCAGGCCGGAAAAGGCCGGGATCACCAGGGTTTCGACGCCCTCCGCGGCATCCATCCACAACACGCACGCTAAAGCCGCCCCCGGACATCGATGCGGCTGTGGAAACTCCTCCTCGGCGTGTCGCGGCGTGTCTGCCGTACGCGGCATCCGGCGACATGCGGCATGGCGAACAGAGCGTCCGCCGCGGGGGTACCGTGGAGAGGTGTCGGCCTATCGTGATCTGCTGCGCACCCCGGGGGTCGCTCGCATCATCGCCGCACAGCTGACCGCGCGCTTCCCGAACGGGATGACGAGCCTCGCGATCCTCCTGCACGTCGAACAGCAGACCGGCACGTACGGCGCAGCCGGCCTCGTGCTCGCCGCCGCATCGATCGGACAGGCCACGGCCGGGCCCGTCACGAGCCGGTGGATGGGCATCTGGGGCATGCGCCGTGTGCTGACCCTCACCACCAGCGTGTGCGTGGCAGCCGTGCTCGCGCTCGCCCTGGTGCCGATGGGCGTCGCCGGATACATGGTGTTCGGGCTCATCGCCGGGCTGTCCACCCCGCCCGTGCAATCGGCCGTACGCACGATCTACCCCAAGATCGTCAACGCACGCCAGCTCACGCCCCTGTTCTCGCTCGACGCCAGCCTGCAGGAGATCATCTGGATCCTCGCGCCCGTCGTCATCACGATCGTCGCGACGCAGGTCGGCACCGTCGAAGGGCTTCTGCTCATCGCGTTCATCCTGGTCGCGGGCGGGGCGTGGTTCATCCTCTCCCCCGAGGTCGGGCGCGTCCGCATCCCCCGCAGTCGGCGCGGCTTCGGCCGCGTCCTCGGAAAACCCGTCGTGCTGCTGGCGACCGTCATCGGCTTCCTCCTCATCGGAGCCTGCTCCGCCGTCGAGGCGGCCGTCGTCGCGACCTTCGGCCACGGCGGACTCGAAGCCGGCCTCGTCCTCGCCGTCTTCTCGGTCGGAAGCCTCGCGGGCGGCCTCGCCTTCGGGCACATCCCGATGGGTCCGTGGGCGATGGCGCGCCGGCTGAGCGTCGTCGCGGTCGGCCTCGTCATCGCCGTCTTCGTCGTGGGCGACATCGGCCCCTCGACGCCGTGGTGGGTGGGCGCGTGCCTGGTCGTCGCGGGCATCGGGGTCGCCCCCGCGCTCGCGGTGATGTTCGCGATGACCTCGGCCTCGGTGAAGTTCAGCGAGACCGCCGAGGCCTACGGCTGGATCGGCACCGGTCAGCTCATCGGTGCCGCGCTCGGCTCGGCCGCGGCCGGCTTCCTCATCGACGGCGTCGGTCCCGCGGGAGCGTACGGGGCCGCAGCATGCTTCGCGATGGTGGGCGCGATCGTCGCGACCGCCTTCGTCCGCGGCTTCCCCGACCTGCGCGGCCGCGACGCGAGTCCCATCCCCGACACCGAGCCGGTTCCCGTCATCACCTGACCCGCGGCGGGGCCCCCGTCACGCGATGCGCGCGAGCACGTGCAGGAGAGCGAGCGCATAGGCATCCGCGGGTTCGGGATGCTCGAACACGGAGCGCTCCCCGGCGAACTCGATGTCGACCCGGAACGTGTCCGGCAGCCGCACGAGCGCCCGAAACGCGCCGCGCAGCAGCTCGCGCAGCTGATCTTCGCGGGGCAGCCACAGGGCGTCCTCGAGGGCGACCGAATCGAGCGCCCACTCGGTCGTGCCGTTGAAGGCGAGAATCGTGCCGGTCGTGTAGCGCCGCGGCTCGATCGTCATCTCGCTCACCGTGAAGACGTCCGCCTCGAACTCGGGCTCGTCGAGCTGGAACCGGTCGCCCGAGGCAGGATGCCAGGCGAGGCCGGCCTCGCGCAGCGCCAGAGCGAGCTCGGTCGAGATCATGTCTCCATCCTGCCCCGCGCGCTGCACACCGGGGCGGCCCGAACTCCTCCAGCTGACGACGCGCGGTAGCGACAGCCCCCGCGGCACCGCGCCGACCGTTCCGGTGCGACGGCGGGATGGAGGAGTCCGGACCACCCGGCCGAGGCCCTGGCCGGTGCGGGCAGGGGCAGGATAGAGGGGTGAGTGCATTCGACCCGGCCGCGTACCTGCCCGATGACCTGCTGGAGCGCATCCGTGCGCGTGCGGCGGCGGTCGATCGCGACAATGTCTTCCCCGACGAGGATCTCGCCGAGCTGCGCGCCGCCGGCTACCTCGCCGTCCTCGTGCCGCAAGAGCTCGGCGGAGCGGGCCTCGGCCTCGCCGAGGTCGCCGTCCTGCAGCAGCGGCTCGCCGGTGCCGCCCCGGCGACCGCCCTCGCGATCAACATGCATCTCGTCTGGACGGGCGTGGCCAAGGTCATGGCCGATCGCGGCCTCGACGCGCTCCGCTTCGTGCAGGAGGGCGCCGTCGCGGGCGACGTCTTCGCGTTCGGAATCAGCGAGGCGGGCAACGACCTCGTGCTGTTCGGCAGCGACACCGCCGCCGTCCCGGCCTCCGACGGCTCCTACGCCTTCACCGGCACGAAGATCTTCACCTCGCTCGGTCCCGTCTGGACGCAGCTCGGTCTTCACGGGCTCGACACGACCGACCCGGAGAACCCGCAGATGGTCTACGCCTTCGTCCCGCGGACGGATGCCATCGTCACCCGGGACGACTGGGACACGATCGGCATGCGGGGCACCCAGTCACGCACGACCGAACTGCACGGCGCCGTCGCAGCGGCCGATCGCGTCGTCCGCCGGGTCGCGCCGGGCCCGAACCCCGACCCGATCGTGTTCGGCATCTTCAGCGTGTTCGAGGTTCTCCTGGCATCCGTCTACACCGGCATCGCCCGGCGGGCGCTCGACCTCTCCGTCGCCGCCGCGAAAGCGCGCACCTCGAAGAAGACCGGCCGCCCGTACAGCGACGATCCCGACATCCGGTGGCGCGTCGCCGAGATGGCCCTCGCCTACGACGCTCTGCCGCCGCAGATCGCTGCGGTCGCCCACGACGTCGACGGGTGCGCCGACCGCGGCGCCTTCTGGTTCCCCGCGTTGTCGGGGCTCAAGCACCGCGCCGTCGTCGCGGCGAAGCAGATCGTCGACGAGGCCATGCTCGTCGGCGGCGGGTCGTCGTACTTCGCCCGCAACGAGCTGAGCCGCCTCTATCGCGATGTGCTCGCCGGCATGTTCCACCCCTCCGACCCCGAGTCGGCGCATGCCACCGTCGCCGCCGCATGGCTCGGACCGGTCTCCGGCTGAGCCGGGCGCCGGGCATCCGTGAACCCGATCCGTCGGGATGAGCAATACGGATGTGAGCACAGACAACGAGGTGATCGAGCGATCCGCCGGCGAACCCGGCGCGTTTGCGACGCTCTACGACCGGCATGCGCGCGCGATCTACCGCTACGCGGCGCAGCGGATCGGCGATGATCGGGCCGAGGACGTCCTGTCCGAGACCTTCCTCGTGGCCTTCGAGAAGAGAGCCGTCTACGACCTCGCCGTCGTCGACGCCCGCCCGTGGCTGCTCGGGATCGCGACGCGTCTCCTCCGCAAGCACGTGCGGGTCGAGGCTCGGGCCTGGAAGGGGATGGTCGCCGACCTCGCCGCCCGGCTCGCGACCGATCAGATCGATCAGGCGGGAGCGCGCGTGGACGCCGCACGGCGCGTGCGGAAGCTGGCGGGGGCGCTGCGTGGGCTGTCGCCGGCGGATCGAGACACGCTTCTCCTCTATGCCTGGGGCGACCTGGACTACGCGGGGATCGCCGACGCGCTCGAGGTGCCGATCGGCACCGTGCGCTCACGACTGAACCGGGCGCGCCGTCTGCTGCGGAATGCAGCGGGCACGTCCGACACCGAACAGGAGACAGAGCATGGACGAACTGACCCTGCTGCGCAGCACGCGTAGCGATGCCGAACCGCCGCGCGACGTCCTCGACCGGGGGCGCGCCGCGCTCCTCGCGCGAGCGGCGCAGACCGACGGGCCGCTCCCGTCGCCGACCCGCCGCCCGCGCCGCGCCCGTCGACTCACGATCGGAGGCCTCAGCGCACTGGGGGCCGCAGCGCTCGTCACGGGCCTCGTGGTCACCGACCTCGTCGGCCTCGCGGGGTGGCGCGGCGGCGCGGATGCCGCGGCGGCCGCCGTCCTCGAGGACGCGAGCGTCGCGGCGATCGACACCGTCGACCCGGTGGTCGCGCCGGGTCAGTACCTGTCGGTGCACACGCGCGCCGTGCACCGGATGACCGGCCAACGCGGCGACATCACCGCGACGTTCCAGTACCTCGCCGACGACACGCTCTTCGTCCCCGCCGACCGCGCCGACGACTGGGTGTGGGATCGCGGGCCCCAGTCGGTCGCCGCGACGTTCGGGCCCGACTCGCAGGCCATCGCCGACGCCTGGCAGGCGGAGGCGCCCGCGGACGCGATCTCCGGCGGGGACCTGCTCCGCGCACCGGCGGGCGCGTTCTACGGAGGCAGCCCCGACGCGGGCTTCGACGACATCGGCGCGCTCCCGCGCGATCCGTATCGTCTGCTCAACCACATCTACCGGGTGACGCTCGGCTCCGGGCCCTCCCCCGACACCGAGGCGCTGGTCTTCCTCGCCGACCGCCTGCGGATCGGCGACGTGCCGGCCGACCTGCGTTCGGCGATGTACCGCGCGGCGGCGATGATCCCCGGCGTCGCCCTCGTCGACGACCAGGCGACCCTCGACGGCCACCGCGGGGTCGCGATCGGCCGCGATGAGCCGGCGTGGGGCAGCCGCATCGAGATCATCATCGATCCGGCCACGGGCGCGTTCCTCGGCGAGCGGGAGACGCTGCTGCGGAGCCAGGACGGGATTCCGGCGGGCACGATCGTCAGCTGGACGGCCGTGACGACCTCGGTCGTGGACGCCGCACCCGACGGCGGGACGCCGTGCGGACGGATGGCGGACGAGTCGACGAGCGGACGGTGCTGACCGTGGCGCGCGGCGAAGCGGCGGCATCCCTCGGCGACGGATTCGGCGTCGGATACGGTCCCGCCGATGTCGTCCTCCCGCCGACCGAGCCGATCGCGGTCCCCACGGCACCTGCCGGGCGATGATGCCGAGGGCATCCGGTGCGCACGTCGGCGCCGGGTGCCCTCGCCGCGTCGCGCGGCGCTCTCCACGGGCTCAGCGGGTCTCAGCGGGTCTCGAGGTCGTACGCCTTCAGCAGTTCGGTCACGGCGCGGTCGCGCTCCTCGCCGCCCTCGGCGAACATGTGGGCGACGTGGGTACGCAGATGGTTCTCGATGAGCAACTTGTCCAATGACGCGAGAGCTTTCTGCACCGCCCGCGACTGGGCGATGATGTCCATGCAGTAGTCCTCGTTCTCGATCATCTTGGCGAGCCCGCGCACTTGCCCCTCGAGGATGCTCGTGCGGTGCAGGGCGCGCTTCTTGATGTCGTCGATCACGCGGTCAGGATACGCCGCCGCGGGAGCGTCGTGACACACTGGCGGGATGCCACGCACCCCGACCGAACTGCTGAGCCCCGCCGATCAGGAGCGCCGACGGTCTCTGCGCGTCATGAAGGGAGTCGCCCTCGGCGCGCTGGTCGTCATGGCGGTGCTGTTCGTGATCGCGTTCGTGACGCAGGAGCGGATCCCCGCGATGGCCTACGTCCGGGCCGCCGCCGAGGGCGGGATGGTCGGCGCGCTCGCGGACTGGTTCGCGGTGACGGCGCTGTTCCGACACCCCCTCGGCATCCCCATCCCGCACACCGCGATCATCCCGAAGCGCAAGGACGAGATCGGCCGTAGCCTCGGCGAGTTCATCGAGACGAACTTCCTCGCAGGAGAGGTCGTGCGCGCCAAGCTCGAGTCGACGCCGATCGCCGCGACCGCGGGCGCGTGGCTGCGCGATCCGGAGCATGCGGAGCTCGTCTCGCGGGAGGCGTCGACGATGGCCGCCGGCATCTTGCGTGCCCTCAGCGACGACGAGGTGCAGGACCTCATCAGCGACCTCGCCCGCGAGCACCTGCTGAGCCCGGAGTGGGCGCCCACCCTCGGCGGCTGGCTCGAACGCGTCGTCGACGCCGGCGCCCATCACGGTGCCGTCGACCTCGGCATCGACAGCCTCTCGACGTGGCTGCGCACCAACCGCGACTCGTTCTCGGGACTGGTGTCGCGCCGCCTGCCGTCGTGGGTGCCGTCGGTGGCGATGCGGCTGGTCGACGACACCGTCTACAACGAGGCCGTGAAGTTCGCCGCCGCCGTGCAAGCCGACCCCGAGCATCCCGCACGTCATGCGATCGACCGGTACCTCTCCCGGCTCGCGGAGAACCTGCAGCACGACCCCTCGACGATCGGCCGACTCGAAGACGCCAAGAGCGCCGTCTTCGACAGCCCGCGCGTCCGCGAGCTCGCCGCCGAGGCCTGGAACACCGCCAAGGCGGGTCTGCTCGCCTCGCTCGCCGATCCCGACAGCGCACTGCGCCGCCGCGGTGTCGCGGCCCTGCGCGAAGTGGGCGACCGGCTCGCGACCGATCCGACGCTGCAGTCGCGCGTGGATCAGCGCGTCGCCGATGCCGCGGTCTTCGTGGTCGACCGCTACCGCCACGACATCGCGTCGATCATCACCGACACGGTCGAGAAGTGGGACCCGGCGGAGACGACCGAGAAGATCGAGCTCATGGTGGGTCGCGACCTGCAGTACATCCGCCTGAACGGCACGGTGGTGGGCGCCCTCGCCGGCGTCGCGATCTTCGCGATCGCACACGCGTTCCTCGGCTGACCCACGGCGCGGGCCTCTCGCCGCGTTCACGACGCCGGGGGTACGGTGAAGGCGTGAGCGAGCACCCCGTCGAGCAGCTGCTGTTCACCTACGGCACACTTCAGTACGCCGAGGTGCAGCTCGACACGTTCGGACGGCTGCTCGCGGGTGAGCCCGACACGCTCCCGGGATACACGATCGACTACGTCGACATCGAGGATCCGCGTGTCGTCGACGTCTCGGGCCACTCCGTCCACCCGGTGATCCGTTTCACTGGAAACCCCCGCGACAAGGTGGTGGGGCGGGCCGTGCACCTGACCTCCGATGAGTTGGATGCCGCGGACGAGTACGAGGTCTCGCTCTACCGCCGTGTGCGGGTCGCGCTCGCCAGCGGACGCGAGGCCTGGGTGTACGTCGGATGACTTCGCCACGCCCACGCGCACGCGACCACGCCCCGATGACATCGAACGAAAGGAGTCCGAGTGACGACTCTCGTCCTCGTCCGCCACGCCAAGAGCGACTGGGGCGACCCCGGTCTGGACGATCATGATCGCCCCCTGAACACCCGCGGCATGCGCGATGCACCGACGCTCGCCGCTCGCCTGGCCGACTCCGGGTTGCGACCCGATGCCCTGCTGTCGTCGACAGCACTGCGGGCACGGACCACGGCGGGCTTCTTCGGATCCGCTCTGGGCCTCGACGTCGAACTCGATCCGGATCTCTACGGTGCACCGGCCTCGGCGCTGCTCGCGGCCGCCGCAGCGCGCTCCGTCGACGGTGTCATCGTCGTCGCCCACGACCCCGGCATGACCGTGCTCGCCGAGCGTCTGTCGGGCGGCGGGATCGGGCACATGCCGACGTGCGCCGTCGCGACGTTCCGCTGGAGCACTCCCGACTGGGACGTCGCCACCTCCGTCGATCCCGACGAATGGACGTTCGACAGCCCCCGAGGCTGAGCCAACGCCGCCCGGGGCAAGCGGGTGCAGCCTGGGCGGCCCGGGCGACCCCTGCTGCCCCTGCGGCCCGATCGACCGGCGTCAGGCGGACACGACGACATCCGCCGCGCGCGCGATCTCACCCGACAGCACGAGCGCGGTGGCCGTCTCGATGTCGGGGCTGACGACGCGATCCGCGCCGGGTCCGTCGATTCCGGCCGCGCGCACGCGGTCCCGCACGGACGCCGTCGCCGGCGCGGGCTCCAGCGGCGCACGCAGATCGAGGGCGCGGCATCCCGTCACGATCTCGATCGCGAGCACCCGTGCGAGCCCGTCGATGCCGCGACGCAGTTTGCGCGCGGCCGCCCAGCCCATCGAGACGTGGTCCTCCTGCATCGCCGACGACGGGATCGAGTCCACCGAGGCGGGCACGGCGAGTCGCTTCAGCTCCGAGACGATGCCGGCGGCGGCATACTGCGCGATCATGAGGCCCGAATCGACGCCGACCTCGTCGGCGAGGAACGGCGGCAGCCCGTGGCTGCGGGTGCGGTCGAGCGCCCGGTCGGTGCGGCGTTCGGAGAGGGATGCCACATCGGCCACGGCGATCGCGAGGAAGTCGAGCACGTAGGCCACCGGCGCACCGTGGAAGTTGCCGTTCGATTCGACCCGTCCGTCGGGGGTGACGACGGGGTTGTCGACCGCCGCGGCCAGTTCGCGCGAGGCGATGAGCGCCGCGTGGGTCGCGGTATCGCGAGCCGCGCCGTGCACCTGCGGCGAGCAGCGCAGCGAGTAAGCATCCTGGACGCGCGTGCAGACGGCGGGATCACGGTGGCTCGCCATGATGGGCGATCCGGCCAGCAGCGCGCGCAGCCGGGCGGCCGAGTCCGCCTGGCCGATCTGGGGGCGCAGCGCCATGAGGTCGGCCGCGAACACGGCGTCCGTGCCGAGCTGACTCTCAACCGACAGGGCGGCGGCGATGTCGGCGGTGTCGAGCAGCACGCCGAGGTCGTGGAGGGCGAGCAGCAGCATGCCGAGCATGCCGTCGGTGCCGTTGATCAGGGCGAGCCCCTCCTTCTCCTGCAGGACGAGGGGCGCGATGCCGGCGGCGGCGAGGGCGTCGTATGCCGCGACGAGCGCTCCTGACCCGTCCCGCACGTCCCCCTCGCCGATCGCCGCGAGCGCGACGTGCGAGAGCGGCGCGAGGTCGCCCGAGCATCCGAGCGACCCGTACTCGCGCACGATCGGCGTGATGTCGCTGTTGAGCATCGCCGCGTAGGTCTCGACGACGATGGCGCGCACGCCGGTGCGTCCGGTGGCGAGGGTCTGCAGACGCAGCAGCATGAGGACGCGGATGACCTCGCGCTCGACCTCGGCGCCCGTGCCCGCGGCGTGCGAGCGGATGAGGCTCGCCTGCAGCTGGCGACGCCGCTCCGGAGCGATGAAGGTCGTCGCGAGCGCGCCGAAACCGGTCGACACGCCGTAGTGGGGCTGGGGGTCGTCTGCGAGCCGCTCGATGAGCGCGCGCGACGCCGCGACCGCATCGAGCGCTGCGGGCGAGATCGCGACGCGGGCACCGTTGCGCGCGACCGCGACGACCTCGGCCGGTGTCAGGGGATGCTCCCCGATCGTGACGGTGACGGGGGTGCGGACGGATGCGGGCTCGAGCACGGCGGAGGAGGTCATGATCCGATTCCATCGCGACCCGTTCGATGATCCGGCGGTCTCGTGCGATCCTGTGTCTGTGATCCCAGACATTCACGATCCGGGTGCGGCTCGTGCGCCGCAGGTCCCGGCCGCGGATCAGACCCTGCGCATCCTGTCCTTCCTCGCTCGGCAGCGCGGCCCGGCCGCGGCGCACGCGATCTCCGATCACCTCGGCATCCCCCGATCGAGCGTCTACCACCTGCTCGCCGCGATGGCCGCGCACGGTTTCGTCGTCCACATCGCCTCCGAGCGCCGCTGGGGCCTCGGGACGGCAGCGTTCGAGCTGGCCGGCGGCTACACGCGCCAGCAGCCCCTCGCCCGTCTCGGCCGCCCGCTCGTTTCGGGGCTCGCCGATCGCGTCGGCGAGAGCGCGCACCTCGCCGTTATGACGGGGCGAGACGTCCTCTACATCGTCGAGGAGCGCGCGCCACGGCGCCCCGCGCTCGTGAGCGAGGTGGGTGTGCGCCTCCCCGCGCATCTGGCGGCGACGGGCCGCGCCATGCTCGCCGCGCTGCCGCGAGAGCAGGTGCGGGCACTGTACCCGGATGCCGCGACGTTCGCCGACCGCACCGGCCGGGGCCCGCGGCGCCCGAGCGAACTGCGCGACGTGCTGCGACGCACCAGGCAAGACGGGTACGCGAGCGAGGACGGAGAGGTCACCCTGGGGTTCCGCTCGATCGGTGTCGCCGTCCTCGACCACACCGGATGGCCCGTCGCCGCACTCGCGGTGACGTGGGAGGCCGCGGCCACCGCCCTCGCCGGCGCGTCCGTCGCGCCGGCGGTGCGCAGCGCCGCCGATGAGCTCTCTCGGCGCCTGCGCTGAGAACGATCGGACGCGCGCTCAGTCGACGCGCGCGATCGTCCCGCCGGTGAGGGCGACCAGTTCGTCGAATGTCAGGGGGAAGACCGTGTGCGGGGTGCCGCCGGCGGCCCAGATCTCGGGGAACGCGGCGAGCGCCTCGTCGACGACGGTGACGAGGCGGGTCGGATGCCCGGTCGGCGCGACGCCGCCGATCGCCTGCCCGGTCGCTTCGCGCACCTGCTCGACCGAGGCGCGCGCGATGGTTCCGCGGCCGATCCGCGCGGCGAGCGCGACCGTGTCGACGCGGTGCGCGCCACTGGTCATGACCAGCAGCGGATCGCCATCCGACCAGAACACGAGGCTGTTGGCGATCGCCCCCACCTCGATCCCGAGGGCGGCCGCGGCGAGAGCGGCCGTCGACGCGGCATCCGGCAGCACGACGATCTCCCCGCCGACACCGGCTGCGCGCAGGGCGTCGTGGACGAGTCGACTGCGTGCGGAAAGGCTCTCTGCGCTCATGCTCACACCTTAGCCAGGCCGTCCGCCGCCCCCGTTCCGCCGACGCACCCTCGACGGCGACACCGCCGAGCTGGCGGGGCGTCGCCTCGGTGCCCGCATGATGCAGGGGTACGGCATGAGCGAGCTGAGCCCTGTCTCGCATGCGATGCCGTACACGCGCGACGACGTTCCGGTCAGCTCGGTGGGGACGATCCTGCCGAACATCGTCTGCAAACTGGTCGACACCGCCTCGGGCGAAGAGATCACCGAGGTCGAGGCGGAGGGCGTGACCCGACCGGGCGAGCTCTGGGTGAAGGGGCCGAATGTGATGCTCGGCTACCTGAATCGGCCCGAGGCCACCGCGGAGACGATCGACGCCGATGGATTCCTGCACACCGGCGACATCGCCGTCTATCACGAGGGCGGCTACTTCTCGATCGTCGACCGGGTCAAGGAACTGATCAAGTACCACGGCTACCAGATCGCCCCGGCCGAGCTCGAAGCCCTTCTGCTCGGCCATCCGCAGGTGATGGATGCCGCTGTCATCGGCGTCCTCGACGACGAACGCGAGGAGATCCCGAAGGCGTTCGTCGTCGCGGCGCCCGACTCCGGCCTCACCGCCGAGGAGGTCATGTCGTTCGTCGCCGAAAACGTCGCACCGTACAAGAAGGTGCGGAGGGTGGAGTTCGCGGACGCGATCCCGAAGTCGACGTCGGGAAAGATCCTCCGGAAGGACCTCCGCCTACGGGAGCAGGGCGCCTGAGCCACGCTCGCGGGCGGATTCCGAAGAGGGCCCCGTCTCGGCAGAAGACGGGGCCCTCTTCATCGTGCGATCAGCGGGTCACTCGACCGGGCTGAGGCTCTTCGCGATGTGCGTGTGGACGGCCTTCAGCCACGACAGCAGGAAATCGGCGGTCGACTCGTCGGTGACCTGGCCCTCGTCGTCGATCAGTCCGTCGCGCAGGTGGATGTACGCCTCGGGCTGCGAGAGCTCGGGAGAGGCGAGGAAGGAGAGGATCGACCGCAGGTGCTGCTGCGCGACAGCCGTGCCGATGGCGCCGACCGAGGCGCCGATGACGGCCGACGGCTTGCCGGCGAAGCTGTTGTCGCCCCACGGACGGCTCGCCGTGTCGAGAGCGTTCTTCAGGACGCCCGGAACGGAGCGGTTGTATTCGGGAGTGACGATCACGACGGCGTCGGCCGACTCGATCGCGGACTTGAACTCGGCGGCCTCGGCGGGAATCGCACCGTCGTTGTCGTACGAGTAGAAGGGCAGACCCTTGATCGGGATCTCGGTGAGCGCGAGGTCGGCCTGAGGTGCGAGAGCGATGAGGGCCTTCGCGAGGCGACGGTTGATGGACTCCGTCGCGATGGAGCCGATGATGACGCCGACGTTGTAGGTGGTCATGAAGAACGAGCCTTTCCGAGAATCGATTCAGGTGCATACATACTACCCGCGTATGCGAGACGCGACTGGGCACCGAGAGGTGAAACGTCGGTGACATCCGATCGAATTCCTTCGCACGACGGATGCATGCGGCGTCGCCGCGGCGAGAGCGTCACGCGCCGTCACGCCGCGTGGATTCGCCCTCGACCAGCGCGACGGGCAGCACCCGCGCCGAACCGTATCCCGGGGCGTGGGCTCCGTTCATGGCTTCATCGAGGAGCTCCATCGCCCGGGCGGCGATGCCCGGCCAATCCTGACGGATCGTGGTGATCGTCGGCGAGATGCGCTGTGTCCACGCGATGCCGTCATAACCGCACAGCAGCAGATCGCCGGGAATCGATCGCCCGGACTGCTGGGCCTCGAACAGGGCGCCGATGGCCTGCATATCGCTCAACGCGAAGACTGCATCGACGTCGGGCGCCTCTTCCAGCAGCTCCGCCATCCCCGCCTGGCCGCCGTCCATGCCGTAGGCCGACCCGGCGATGGTGACCGCCGACGCCGGTACGCCACGATCGGCGAGACCCGCCAGAAAACCGTCGCGGCGCTCCTGAGTGGAAGGCAGGTAGCCGTTGCCACCGACGAGGCCGAAACGCGTGCCCCCCGCATCGACGAGGTGGTGCGCGGCCGTCCGCCCGCCTCCGAAGTTGTCCGAGCGCACCGATCCGGCGATCAGCAGCGAATCCGCGGGCTCATCGCACGTCACGATCGGCACCGGCGACGCGGCGAGCCGGTGCAGGCCCGACCGCGGCGGCCGGGAGGGCGAGACGATGATGCCGTCGGCGCTCTGCACGAGGGTCTCGAGAGCCTCGAGCTCCTGGTCGGGCTCATACCCCGATGACGCGAGGACGATCGACCAGTCGCGAGAGGTGCCCTCCTGCTCGAAGGCGTGCGCGAGCTCGGCGTACGCCGGGTTGCGGACATCGGGCAGCACGATGCCGACCGTGATCCGATCGGTGCGGGCGCGCCCGCGCGCCGATCCTGAGCGGGAGTATCCGAGGCTCGCCGCCGCTTCGAGGACGCGCTCGCGCAGCGCGACGCTCACGCCACGACGGCCGCTGAGCGCGTTGGATGCCGTGGCGAGCGATACTCCCGCGGCGGTGGCGACCTCTTGAAGCGTGGGTGTGCGAGTTCCTGAGTCTGCCTGCGTGTCGTCCATCGCCCCTCCTGCTGCGAGCCCGCCCGCCGGGCCGATACCCACCCCGTCCCGAGTGTAGGGGAGGCTCCGACCGCTCCCCCGCTGTGCGCTCATTCCAGCTCCGCTCGCAGCCGGGCGATCTCGCGAAGGACGTCGGCGAGCGCGAGACCCTGCGCATGCAGCGCCTCACGCCCCCACTCCGCCGACGCGCCGGTGGGATCACCGATCGTGCCCGATGCCGATACGTCGCGTGTACGCCACGGCAGCGGGACGGCACCGAACAGTCCCACGCTCGGAGAGACGGCGCCCGTCGCGAGGGCATCGATCCGGTCGATGCCGTCGGCCGCGGCGAGCGGCAGCCGCACCGCAGCGGGGTGGAGGGCCAGCAGCACGCTCGTCTCGTAGAAGCCGGCGTGCACATCGAGGTCGGCGCGGCCCATCTGGTCGGCGAGCGCCGCCGGCAGGGGCAGGCTGGGGCCGTGCACCGAGACGGCGAGAACACCGGTCTGATCGCGGATGTCGCGGGCGACCACCTGCAGCAGCTCGGGATTGCCGCCGTGGGCGTTGACGAAGACGAGGGTGCGGATGCCCGCCGCGGCGACGGAGCGCGCGATGTCAAGACACACCGCGAGCAGGGTCGTGGACGACAGCGTCACCGTGCCGGGAAAGCCGGCATGTTCGGGCGACAAACCGTAGGCCAGCGTCGGGAGCATCCAGAGCGATGGGGCATCCTCGTCGCCCGATGCGGCACGCGCGTGCACAGCGTCTGCCGCGGCCTCGGCCAGCGCGGTCGCGATCAGCGCATCCGTCGTCAGGGGAAGGTGCGGGCCATGCTGCTCGGTCGCGCCGATGGGTTGCACGGCGATGCCGCCGGCGGCGGCGATCGCCGTGACGTCGGGCGACGTGGGGTCGATCACGCTCAGAGCCCGATCAGGCTGCGAGCCTCGGCCCGCTGCACGGGGTCGGAGTCGTAGACGCCGCGGCTCGACACCGAGAACGCCTCCGATCCCACGGTGCGCTCGCCCCGCGCCCACATGCAGGCCTGTTCCGCCGAGAGCACGACGAGCACTCCTCGGGCGCCGATCGTGTCGACGACCGTCTGGGCGATCTGGTCGGCGAGGCGCTCCTGCATCTGCGGGCGCGCGGCGAGCACGCGGATCATCGCATCGAAGTCGCCGATGCCGGCCAGCATCCGATCGGGCAGGTAGGCCACCGACACGACCCCCTTGAAGGGCAGCATGTGGTGCTCGCAGACGGAGGAATAGGGGATGTCGCGCACCACGACCGGTCCGGGGTAGACGCCTTCGATGGGTTCGCCTCCCCCGAGCGCACGCACCGGGTCTGCGTGCAGTCCGCGGAAGAGATCGAGTCCGGCCTGCGCGACCCGTCGAGGCGTGTCCACGATCGTCGGGTGGTCGGCGTCGAGGCCGAGCGCGATCATGAACGCGCGGTACGCGCGTTCGGCGGCGTCGAGGTCGGCGGGGGCGCCGGAGGCGGCGACGGGGGTGAGGGCCATGGATCTGCCTTCTTTCGGTGCGACGGGAGGGGGGAAGGAGCGGGTGGTGTTCAGTGGAACAGGAGGGCGGTGGCGCGGTCGACGTAGTGGTGGAACTCGGGGGTGGCCATCATCTCGATGGTGCGCGGGCGCGGCAGGTCGACGTGGATGACCTCTTTGATCGTTCCGGGGCGGGGACTCATGACCGCGATGATGTCCGACAGCAGAACCGCCTCGTGGATGCCGTGGGTCACCATGACGGCCGTCGCGCCCTGCTCCGACCAGAGGCGCTGCAGTTCGAGGTTGAGACGCTGGCGCGTCATGTCGTCGAGGGCGCCGAACGGCTCATCGAGGAAGAGGACGCTCGGGCGCAGCGCGAGCGCGCGCGCGATGGCCACACGCTGGCGCATGCCGCCGGACAGCTGCCAGGGGCGGGCGCGGGCGAACTCGGTCAGACCGACCAGTGCCAGCAGGTCGGCGATCCAGTCGCGGTCGACGGGGACGCCGGCGACGTCGAACGGGAAGCGCACGTTCGCCTCGACGGTGCGCCACGGCAGCAGCGCGTGATCCTGGAAGGCGATGCCCAGCTGCTTGCGCCGACGCAGCTCCGCGGGCGCCATGCCATTCACGGAGGCCTCTCCTGCCGTCGGCGTATCGAGATCGGCGAGGATGCGCAGGATCGTCGACTTGCCGCATCCGCTGGGTCCGAGAAGCGAGAGGAAGGATCCGCGCGGGGTGTCGAGGTCGACGCCGGACACGGCGTGGACCACACCGTGGCGGGTGACGAACTCGCGCGTGAGGCCGCGCAACCGCACCCCGACCGGGACGGCGGGTTCGATCTCATCGGCGGCCGGCGACGCGGCGGGAAGATGTGCGGCAGCGCTCGTCATGTTGCGCCTCCTCGGCGGACGACGGTGGATGGGGGCGGGAAGCGGCCGGCGAGTGCCAGCCGTTCGGCCAGGGCGACGGCGCCGTAGGCGGCGAGGGCGAGGGCGATGGTGACGACGACCAGCGTCCACAGCAGTCCGTAGTCGGAGTAGGACTTGCTGGTCAGCAGGTTCGCTCCGAGCCCTTCGAACGAGAACAGGAACTCGTAGAGCGTCGCGGCGGAGATGGTCGCCGGAGCGGCGATCTTGAGACCCGCGAACAGGTAGGGCAGCGCGCTCGGCAGCTGCACGCGCCAGAGCAGTGTCACGCGTCCGCCGCCGTACGCGTGGACGAGGTCGACGGTCTCGGCGGATGCCGCCGCCATCCCGGTCGTCACGTTCATCAGCAGCGGGAAGAAGGTCACAACGCCGGCGATGACCGCCGCAGTGACGATCCCCGCGCCGAAGACGGCGTAGATGACGGGCGCTATGGCGATCAGCGGCACGGTCTGCAGCACGAGCGCGATCGGCAGGAAGGTTCCGCGCAGCCCGCGCGACACCGACATCGCGATCGAGCCGACGAGGCCGAGCGAGACGCCGAATGCCAGTCCGACGCTCGCATGCAGCAGTGTGACCCCGATCATCGGTACGAGGGCTGCACGCCGGTCGGCTGCTGCGGCGGGCGTGAACCTGCCGTCGACGAGAAGGTAGTCGAACACGTCGAGCGGCGTCTTTGTGAGATACGAGCTGACGTGACTCATCGAGACGGTCAACTGCCACCCCACCAGCAGGACGACGAGAGTGGCGAGGGTCGTCAGGATCGGCACCAGCCGAGGGCGCAGTCGATTCATCGTCGGCCTCCGGTGACGTGGCGGGTCCAGGGCGCGATGGCGGCGGCCACCACAGCGAGGGCTGCGTAGCCCGCGGCGGAGACGGCCGTGGCCAGCAGGGCGATCGCCCACATGCCGGTGTAGTCACCCACGTACTGCTGCGAGATCAGCAGGCGACCCACTCCGGCGTCGACTCCGACGGCGAAGAACTCGCCGGTCATGGCGCCGAGGAAGGCGGCCGGTGCGCCGATCTTGAGTGCGGTCAGAAACGCCGGCAGCGCGCTGATGAGGCGGACACGTCGGATCGCGGTGAGCTCTGTGCCGCCGTACGCGTGGACGAGATCGAGTTGGGCGGGGCTGGTCGCACGCAGGCCGAGGAGGACTCCGATGATCATCGGAAAGACGACGGCGAGTACGGCCAGTACGACGCTGACCGCGCGCGAGCCCGAGGGCGAGAGCAGCACGACGATGGGGCTGATCGCGGCCACCGGGATGCACGCGGCGATGATGCCGAGCTGCGTCGCGAAGGCATCCAACACAGGCGCAAGGATCACGGCAACGCCGAGCACGAGGGCGATCGCGACCGCGATCACGTATCCGGTGAGGGCGGAACCTGCTGTCGCGGCCAGGCCCGACCAGTATCCGGCGTCGCTCAGGTTCTGCGTCACGCGCGCCAGGACGGCACCGGGAGGGGGAACGGCGCCGTAGGTGCCGTTCTCGCGGGTGAACATCGTGACAGCCACCAGTTGCCACGCGACAACGATGAGGATCGCCCCGATCAGCCCGGTGAGCGTCGTCGTCAGCACGGGCCGCGAGATGCGCACGACGCCGGGGGCACGGCGCAGGCGCAGAGAAGGAGCGGTCATGATGTCTCCTGTCGCGTGTGGTGGAAGGATGCCGGGGCGAGGGGGGCGCCCCGGCATCCGGTTCGCGTCGGCGTCGTCAGGACGCCGGGACGGTGAAGCCGGCGATGAGATCCGGGTTCTCCGTGTAGAGCTCGCTCAGCAGGGAGGTATCGAACTCGGAGGCGTCCGCGGTGATGCCCGCCGCCCCCAGGGAGGACACGGCCTGCGTGACGAGGTCGGGCGTCAACGTGAAGATGCCGTTCTTGACGGTGTCGGTGGTGAGCATGAAGCTCGGCAGCACCGTCGCGCTGGAGAGCTGGAGCTTGGCGTCGAGGTCGTTGTCCTTACCGCCGTACTCCATCGCGATGTCGGCGATGCCTTGCGGCCCGGCCTTCAGCGCGGCGTTCCACCCCTGGATGACCGACTTCATCATCGCCTTGACCTCGTCGCGGTGGTTAGCCAGCATGTCGTCGCTGACGACCACGGCGTCGCCGAACTGGGCGTAGCCGGCGTCGCTGAAGCTGAGCGTCACGACGTCGCCGCCAGCCTGCTTCACCGCGATCGGGTAGTTGGTGAGGAACCCGACGAGTGCATCGACGTCGCCCTTCATGAGCGGGTCGATGCCGTTGGGCACCGAGACGAACGTGACCGTGTCGGCGGGCAGTTTGTTGGCGGCGAGGACCGCTTCGACAGCGAGCTTGCCACCCGCGTCCACGCCGATCTTCTTGCCCTTCAGGTCGGCGACCGAGGCGATGGGGTTGCCCTTGAGCGAGACGAAGCCGACCGGGCTCTTCACGAACTGCGCACCGATGATCTTCAACGGCGCCCCTCCGTGGATCGCGCCGGTGATACCGGTGAGGTCAGACGCGAGGCCGATCGTCGCGTTGCCGGCCAGCACGGTGTCCCACGGGTTCGTGGTGCCGCCGCCGGCGATGATGTCGACCGACGAGAAGCCGTTCTTCGTGTAGTCGCCGTTCTTGTCGGCGTAGTAGTAGCCGGCGAACTCGTAGTTCTTGATCCAGCTGAGGGCGACTCCCCCGGTGCCGAAGTCGGCGGTGCCGGCGGAACTCGTGGTCGCCTCGGGAGAGCTCGCACAGCCCGAGAGCAGGACGGCAGCGGTGGCGGCGACCGCTAGCGCGGTGGTGAGGCGGGAACGACGGGTGAAGCGGGTGGAGCGGGTGGAGCGGGAGGAACTGAGCGCCATATCGGATGCGGCGCGCGGAATCGGGTGCGTCACTGTGAGACCTCCATCTCGTTCGCGGGACGCACTCAACGTAAAGTCTTTACGTTTCGTGAATTGGCGACGGTTGTTTCACCGGTGTTACCTTTCGCGCCGCCCTTCGTCTGGTCGTCACGTCTGGTCGTCACGTCAGGTCATCGGCCGGCGTGCGCGAGGGAGTCCGACGAAAGGCTGTTCGGCCTGCCGTGCTCTAGCCTCGTGTCGTGATTCATCTCGTCGCGCGACGTATCCGCCCAGATCACCGCGATCGAGTGGTCGACTGGTTGCGTCAGGTCGATGGCCCTCGTCGCTTGGAGGCTCTGGAGTCGCTCGCCGCCGAAGGCGTCGAGCACGAAGCCGCGATGATCGTCGACACGAGCGACGGCCCCATCATCGTGTACGCAATGCAGACCGACGACCTGGCACGTTCACGCGTCGTAGCGGACGAATCTGCGCGCTCGGTGGATGCTGAGCACCGCGCCGTGATGCGGGATGCCGATGATGGACCGGCCCGTGCCGAGATCGTGCTCGATCTGCGTCCCGAGGAACCTGGCGCCACTCGGTGAGCACTCGGATACAGGTGAGTGCGGCGAGGAGGGCGATCGTGCCTCGGTCCACGACCACGGGTGTCGCAACGGATAGCTGCCCCCGCCGACACCATATTCCGTGGCATGCGAACGCAACTACGTTACGGCCCTTTTGTCAACACAATGACTATCGACGGTCCGGTGGCAAGGTCAAGCTCCTGTGCCCGCGCTCTTGGCTGCCCGACGTTATCCAGTGGACGCTGATTCAGCTCTATCGAGGAACATCTCGACTCGATCACGCACATGCCTGTGCATCTCTAAGAAGGCGGCTAGCTCGAGTCCGTGGAGCATCGCCGCACGGCCGTTGATTTGGGCAAGTTCCTGGATGTCTTGCTTGTACTGTGCGAGTTCTGCGGCCGAGAAAGGATGTGACTGCGGCTCGTAGGCCGCTGGCGTGGCGGCAGCTTCAGACTGCTCGAACGACGCTGCCTGAGCATCCGGTGCCGTTGTTTCCAGCACATATCGAATGACCATCGCTTGATACACATCGAGCTGTTGACGGGATTGCTCAAGAGAGAGACGGGATTGCTCGAGAGAGTGCTGAACTCTTGTCGCGGCCGATCGTTGCTGGTAGACAACCGCCCAGACGGTCGCAGCTGCGGCGAGTAGCGTTGCGACGACTCCGGAGGCTGCGAGCCAGTCCATCTTTACCGTCCTTCATGTCCAGCATACGAAGAGAACTACTCGCTGGACCCGTCGCGATAATGCTAAGGCTCAGAAGTGCCCGCATACCAGGAGAGGGAGGCCGCGACGATCACTGGTTCCGGTGAACGACTACGCCCGAGCGTCGACATCCATCCGACCCGAGATGATCCTCCGCACAGCGTACGTCGCGCGTCTGACACGATGCACCGCACCGGCAACCAAGCGTTCTTCAACCGATCCGCTTTACACGCAATGAGAACGTGACAGCGCTGGTCGACAAAACCACTCGCCGGAGCGTCACTGAGACCGCAAAAGCAAACGGCGCCTCTCTGAAAGAGAGACGCCGCTTTGTCGTGGTGGACCTAAGGAGATTCGAACTCCTGACCTCCTCGATGCGAACGAGGCGCGCTACCAACTGCGCCATAGGCCCAATAACGTCATCTACCGTATCACGCGCCGCGGCGGCTTCCGTACACGGGACGGCAGGCAGGATGGAGGGATGAGTTCTCCCCTCTCGCCCGTGACCCTCATCCGCAATGTCCGCGTGCCGTACGGCGGCGCCGATCACGCCGTCGACATCGCCGTCGAGGGCGACACGATCACCGCCGTCCCACCCGCAGATCGCAGCGCGGCATCCACCGCGACGGCGCCGGGCAGTTACGACGGCCGCGGACTGCTCGCACTCCCCGGCCTCGTCAACGCGCACGCGCACATCGACAAGTCGTGGTGGGGTCTGCCGTGGCAGTCCTACGGCGGCGAGGGCACCACCGAGGGCCGCATCCGGCACGAGCGCGCGCGACGCGATGAGATCGGGATGCCCTCGGTCGAGATCACACGCCGGGTGCTCGACCAGTTCGTCGCCCACGGCACGACCGCCCTGCGCACACACGTCGACGTCGACCTCGGCCTGGGTCTGCGCGGCATCGAGGTGGTGCGTGAGGCGCTGGCGGCGTACGGCGGGGCGCTCACGGCTCAGATCGTCGCGTTCCCCCAAGACGGTGTGCTGCGCCGCCCGGGCGTGCTGGCCCTGCTCGAGCAGGCCGCACGCGAGGGAGTCGACCACATCGGCGGGCTCGACCCGGCCACGATCGATCGCGACCCGGTCGGTCAGATCGACGCGCTCGTGGGCCTCTCCGCCGAGCACGGTGTCGGCATCGACATCCACCTGCACGACCCCGCCGAGCTGGGTGCGTTCCAGATCGAGCTGGTGCTCGACCGCGTGGAGCGTCTCGGACTCGAGGGCCGCGTCACGATCGCGCACGGCTTCGCCGTCGCCCAGCTCGCCGACAGCCGCCGACGCGATCTGCTCGCCCGTATGGGAGAGGCCGGCGTCACGATGACCACGGTCGCACCTCTCCGACTCCCCCAGCTCCCGCTGCACGAGCTCGACGAGCACGGTGTGGCCTTCGCGTTCGGCACCGACGGTGTGCGTGACCTGTGGAGCCCGTACGGCACCGGAGACCTTCTCGGCATCGCGTGGCAGTACGCGCGGGCATCCAGCCTCGTGCACGACGACGACCTGCGCCGCGTGGTCGAGATCGCAACCGGCGCCGGCGCGCCGTTCGCCGGACTGCCGGCGAACGAGCTGCGCGTCGGCGATCGGGCCGACATCGTGCTGATCGACGCCGAGAACCCGATGGATTCCCTCGTGCGCACGCCGCCGCGCGAGGCCGTGATCGCCGGCGGTCGCCTCCTCGTCGGCTGAGCCATCGAAGCCCCGGCGGCGAGAGAGCTCAGCCGGGGACGGTCACTGACCGGATGCCCGACGCTCGAGCAGCCGTCGAACGTGCGCCTCGATCGCCTCGTCACCCGCGGCCGGGCCGCCGGCGAACTCCGCCTCGCGCTGGGTGGTGCGGGCGGTGCGGGCGACGGCGATCGACGTGGGGCGCTGGGCCTCGGCGCGAGCGCGCATGCGCTCGTCGAGCGCCGCGCGACGCAGGGCGTCTCTCGCGTCCGCCTGGTCGAGTACCACTGCGGCGCGCGAGCCGGCGGAAGCGGTCAACGGGCGCGGAAGCTCGCGGGGCGTCCAGGCGACACGGTCGGATGCCAGCGACACGTCCTGCAGCTCGGTCGCCGCCCGCTCCACCGCCGGGGCGGCCTCGCGCACGACGGCTCGACGACTGACGACCGACATGCGCTGCAGCACGGCGATGCTCGCGAGGGCCAGCGCGACGGCGGGCCAGAGGAGCAGCTGCGAACCCGTCGACGCCAGCTGCACACCACCCCAGGCGGCGAGAGCGACGGAGGCGATCGCGACGACGGTCGCGATCAGACGGGCGCGGCGACGCGCCCGGGCGCGACGCAGTTCCGGGCGCGCCCGCTCGGCGCGCGCGTCGGCAGCGGCGCGCTCACGGGCAGCCGCGGCGTCGGCCTTGGCCTGCAGGCGCGCGACCGCCAGTTCGGCGCGTGCACGTTCCAGGTCGGCCTGCTCGCGCTCGGCCTGGGCCTGCTTGGCCAGACGCTGCTGCGCGAGGGCCGTGCGGGCGTTGAGCTCGAGGCGGACCTCTTCGGGCGTCTCGCTCGTCTCGGCGAGCACACGCAGCGCCTGGTTCAGCCGCACCGCGTTGCGCTCTGCGGCGTTGAACTGGTGCCTGCCGTGCCACGAGGGCAGTAGATACACGAGCCACAGCACGACCGCGACGAGGACGATGACACCACCGCCGAGAACCTGCCCACCCATGCCGACCACGGTACGTGTGAGAAGCGCCGTCGCCGGTCATCCGGTCCGCGTGTCTGACCTTCGAGTAGAACATGAAGGTCAGACACCGCTCCACGTCCGTGCGTGGCGAGGCTCGTCGCGCGGACTCAGATCCCGCCGGGCCGATCCGCCACGGGCACCGTCGCGGCATCCGTCGGCGCTGCTCCGCGCACCCATCGCTGCAGCACACCCTCCGGCACCTCTTCGCGGACGAGCGCGAACGCGTAGTGATCGCGCCAGTCCCCCGCGATGTGGATGAAGCGTCGCCGCAGTCCCTCGTAGCGGAAGCCGAGCTTCTCGACGACCCGCAGGCTCGCCTTGTTCCCGGGCCGGATGCAGATCTCCATGCGGTGCAGGCCGAGCTCGCCGAAGCACACGTCGGTGGCGAGCGCGACAGACGTCGGTGTGATCCCGCGCCCCGCGAAGCGTTCGCTCACCCAGTATCCGATGGTCGCCGACGAGAGCGACCCGCGCGAGATCCCCCACACATTCAGCTGCCCCGTGATCTCGCCGTCGTACTCCATGACGAAGGGGACGCCGCCGCCGTCGCGATACTGCTGCAGTAGACGTCGGATGCCCAGGCGCATGTCGAACGACACGGGCCCATCGGGGCTCGTCGCCTCCCACGGGCGCAACCAGGAGCGGTTGCCCAGCAGCTCGGCCTGCAGCGCCTTCGCGTCGCGCTGTTTGACCAGCCGGATCGACACCCGCCCATGCTGGCGCGGCACCGTCAGATCCACGCGCTCTCCTTCACACTCGCCGCGCCGCGGTCACAGCCGCTGCGCGAAGTCCCTGAGCCAGGGACGCAGCTCCGGGCCGAGGTCGTCGCGGTCGGCGGCCAGCTGCACGATGGCCTTGATGTACTCGACTTTATCGCCGGTGTCGTAGCGGCGCCCCCGGAACACGACGCCGAGCACACCATCGGTCACGGCTAGCTCTTCGAGCGCGTCGGTCAGCTGGATCTCTCCGCCGCGACCGGGCGCCGTGTGCTCCAGCACGTCGAAGACCCCGGGGGTGAGCAGGTACCGGCCGATGACCGCATAGTTCGAGGGAGCGTCTTCCTTCGTCGGCTTCTCGACGAGGCCGGTGATCCGCACCACGTCGGGATCGTCGGTCGACTCGACCGCCGCGACGCCGTAGAGGTGGATGTGCTCGGGGTCGACCTCCATGAGGGCGACGACACTGAGGCCGGTCCGCTCGTTCTCGGCGATCATCTTCTCGAGCAGTACGTCGCGCTCGTCGATCAGGTCGTCACCCAGCAGCACGGCGAAGGTGTGGTCGCCGACGTGGTGGCGCGCCCGCAGCACGGCGTGGCCGAGGCCTTTGGGCTCGCCCTGCCGCACGAAGTGGATGTCGGCCATCTCGGTCGACGCCTGCACCCGACGGAGCTTGTCGAGGTCGCCCTTGGTGGTGAGGTTCGATTCGAGCTCGGGCACCGAGTCGAAGTGGTTCGAGATGTTGTTCTTGTTGCGCCCCAGAATGATGAGGACGTCATCGATGCCGGCGGATACCGCCTCTTCGACGACGTACTGGATCGCCGGCTTGTCGACGACGGGGAGCATCTCCTTCGGCATCGCCTTGGTGGCGGGCAGGAATCGGGTTCCGAGTCCTGCGGCGGGGATCACAGCCTTGATGCGCGAGGTCGTCATAGCGCCACCCTATCCGCCGCGTCGCCCGGGCAACCCGCGCGCGGGAGCCGGGCTCCGCCCTGATGACACCTACAATCGGACCATGGCCGACCCGATCGACGACGCGAAGCGCGCGCTGCGCGCGGACCTCCGCGAGCGGCGTCAGCAGCGCTCCGAAGCGGCCCGCACGGCCGACGAGGCCGGCGTGAAGGGGCAGTTGGATGCCTTGGTCGCACGCCTCGGCGCCACGTCGGTGTCGTGCTTCCTGTCGACGCCCACCGAGCCCGGCACGCATGCGTTCATCGTCGACGCGGTCGCTCGAGGCATCCGCGTGCTGCTGCCGATCACACGCGCCGACGGGCTGCTCGACTGGACGATCGCCGATCCCGAGGGCGAGGTCGCCGAAGGATTGTTCGGAGTGCCCGAGCCGGTCGGCGACATTCTGAGCCCGTTGGCCGTGAACGACGTCGACCTTCTCATCATCCCCGCCGCCGCCGTGGACCGCAGCGGCATGCGTCTCGGCTGGGGGCGCGGATTCTTCGACAAGACCATCGGATCGATGGAGCGCTGCCCGCCCGTCTACGCCGTGATCTTCGACACCGAGCTCCTCGACGAGGTCCCTCGCGACCTGCACGATCAGGCCGTCTCCGGTGTCGTCACCCCTACGCAGACCCTGACCCTCACGCCGACGCGGCGCTGATCTTCCCTTCAAGGAGCCCGATGCCCACCTACGCCTACGCCTGCACGCAGTGCGGCCACCGATTCGACGCGGTGCAGTCTTTCAGCGACGCGGCCCTCACGCAGTGCCCCGAGTGCGGCGGAGCGCTCCGCAAGCAGTACGGCTCGGTCGGCGTGACCTTCAACGGCTCGGGCTTCTATCGCACCGACTCCCGCGCGTCGGGATCGTCGTCGGGTGGCGCGACGTCATCCGTTCCGACATCATCGAAGTCCGAGGCACCCTCGGCATCCACGTCGTCGACCTCGTGATCCCGGACCGGACCGGGCACTGTAAGGAGCAGAAATGATCAAGGGCTTCAAAGACTTCATCATGCGCGGCAACGTCATCGACCTCGCGGTCGCTGTCGTCATCGGTGCAGCATTCACGGCCATCATCAATGCGATCGTCGAAGGACTGATCAACCCGCTGATCGGCGTGATCTTCCAGGTCGGCGACCTCAGCGGCTGGACGATCGATGTCCCGACGCTCAGCGGTGGCGTCTCCACGTTCCATGTCGGCGCGATCGTCGGCGCGATCATCAACTTCGTCGCCGTCGCGGCGATCGTCTACTTCGTGTTCGTCATGCCGATGAACGTCTTCAAGGAGCGCCAGGCCGCCAAGGCCGGCGTCACCGAGGCAGAGGAGGAGAAGCTGCCGACCGAGCAGGAACTCCTCGTGCAGATCCGCGACCTCCTGGAGACCCAGAAGCGCTCGTCCTAATAGTGCGGCGGCACGTCCTGCCGCAATCGCGCATCGTTCGGACCGGATGCCCCGGCCCCACCCTCTCGGGGGCGGGTCGGGGCATCCGTGCGTCGTACCGGAATGTCGGGCGACGTGTCGGTCCCGGCGACGGCGGTCAGACGCGCTCGGCGCGCACCGCGCACCCGTTCGACGTGCTGGCGCGACGGTGCGTCCTCGTCAGCGCACATCGATCGGCTCGGTCTCGCCGTGAGCGGCGCCGGCCTCCGGCGGCACGCCGAGGATCGCGGCGATCCGATCGGCGACCCCTGCCGGGTCGCTGTACACGTCGAACGCGTGCACCCGGATGTAATGCCAACCGAGACGTCGCAGCACCTGCGGTCGCAGGCGCAGCGTCTCGCGCAGCGACTCGGTCGACGTGTCGGAATCACTCTCGGCGACGACGGCCTTGCCCTGGTACTGCGCGACGATCGGCAGCTGGCCACGGTAGTCGACGTCAACCGAGACACCTCGCGCCCGCAGGTGACGCGCGAGGGTAAGCGTCAACGGATCGGCCAGGTCTTCGAGGCGCGCGTCGCGGGCCCGCGCGGCGATGCCGCCGAGGATCGACATGAGCGTCGATGCCCCGGACTCGAGGCGCCCCTCGTCGAAAGCCGACGGGCGGATCGACGACACGATGACCATCGATCGCCGTGCGCGCGTCATGCCCACCGTCAGCAGGCGCTCACCGTCGGGGCCGGACAGGTCGCCGAAGTCGCTGAGGACGCGGCCGTGCTTCGTGAGACCGAACCCGAGCGAGAAGACGACACGATCGCGGCTCTCGGCGACGGAGTCGTCGAGTCCCAGCACGGCGAACGGCTCCGCCGTATCGCGGCCGACGAAATCGGCGACATCCGCGCGGCCCGCGAAGGCCGACGCGACGGCGGCGCGCACCCGCTCGGCGTGGCGGCGCGACGCGGTGACGACCATGAGCGATTCGGCGGGCCGGTTCACGGCGTGCTCGACGACGAGCGTCACGACACGCGCGACCTCGGCGTCGGGGCTCTCGACGGCACCCGAGATCGGGTCGGGCGCGCCGGTGCCGCCTTCGACGTAGTCGACGCTGAGGCTGCCGCGCCCGAGATACGAACCGGCCCACGGCAGCGACACGAGTCGCCCGCCATAGAAGGCCGTGTTCACGAGCTCGGCGAGGTCTTCTCCCCCGGCACGGTAGCTGCGGGTGAGGGTCTCTCCGGGGAGCAACTCCGCCAGGCGCTCGAAGACACTGACGTCGTCGAACTCGGCCTGGGGTCGCTCGTCCGGCTGGCGATCGCCCGCACCGACCCGGAACGGCGTCGGTCGCTGGGTGACCGGATCACCGAAGGCCACGACGTGGCGCGCGCGCCGGAGGGACGGAGCCGCCTCGGCGAGGCAGAGCGCCGCGGCATCCGCGATGATGACGACGTCGAACGACGCATCGGCGGGGATCGAGGGGACCTCGTACGGCGAGGCGAGCCACACCGGCGCGAGCGTGCGCACGAGAGTCGGCGCGGCGGCGACGAGTTCGCGGGGGCTCGTCGCACCCGAGCGCAGCGCATGCTTGAGGGCGTTCGCCTCGCGCGGTTCGTCGACGACCGCGATCTTCCACCGCGTCGCCAGCTCGGCCGCGAGAAGCGGCCCGGCCGACCCGGCGTGCGCCTCATCGACGAGGCGATAGTCGCGCTCGAGCCGGTCGACGATCGAGGTGTTCGCGCCCAGCAAAGCGCGATCGGTGCGCAGCATGGCTTCGAGCGCCGACTGCCACCAGGCGAACTCGAACTCCAAGGCGACCTGCGATTCGGGCACGTGCCGCACCGACAGTTCCGTGAGCAAACCGTCGAGGCCCATGTCGGTGAGCTGTCCACGCAGCGTGGCGCGCTCGACGAGGTTGTCGAAGACCTTGGATTCGGCGGCGAGCCCCGCAAGCGTACGCAACAGGTACGGGATGGGGAGCGACGCCAGCGGCTCGGTGCGGCCGAGGGCGGCGTCGAGCGCCGTGAGGTCGGCGCTCACCCGCTGCCACGACGCGGCCACCTCATCGAGCCCGAGGGGGATCTCGGGCAGCACGCCCGGGTCGACCAGCTGCTGCCACTGCGCACGCTGGTTCTGCACGCGCACGAGCCCCTCGTGCATGTCGGTGACGTGCATGCCGGGCCGCACGTACTCGCGCGAGAGCTGCTTGAGGCGGCGGCGCTGGGGCCCCGACATCTCGGGGGCGTCGCGGCGGGCGGCGTACGCGCTGATGAGCTCGTCGAGCGGGCGTTCGAAGACGGTCGAGCTGAACTTGTCGAGAGAGCCGCGGATGCCCTGGAGCAGGTGGATGTACGTGCCGAGGCCCGAGACCGTCGTAAAGGGACGCATGCGGGTTTGAGCGATCAGCTCGTAGCCCCGCTCGAGGATCGCCGGAACCTCGGCGCGATGCAGCCGGACGGCGAGCGCGTGGGCGTCCGTGGCATCCTGCGTGGTGTCGAACGCCACCCCGTACCAGGGCGAATCGTCGGGACCGAACCGGAACTCTCCGAGGCGCGCGGCCGTGGCGAGCGAGTGGGCCGCCTCAGCGCGACGCGTCGCGAGCAGCTGCAGGGTGCGCATGTCGAAGCGCGTCTGCGCAGACGGCTGGGGGTCGGCACCGGCGATCGTCGTGAGGGTCCGCAGGGCTTCGAGCGGCGAAACCCCCAGCTGCGCGTGGCGCTGCGTGAGGGCGTCGCGGTAGTCGCGCAGCACCGTGCGCAGCCGCACGAGCGCGTCGTCGACTTCGGCGACCTTGGGCTGCTCGGCCTTCTCGTTGCGGCCGATCGCACGGATGAGGTCACGGTGCAGCTGCGTGGGCGAGACGGCCAGAGCGGGCAGGCCGATCCCCGCGAGCCGGTGGCGGACACCCTCGAGGGTCGAGCGGCGGGCGCTGACGACGAGGACGCGCTTGCCGGCGCGGACGAACTCGCCGATCGCGTTGATGACGGTCTGCGTGCCACCCGTCCCTGGCAGGGTCTGCACGGTGAGCGACTGACCGGCGAGGATGCGCGCGAGCACGGCCTCCTGCTCGCTGTCGGCGTCGAGCAGCAGTCGGTCGGATGCCGGTGGGCGCTCATCGGGGCCTGCGGTCTCGGGGCGAGGACGCGGCAGGACCAGCTCGTCGCGGTCGGCGGCGTGGCCGGCGATCGCGTTGAGCACGGGGTGGTCGAGGTCGGCGGCGTCGCGCACCATGGCGGAGGCGACGTCGGCGAAGGTCGACACCACGAGGCGCGGAAGGACCGTGAACGTGTCGATGTGCGCGGTGAGCGCGCGCAGGTGGTCGATGACCGGCTGCGGTTTGAAGACGCCGTTGTCGTGAGCGAGGGCGGCGAGCGCGCGGCCGTCGAGGTCGATGCCGAACTGCGTGCGCACGGCGTGCACCAGCTCGGGGTTGATCGTGAACGAACCTCGCAGCTTCAGGTCGAAGTCGAGGTGATGGCGGCGGATGACGAGCGGGCGCAGCAGCACGGGGGCGGCGAAGGTCTCGTCGCCGAAGCGCCACGAGGCGATCGCGACCGCGAGGTGGACGGTGTCGAGACCGCGGGCGGTGCGCAGCTCCACATCTTTCGCCGCGATCCGCTCGGCGGCCAGCCGCGCAGTGCGCAGCGCCACTTCGTCGCGGAAGAGGTTCGACAGGAGCGTCGAGCGCCCCGTGATGAACTGCGGCAGGCTGCCCGGGTGGGCTTTCGTGATGTCGATGCCGGCGTCACCGGCATCCGTGTAGTGCAGCAGCGTCGAGCGGCCGCCGAGGTCGGCGGCCTCGTCGCGCAGCCGGGCGCGCAGGGTCTGGGCGACGTGGGTCACGACGACTCCGGGCTCCGACAGGTCGAGGTCCGTCGGGGTCACCGAACGCTCGTGCTCGGCGTCGTCTGCACCGGGCACGGGACCACCGTCTGATCGCCACACATTCGACACCCTATGCGCGCTCCCGTCCGGAAAACCTCCATCGGGCCGGGTTTCGCGGGATTCGGAGCATCGGGAGACCGCTTTTCGACCTCATGAGGAGGCGTTTCCCCTCCCGCGCACGGCTTCCCCTCCCCAGACGAGCGCAACGCGGATCGCCCCACAGATACGCCGGAGAGGAGTGACGGATGCCGCCGCGCGGCCATCATGAATGTCATGACCGCATCCGCCGCATCTCGGCCCGCCTCATACTCGGTGCACCCGACACCGATCGGCGAGGCCCTCGTCATCGTGACCGACGAGGGCCTCGCTCTGCTCGACGTGCTCGAGGTGCGCGTGGGCGCTGTGGACGATGCGCTGTCGGCGGCCACGGAGCACCTGCGCACCGTGCCCCGCCTCGACCCGGGAGCCACGGCGACGGTGACTCGTCAGCTCGACGACTACTTCGCCGGCAGCCGTCGCGAGTTCGACCTCGCACTCGACCTGCGCGGAATCGGCGGTTTCGTGCGGGCAGCGCTCGAGGCGGTGTGCTCGATCCCCTACGGCGAGGTCGCCTCGTACGCCGAGGTGGCGATCCTCGCCGGCTCGCCCGGTGCGAACCGCGCCGTGGGCACGGCGTGCGCGCGCACGCCGGTTTCGATCGTGATCCCCGCCCACCGCGTGGTGCGCAGCGACGGTTCGATCGGCGAATACGGCGGCCACCCCGAGCGCAAACGATTCCTGCTCGACCTCGAGGCCCGTATCTCGGGCCTGAAGGCCCAGCCGGTGCGAGACTCCGCGGGCGTGTAGGCCGCCCCGGACGACGACCGGCACCGGGCGCACGCTGCGCCCGGTGCCGGTGCGGCCGGTCAGTGGTCGACGGCCTTCTCGGCGCCGTACCCGGTGAGCGAGCGGACCTCCATCTCGGCGGCCTTGCCCGGGTCCTCGGCGCGGGTGGAGGTCACCGAACCCAACCATCCGAGGAAGAACCCGAGCGGGATCGAGACGATGCCCGGGTTGTTCAACGGCCAGATCGCCACGCCCACATCCTTGAAGACGCTCGTCGGCGTCCCCCAGAAGACGGGCGAGAGCGCGATCAGGATGATGGCCGAGGCGAGCCCTCCGTACATGCTCCACACGGCGCCCCGGGTCGTGAAGCGACGCCAGAACAGCGAGTACAGGATCGTCGGCAGGTTCGCCGATGCGGCGACCGCGAACGCGAGCGCGACGAGGAAGGCGACGTTCTGGCCCTGCACGCCGATGCCGCCGAGGATCGCGAGCACGCCGATCACGATGACGGTGCGCCGCGCGACCTTCACCTCGCCGTCGGGGGCGACCTTGCCCTTCTTCACGACATTGGCGTAGATGTCGTGCGCGAACGACGCCGCGGCGGTGATCGTGAGTCCGGCGACGACCGCGAGGATCGTGGCGAAGGCGACGGCCGAGATGAAGCCGAGCAGCAGCGGTCCGCCGAGCGCCTGTGCCAGCAGCGGCGCGGCGGAGTTCACTCCGCCCGGGGCCGCCTTGATGACCTCGGGCCCGACCATCGCGCCCGCGCCGTAGCCGAGCACGAGCGTCAGCAGGTAGAACAGCCCGATCAGCCAGATCGCCCAGACGACCGAGCGACGCGCCTCTTTCGCGGTGGGCACCGTGTAGAAGCGCATCAGCACGTGCGGCAGGCCCGCGGTGCCGAGCACGAGCGCGACCGCGAGCGAGATGAAGTCCCACGGATTCTTGCCGTACTGCAGGCCCGGGCCGAGGATCGCGTCTTTCGGGTCGGTGATGGATGCCGCCACCGCCGACTCGAGCAGGGTGTTGAGGTTGAAGCCGTTGATCGCGAGCACCCAGATCGTCATGACGATCGCGCCGCCGATGAGCAGGAACGCCTTCACGATCTGCACCCAGGTCGTGCCCTTCATGCCGCCGATGAGCACGTACACGATCATCAGCACACCGACGACGGCGACGACCACGGACTGCCCGACCTTGTCGTTGATGCCGAGCAGCAGCGAGACCAGTCCCCCGGCTCCCGCCATCTGGGCGAGCAGGTAGAAGAAGCAGACGGCGAGCGTCGTGATCGCCGCCGCCATCCGCACCGGTCCCTGCCGCAGGCGGAACGAGAGCACGTCGGCCATCGTGAACTTGCCGGTGTTGCGCATCAGTTCGGCGACCAGCAGCAGCGCGACGAGCCACGCCACCAGGAAGCCGATCGAATACAGGAATCCGTCGTAGCCGTTGATCGCGATGGCACCGACGATTCCGAGGAAGGATGCCGCGGACAGGTAGTCGCCGGCGATCGCGAATCCGTTCTGCGGCCCCGTGAACGAGCGCCCCGCGGCGTAGTAGTCCGCCGCCGTCTTGTTGTTGCGGCTGGCGCGGATCACGATGAACAGCGTCACGGCGACGAACGCGCCGAAGATCGAGATGTTGAGGACCGGATTGTTCTCGGCGGCGGCGGGAGCGGCGGCAGAGACGACGAGCGCGACGCTCACGAGCCGGACTCCTGCTTCTCGAGCGCCCCACGGATCTCGGCCGAGACCGGATCGAGTCGGCGATTGGCGAACGACACGTAGGTCATCGTGATGGCGAAAGTCGTGACGAACTGGCCGAGTCCGAGCAGCAGACCGACGGTGATGTCGCCCCAGACCCGCGTGGCCATGAACTCCGTCGCGAACGACGAGAGCAGCACGTACGCGAAGTACCAGACGAGAAAGGCCACCGTGAGGGGCCAGACGAAGCTGCGGTGACGGCGTTTGAGTTCGACGAAGGGCGGTGATCCCTCGACGGCGATGTAGTCGACGCCGCCGGGTGGGCGCGCATCGGTGGACGATCCGGACATGTGGCCTCCTTGCCTCATGAGGGAGTGAAGCGTGTCGCTTCGGCGCCGATCGTCGTCGATCGGGCGCATGGTATCGTCGACGCTACGAAACGGGTGACGCGGTCGTCACCCCCGGAAGTGGGTACAGAACCGTGTCAGCGATCGACCTCAAGTCCGAGGACGATCTTCTGTCGGACGCGGTCGGTGACCTCGCGTCACGCACCGGTCTGCCGGTCGCTTTCGGCGGTTTCGAACGCGAGGGTGCCATCGATGTGACGGCGGTCGTCGGCAACCGCACACCCCATCTCGCGAGTCTCGTCGTCAAGCCGACCCGCGGCCTCGGCGGTCGCGCGTTCGTCGAACGACGCCCGCGTCTCGCGCTGGACTACCGCTCGTCGCGAAACATCACCCACGATTACGATCGCGCGGTGCTGGGCGAAGGCATCTCGACGCTGTTCGCCGTCCCGATCCTGGTCGCCGGCAAGGCGCGCGGGGTCATCTACTGCGGCGCGTGGTCGCGATCGCCCTTCGGCGAGTCGGCGGCGCGCAGCGCGCTGCAGATCGCCGCCGACCTCGCGACAGAGCTGCGGGTCCGCGACGAGGTGGGGCGCCGGCTTCAGCTGGCGTCGACGCCCGAAGCTGCTGCGCCCGTGCTCGACGTGGTGATCCGCGAGGAACTGCGCGAAGCGTACGCCGAGCTGCGCCGCATCGGCGCCGAGGTCGCCGACGCGGGCATCCGTCGCCGCCTCGCCGACATCGAGCAACGCCTTGCGACGCTCTCGCGCGACGGCAGCGCGCCGATCGAGCACCTCGACGTGCGACTCTCGCGTCGCGAGACCGACGTGCTCGCCTGCGCGGCGCTGGGCCAGACCAACGCCGAGATCGCAGCGACGCTGTCGCTGCGCGAAGGCACGGTCAAGTCGTACCTGCAGGCGGCGATGGCGAAGCTGGATGCCGGTACGCGACACGCGGCGGTGACGAAGGCGCGGCGCGCCGGGCTGCTCCCCTGACGCGATTCGATGTGCGCGATCTGCGGCGCCACCCGGGAATTCAGGGGCGCACGCGCACGCGTCGACCGTCGTACTCGACGACATCGCCGTCGTGCAGCTGACGCCCGCGGCGGCGTTCGATCTGTCCATTCACGGTGACGAGTCCGTCGATGACCGCCTCTTTTCCGTCGCCACCCGAATCGAGCAACCCCGCGAATTTGAGCAGTTGTCCCAATCGAATGCTGTCGCTGCCGAGAGATATATCGGCAATCCGGCTTTCATCTGTCATGTCGACAATGATAATCGGGCAGCGACGGATTCTCGCTCTCATCGGCGTCTCTTCGCCATTGCTCCACCCCTGCGATGCCGGGGAGAATATCGATGCACGCCGGTGACATGCACCCTTTTTCGCAGAAGCGTGATTATGCTCGCTGTCATGGCTCGCAGAATTGTGCATCAACTCGTCGACGATCTGGATGGCACCGTCCTCGAAATCGGCGAAGGCGAAACCGTCCTGTTCTCTCTCGACGGCACCGCCTATGAAATCGACATCACCGAAGAGAACGCCGCGGCGCTGCGCGACCTCCTCGCTCCCTACATCGCCGCCGCGCGCCCCGTTTCGGCACGCTCCGGCGGATCGTCGCGCGGATCGAGCGCCGGCTCGCGTCGCCAGAAGCGCTCCGGCCAGCGCGATTACGCGCCGGTGCGCGAATGGGCGGCGAAGAACGGCTATACCGTCTCGGAGCGGGGTCGCGTGCCGGCATCCGTCATCGAGGCATACGACGCCGCGCACTGACGCTTCTCCGCACTCCATTCCCCGCGAAACCTCACTTGTGTACGCCTTTTCGGCGTTTTCAGGTACACAAGAGAGGTTTCGCAGGGTTTTGTGTGCGTGCTCGGCGAATTCCGACGGGCGCATGGCGTGCTCGTCGGCTGACATTCCGCACTGCGGTCCGCGTCGCGATCCGCATGGCGGGCTCGTCGGCTGACGTTCCGCACTGCGGTCCGCGTCGAGGCCGCCGTCAAGGGGGTGGATGCCACGGCGCGCGCGACGTACCGTGGCGCCATGCCTGAACTCCCCCAGCCCCATGACGGCACATCCATCCGCACCGCCCCGTCTGCCGAGGCGGAACTCGGTTCGACCACCGACACCGGTGCTCCTGCACCGAGCGACCGCAATGCCCTGACGATCGGCGCCGACGGCCCGATCGTGTTGCACGACGTGCACTTTCTGAATCAGATGGCGCACTTCAACCGCGAGCGCGTGCCCGAGCGGAACGTACATGCCAAGGGATCCGGGGCGTTCGGTGTCTTCGAGACGACCGACGACGTATCGGCCTATACCAAGGCATCCCTCTTTCAACCGGGGGCGACGACGCCGATGCTCGCGCGCTTCTCGACCGTCGCCGGCGAACAGGGCTCGCCCGACACCTGGCGCGACCCGCGCGGGTTCGCGCTGAAGTTCTACACCGATGAGGGCAACTACGACCTCGTCGGCAACAACACCCCGGTCTTCTTCATCCGCGACGCGATGAAGTTCCCGCACTTCATCCGCTCGCAGAAGCGCCGGGGCGGCAATGGCCTCCGCGACAACAACATGCAGTGGGACTTCTGGAGCCTCAACCCCGAGTCCGCGCACCAGGTCACGTACCTGATGGGCGATCGAGGCATCCCCCGGTCGTACCGTCACATGAACGGGTACGGCTCGCACACGTATATGTGGGTGAACGCCGCGGGCGAGAAGTTCTGGGTGAAGTACCACTTCCACGCCGACCAGGGCGTCGAGGGCCTCACCGATACGGATGCCACGCGCATTGCCGGCGAAGACGCCGACTTCCACCGGCGCGACCTCTTCGAGGCCATCGAGCGCGGCGAGCACCCCTCGTGGACGCTGTCGGTGCAGATCATGCCGTATGAGGATGCCCGGACCTACCGCATCAACCCGTTCGACCTCACCAAGATCTGGCCGCATGCGGACTATCCGCTGATCCGGGTGGGCACGATGACCCTGAACCGCAATCCGGAGAACTTCTTCGCCGAGATCGAGCAGGCTGCGTTCGAGCCTTCTGCGCTCGTGCCGGGCATCGGATTCTCGCCCGACAAGATGCTGCTCGGTCGCGCGTTCGCCTACGCCGATACGCACCGCCACCGCATCGGCGCGAATTACCTGCAGCTGCCGGTCAATCGGCCGCACGTCGACGTGAACACCTACACGCAGGACGGGCCGATGGCGTACGACCACAACGGGGATGCCCCGGTGTACGCCCCGAATTCGTTCGGCCGCGGCTACGCCGACGAGGTCGGCGAGGTCGACCCCGGGTGGGAGGCCGACGGGGCGATGGTGCGCCAGGCCTACACGCTTCGCGCGGACGACGACGACTTCTCGCAGGCGGGAGCGCTCGTGCGCGACGTGTGGAACGACGAGCAGCGCGCCGCGTTCGTGAAGACCGTCGCGGGCCACCTGCTCGGCGGGGTGACCGGCGACGTCCTCGAGCGGGCCTTCGCGTACTGGAAGGCCGTGGACGCGGCGACCGGCGCCGAGATCGAACGACTCGTCCGCGCCGACGCCGACCTCGGTGCACCGGGAGCGCAGCCGGATGCCGCTGTCGACGATGCGGAGAATCCGATCGTCGAGAGCGACACCCACGCGGGGTGAGGGGCTACTCGCAGGCGATGCCGTCGCCGTCGCGGTCCAGCTTGCGGGAGTACCCCGGCTCGCCGACACGGATAGGCGCAGCGCCCGCAGCCCGGGCCTCCTTGCAGTTGGCGTAGTACGCGTTCGCCGGCGGCGCCGGAGCCGGCTCCGCGGGGGCTTCGGGCTCGGCCTCTTGCACCGGCGCTTCGACGAACGGGGCGGGGTCGGCCGGCGCCGGCTCGGCGGGGGCGGGTGCTGCGGGCGGCGGAACCACGGCCTTCAACGCGTACTGCGAGGTGACACTCCCCTGGTCGGCGCACCCATCGAGGACGCGCGCCATGGCATCCCGCTCGTTCTGCGTGACCGACAGCCCGTACATCGCCTTGACCGACACCTGGCGCGCGACGTAGGCGCACTGGTACCCGGCGTTGGCGGGGAGCCATGCCGACGCGTCTCGGCCGTTCTTCGCGCCGTACGCGTCGGAGCCGACGGCGAGCACGTTGATCGCATCGTTCGCGAAGGTCGCCCGCTGGTCGGCGGAGAGGTGCTGCGCACCGCTCTGCCACGCGTTCGACAACGACACCACGTGATCGATCTGCACGAGCTTCGATGTACCCGGCCCTCGGGTGAAGGCGACCGTCGTGCCCGTGTACGGGTCGGCGAGTTGCCCCGAGGTCACCTTGCACGATCCGGAGCGCACCGGGTTCTTCAGGTCGCGCCCGAGCGTGTCGTTGCGGGTGTCGCATCCATTGCGGTCGACGTCCAGCCACGATTGGCCGAACTGTGCACGGCTGAAGCCGCTGTCGGATGCCGCGGCCCGAACGGTCAGGGTGTCGAGGATGGCTCGTGCCGAGCGCCCGTCGGTCGCGGCCGTGTCCGCGACGGTCGCAGTGGTTCCTGTGAACGAGGCCGCAGCTGCGACATCCACGTCATCGGGTGTCGGCGATGGCGTCGGCGTCGGCGAGGCCACGGCCGCACGAGAGGCGGGCTGCTCGCTCTGTGCGGCCACCGGTGTCTTCGGCGAGGGATAGATGACCCCGCTCAGCATTCCCGCAACGACGAAGACCACTGCGGATGCCGCAATCGCAGCTGCTGCGATTCCGTTGCTGCGGAAGCGCAGCCACGTCGGGGTCTTGCGCGATACGGCCACGATCGCCGTGATCAGGACGACCAGAGCGAACAGGGCGACGAGCGGCGCCAGGAAGACAAGTATGACGACGGCCACCAGGCCGCCGACGATCCATGCCCATTTCGGCAGCCGGCGAAGCCATGACGCCTTCTCACCGTCAGCATGCGGCGGCGGCGTCGGCGATGACCCGGGTGGCACCGACGCGGGCATCAGGTGTTCCGTCCACTGGGCGCCGTCCCACCACCGCGTCCGGGTGGGATCTTCAGGATCCGTGAACCATCCCGGCGGCGGCGACGTCGGCGACGTCATCGCTCGTTCCCCGTTATCCGTTCACGTGTCAGCTTTGTCGTCAGCATTCGAGTCCCCCGAACTCATCGTCGACTTCGCGCGAAGTCTGTGAGGATTATACGGATTCAATGAGAGTTCTCTCATTCCGCGGGGTGTGACAAAGCTGTCGGCAGCTATCCCCCCTGCGACGCCAGCGCTCCCAAGATGATGGGGGTTCCGTTCGCCGTGCAGGCGGAGTTGATCTTGTCGACGACGGCCTCGAAGCTCGGGTCGTCGGGCATGACACCCTCGCGGGCCAGGCTGACGGCTTCTCGCACGAGCGGGGTGATGCTCGACGTGCCCTGAGGGAACACCGACCACATCTGCTGCGCGGCTTCTCGGCGCGCGTCATGCGACGACTGGTCGATCAGCCCTTTCGCCAGCAGACCGTCCGCGTGGAACGTCACGGTCCGGACGGCACTGACGTAGCCGCATTCCCACGCCGCATCTGGCTGCACGGCGGTGGGATCATTTGCCGGGGCGGCATCGCTCGAGGTCGATGTGGAGAGAACCGGCTCAGGCGCCACGGCGGAGTGAGACGAGGTTGCGCACCCCGCAAGGAATGCGGCTATCGCCGCCGCGGATACCGCCACGATGCTGACTTTCACGAGCCGAATACGATGCGGTGCCATGCCCGAGAGCTTGGCGGAGGCAGACGCACGGCGTCAAACCGAGGTCGACGACGATTCAGCGCAGGCGCGGGTCGTCGGGGGTCGGATACGTCGGGGAGAAATTGCCCGACAGATTCGCCGGTTGCATAACGTCGGCCATGCCGCCCTTTTTTCCTCCCCACAGCGAAGGACCGCGGAGAGCGGGCAGCTGCGTGAGAACGCTGCCGGTGAAACGACCTTCGGGCGGAATGTACGGAGCCCTCGTGCGGCGCCTGGCACACCATTTCCGTATTCTCGTCCGCAGGCTCATGTCGATTCCTTTCCGCGGAACACCGGGCGCCCGTGTCGCACTGACCCCGATTTCACCGCTTCTGCTTCGAGAATTCTCTTTCGCAGAGGTGCTGTCAAGGCGATTCGCACGGGCTGGTCTGACTCGCCCCGGCGTGTCCGGAGAGCGTTTTACTGGTGTCAGCCGGCTTTTCCGACCGGTTCGTTGCGAGCGTAGTCGAGCTGCTCGACCTCAAGGGGTGTGAGGTCGTCGATGGAGCCGTGGGTGCGCTCCGTGTTGAACCACAGCACCCAGGACGCGGTTGCCGCCTCGACCTGGTCGATGTCGCGCCAGGGCCCGTCGTGGTGGATGAGCTCGGACTTGTAGAGCCCGATCTGCGATTCCGCGAGGGAGTTGTCGTAGGCGTCGCCGACGGACCCGACCGAGGGGTCGATGCCTTCGTCGACGAGCCGGTCCGTGAAGGCAATCGAGGTGTAGACGCTGCCGGCGTCGGTGTGGTGCGTGAGCCCGGCGAACCCGGTGACGCCTTCGCGGCGGCGGGTGAACAGAGCCATGTCGAGGCAGTCGAGCACGAGCGGAGTTGTCATCGAGGTCGCCGCTCTCCACCCGATGATGCGGCGGGAGTGCGCGTCGAACACGAACGCGACGTAGACCCATCCGGACCACGTCCAGACGTAGGTGAAGTCGGCGACCCAGAGCTGGTTCGTGCGGAACCGGGCGAAGTGCCGGTCGACGAGGTCGGCGGGCCTGGTCTCCCGCAGATCCGCATCCACGGGACGCTTCCGTTTCCCGCGGACGACACCGGCGATCCCGAGCTCGCGCATGAGGCGTTCGACCGTGCAGCGGGCGATGTCGTGCCCGTCGCGACGCAACCGCAGCCAGAGCTTCCGGGCCCCGAGCACCTTCCGGTGCGTCTGCCACGTGGTCAGGATGATCGGCTTCCACCTCTCGTCCGACACGATCCGCGGTGACGGACCGCGATCTCTCGCGTCGTAGTAGGTCGATGGGGCGATCTTCACGCCGTGCTGGGTGAGCACGGCGCAGATCGACTCGACACCCCATCGGAGCCCTCCGTCGGCGCGGTCCTTGTGCGCGTCGATGAAGCCGACTATCGCTTGTGTGGCCGGTCGAGTTCGGCCGCGAAGAAAGCCGAGGCCGCCTTCAAGATCTCGTTCGCCCGCCGCAGTTCCGCGTTCTCCCGCTTTAGTCGCTTGATCTCCACCGCGGCGTCGGTCGTGACTCCGGGCCGGTCGCCCGCGTCGACCTGCTGCCTGCGGATCCAGGTGCGGATCGTTTCTGGCGACCCGACGCCGAGCATCTGCGCGACAGCGGTCATCGCGGCGTACTCGCTCGGATAGTCGGATCGCACCTCGGCGACCATACGGACAGCGCGCTCACGAAGCTCGCGCGGGTACTTACTGGGACGTCCCATGAGACAGATCCTTCCAAGGAATCCTGTCTCCGGACACGCCGGGGCGAGTCAGTCAGCGGAAAAGCTCGGCGTGGTCTTCAACCCACGTCCGGAAAGTGCGCGGCGGCTTTCCGGTAATGCGTTCGTAGTCGTGAGAAACGGCCGGGGTGGCGCCGACAGCCTCTCGCCAGTCCTTGATGATCTGCCGCACCCACACGTCCGGCACATACTGAGACAGCATCGTGCTGGACTCGGCCTCGGTCTGTTCGATCACTTCCACCGGGCGCCCGATCACCGCGGCGATCGTGTCGACCTGCTGTCGAAGGGTCAGGCGCTCCGGACCGGTCAGAATCGGCGCTTTTCCGATCAGAGCGTCGCCGGTCAGAGCGACGACGGCGACGTCGGCGATATCGCGCTCGTGGACGGGCACCTGAACCGCCTCCGGGTACGGCAGCGGTACGGCGCTGTCGCCCCGCACTCCCCAGCTCCACCGGGCGGCGTTGCTGGCGAAACCACCCGGTCGAAGGAAGGTGTGGGCCACCCCGGAGCTCTCGATGGCACGTTCGACGCGGATGAAACGGGAGCCGTTGAAGTCGTCGGAGGCACCGGGGAACGTGACGGACGACGATGACAGCAGCACGACGTGCCGCACGCCGGCCTCGACGAACGCCGCGCTCAGCGCTTCGGGTTCGTCGAGGTCTGCGTAGATGAAGACCCGGTCGACGCCATCGAGCGCGGCGCCGAAGGATGCCGGCCGATTCAGATCAGCCGCGAACACCTGCACCTCACCCGGCAGCACCAGCTTCTGCGGCGTTCGACTCGTGGCGCGCACGGCGACGCCGTGCTCTCGCAGCCCCGCGACCACCGCGCCACCCACCGCACCGCTTGCCCCGACGACAAGAACCGACATGACGACCTCCTCCACAAAACGAACAGCGTTCGCGAACAGTATTCGTCACGAACACAGTTCGTGTCAACTGGTAGCCTGCTGACATGTCAGCGCAGGAAAAGCACCCGATCACGCGACGCGGACGCTCCGCGAAGCCTCCCCTCACGCCGCGGTCGATCATCGAGGCGACGATGGTGCTCATTCAGGAGCACGGAGTCGAGAAGACGACGCTGCGACAGGTGGCAGAGCGCGTCGAGACCGGACCGGCCTCGCTCTACGCGTACTTCGCCAACCGCGATGCCCTACTCGAGCACGCACTGGACGCTGCCTACGCTCAGGTGCAGCTCGTCGACGCGGACGGCGACGAACGCGGATGGCGTGAAGCGCTCGCCGGCACCATCGTCAACACGATCACGACCTTGGCGCAGTATCCGGGGCTCGGTTCCGTCGCGCTCGGCACAATCCCCGTGCTGTCCGGGGCACTCCGGCTCGCGGAACATGAGTTGATGCTCATGGACGACGGCGGAATCGCACCCGAGCGCGCCGCGCTGGGTGTCGACCTCATCGCCCAGTTCGCCGCCTCGTCCGCAATCGAACGGACCGTTCGCCGGACCGGCAACCGAGGCGACGGCGAACGACAGCACGTCCTCTCGGCCTACGAGAACGCCGACCCCGAGCGCTTTCCGCAGGTTCGGCGGCAGGCCGCGCTCCTGACCGGCCCCGACGAACGGACGAGACGCGACTTCGCGATCCGCGTGCTGATCGACGGAATCGAGGGGGCATAGGGATGGGATGAACGGCAGGTGATGCTGCCATCTGCCCTCTCCTCACGCCCACACCCTGACGGACGCGCAAACGCCCACCGTGCGGTTGGCAGGAGGATTCACGCGCCGACTGCAGCGCACGGCGGAGAATGCCCTCGACTCCGCCGAGAATGGGATTTAGCGCGGTGAGATGACGCGCCCCGCCACTACCTCAGGGCGAGCGCCCGGCCGATGTACGCACGTAGCTGCGGGTCGCACACGTAGATGTACGTCCCTCGGATCCCGCGCGTGAGAAGCACGCCGTAGATGTTGCGGACGAACCCGAGAAGGTCATCGTCCGAGTAGACGATCCCCCGCTGCTTGTTGTTCTCTTTACCCTTCGCGTCTCGGTAGGAGTCTCGATCGACGAAGAGTCGACCGGAGGCGGCGTCGTAGCGGAGGTCGCTGCCGATGATGACTCCGGCGAAGTTGAGATCGTAGCCCTGCACGGTGTGGATCGACCCGACCTCCTGGACGGAATTCGGACTGTTGATCCAGTCTTTCGCCTGACTGTTCCAGCGCAGGCTTACGCCGTCGAGTTCGATATCGAAGGCACTGTGGTCACGATTGCTCTTCCAGTCCCAGGCATAGCCGGCAACAAGACGAGCGAGCCCGTGCTCTGCGTTCCTGGCAAAGATTTGCTGACGCATCTCCGACAGATCGTCGAAGAACCGAAGGTCGTACTCGCCAAGATCAGGACGCTCGAGCGCCGAGACTTCACCGCGCAGCATCGCCCGAACGAACTCGACGTAATCCGCACCCGCGCGCACGCGCATCTGCGTTGCGAGCGGGTACCACCGGTGTGAAGCTCGAGCGCCCGCGACGAGTGCCCGCACGGTCGCCTGGGTTAGGTCTGCTGGTCGCACGGTCTGCTCGGCGTCGAGGAGATAGATCTGGTGCGCGCTCTGCGCGCGGATCCAGTCCAGCTGGGTCATCGACAAATCATCCGCGCCGAAGAGCTTCTCGTTGATGGTGATGAAGCGCTTGTTGTTGACACCGGATGACTGGTTCGCTCGCTGACTCAGCCGATGCGTCTCATCCACGATGAGAATGTCCCAGCGCTGCTCCGACACGCCAACGTCAAAGGCACTGAGGATCTGCTCCCCAGAGAGCTTCGGGGTCTTCTTGAACACTCGTTTGATCGACTCGCGGAGCGACTGCTGTGGGACGACGAATCCGATGCGGAGGCCTTTGAGTAGGTCTCGGCTCTCCGGAACGAAGAACTCAGCGAACATCGAGTCGGGCTCGATCTCGTCAGCGTCGCCGTAGTCACGGATGTCTGCGAGCAACTTCATCAAGAAGATGGCGACGATCGTCTTGCCCGTCCCGGGCTGGCCTTCGATGACGGTCGATGACGGGAGTCCGGCCTTAAGGTCCTCGAGCAGCCCTTCCACGATATCTTCCACGGCGATCGCCTGTTCAGGCGTAAGCACTTTGAACGGAGAGAGCTTGAAAAGGTCGCTGTTCTCGATCTCGGGAATCGAACGCTGGAAGATCCCCTCGTCGCGGAGTTGCTCGAAGATGTCTCGGAAGCTCTCGCGGTACACCTCACGCTCGTAGTAACGAGCGTCGATGATTCCCTCGTTCCCGTTCATGACGGTGAACTGCCCGTCCCCGGCGAGCCAGCGGATGAGGTGAGACTCGAGGTCGAGGCAGACGGACTTGTTGTATGTCTCGTCAAAGACCACACGGACGGTGCGAAGCCCGTCCTTCGCAGGGTTGGCGAGATGCTGGCGCATGCGTGACGCTGCATTGACGGTCTCACCGACGTACACGGATGCCATGCTCCGCGATTCTCCACCGTCGAGCACATAGACGACGGGCCAGTTGGTCCGTCGCTCGTCTCCGTTCGCCCACGTTACGACCGCAGGAACGGAGAACTCGAGCCGCTCGATCTCAAAGGACGTCATACTTGGCGCTCCGGCCCTTCGCTCGATCCACGGGATACTTCTCGGCCGTGACCTCGAGCTTGTCGAGCACGATGTCATCGAGGTCTAACCCCAGCCGCATGGCCAGCAACGTGCAGTAGGTCACCACGTCGGCGAGCTCACCACGCACCCGCGCAACGTCGCCCTCGTCATCCCACTGGAAGCACTCAAGCAGTTCGCCGGCCTCGATCGAGATACTCTTTGCGAGATTCGCGGGCGTGTGGAACTGCGACCAATCACGTTCGCGCACGAACTTCTCCAATGCCTGGCGTACGCGCTCACTCGTCACAATTGCGACCGTATCAGGGCTGCGAAGAGGCGCCGACCTGCTCCGAGCGGCGTCACAATGCGTGAGTGCTCACGGTGGCTCCTTCCAGCGCGCCGACTTCGACCCGGTACCAGCCGTCGAGGATCTCGACGAGAGCATCGGCGAGCAGTTCGACCCTTTCGAGCGGCATGCGCTGTGATGCGGGGCCGACGATCCAGTCGATGTAGCCGGTGGTCAACCACCGCTCGCTGTCCGCGAAGTGGCGGTCGACGGTCGCAAGCTTGCGTGCGTGCGCTCGGCCGTTCTCGGTCTTCGGGTTGACGTGAGCGGAGCTCGGGCGACGCGTGCTGAGGTGGAGTTGCTCGACGCGGTCGCCGATGACGTCGTCCCGCAGCCGCTGCACCGCGTTCACCCACGTCGGCGTCGCCGAAGGGTCGCGCGGGTAGCTCGTCGTATCTGCCTTCACGCTGATGCCGACACTGAAACGAAGAGGCACGGGCTCACCCGCCGGTGGCATGGCCCGCTGCGCGACCTGGAGCACAGCGCGCAGCTGGGCATCACCGAACTTCGGTGAATAGAAGTTGATCGCAGGCATTCCCGAACCACCGCGCCTGCTGTCGACAGTCCACCCAGACCCCAGCCTCTGCTGCGCCGGCTCGATCAGTTGACGAAGCCGAGCCTCGACGGCACTCTTTCCCGAGCGCGCCGCGCGTACTTCGGCAAGCGTGAGTCGCGACTCCGGAAAGCAGTCGAGCGCTTCTTCCCAGGTCATCACAGTGACTCGCGCCTTGCGTGGGAGCCACTCGGGTGCGTGTTCTCTCTCGAGCAAGAGCACGACCAGGTGGTCGGCGACCGTCAACTCCCGATCGACTTGGTCTTCCGTCAGCGTGTGGTCGAACTTCGCCTCAATGCCGAGGACGAAGTCTGGCTCATTGAAGATGAGGGCGATGTCGACTTTCTGCACCCCGTACTCCGCCCTGACATCGACGAAGCATCCGAGACCGGCGCCCGCTAGGTGTACTTCCCCGGGAGGTTGTGAACGGGTGAGGTAGGCGAAGACCTCCGGGCAGGATGTGGGTTACCACACTCGCATCCTGACCACGGAGGTCTTCGTGTCTCACGCTAACGCGCCTTTGACGCCGGAAGGGCGTCGTCGTCTTGCTGTCCTCGTCGTGGATCGGGGCTGGTCGTTGCGGCGGGCAGCGGAACGGTTCCAGTGCTCGCCCGCGACGGCGAAACGGTGGGTCGACCGGTATCGGGCCGGGCTGCCGTTGACGGACCGCAGCTTCAGGCCGCAGACCTCGCCGAACCGGCTCCCGCGGAAGACGGAGCGGAGGATCGTGTCGTTGCGGTTCACCCGCCGGTGGGGTCCGCACCGGATCGCGTATCACCTGGGCCTTGCCCGCTCGACGGTCGGCCGGGTGCTGGCCAGGTATGGGATGCCGAAGCTCGTGAACATCGATCAGGCCACCGGGCTCCCAGTCCGCAAGCCGACGCCGAAGCGGTACGAGGTCGCAAGACCGGGCCAGCTGATCCACGTCGACATCAAGAAGCAGGGCCGGATCCCTGATGGCGGCGGCTGGCGCGCCTTCGGCCGCGGATCGGCGCAGGACCGTGCCGCGGGATCCGTCCGTGACAAGGCCGCACGGTCAGGAGCGGCCGGCTCCCGCGGCTACCGGTATCTGCACCACGCCGTCGACGACAACTCGAGAGTCGCGTACTCGGAGATCCTCGACGACGAACGCAAGGAGACCGCGGCAGGGTTCTGGACCCGCGCGAACGCGTTCTTCGCGAGCCTCGGAGTCACGGTCACCGCCGTGATGACAGACAACGGCGCGTGCTACCGGTCACACGCGTTCGCGGACGCGCTCGGCGACGGTGTGAAGCACAAGTGGACAAAGCCGTATCGGCCGCAGACCAACGGGAAGGTCGAACGCTTCAACCGCACCCTCGCCGCCGAATGGGCCTACGCCAAGCCCTACGCCAGCGAAGCAGAGCGAGCCGCGGCATACGAGACCTGGCTGCATCACTACAATCACCACAGACCCCACACCGGGATCGGCGGCCAGACCCCCTCAGCCCGCGTTCACAACGTCACGGGGAAGTACAGCTAGGGCGTGTTGCTAAATCCATTGAAGGGCGGCTGAGAGGCAGATCCCGGCTGCGTACGAGTTGGCGGTCTTGTCGTATCGGGATGCGAGTCCTCGCCACTGCTTGATGAAGTTGAAGGAGCGCTCAATGACATTGCGGCCCTTGTAGCGTTCCTTCTGCTCATGACCGAAATCGATAGGGCGGCCCGCTCGCTTTCGGCGGTGGGCGATCTGGTCGTCGCGTTCGGGGATCGTGGCCTTGATGCCGCGCTCGCGCAACCACGCCCGGTTCTTCTTCGAGGGGTATCCCTTGTCTGCGAGCACCCGCTCGGGCCTGGTACGCGCGGGCCCTCGCCCCGCGACGTGGATCTCGTCGAGAACGTCGGTGAACATGCTCGTGTCCGCGACCTGCCCGCCAGTGAGGACGAACGCGAGCGTCCGGGCCTGCCCATCGCACACGAGATGGATCTTCGTCGTCAATCCGCCGCGTGACCGGCCGATCGCGTGATCAGGCGGCTCCGGCCCGGATTTCTTGTAACTCGATCCAGCCCCCTGTGCTGCGGGGAAGGGTTGCGCCGTGCTGGTGGACGCGAGCGATCGAGGAGTCAACGGACACGACCCACTCGATCTCGCCCTGAAGCGATGCGCGACGCTGCACGTGAGCGAGCAGATCTTCCCAGACCCCCTCGGCCGCCCATCGACGGAAGTTCTTATAGATCGTGTTCCAGCTCCCGAAGCGCTCGGGCAGATCCCTCCATGCAGAACCCGTCCGGAACCGCCACGCAGTCGCCTCGACCACCACGCGTCGATCCACGGGGGGACGCCCCCGTGAATTCGCCGGCGGGAACACCTCCCGGATCAATTCCCAAGCCTCGTCCGTGATGACATCTCGCGACACGATCCCAGCATCACCCACGCACCCCGGAACCACATTTAGCAACACGGCCTAGGTGAGTCGAGAGCTTCTCGACAAACGGGCTGTGGTCATAGCGAATCTCAGCGGCGAGCGCGCGCGTAGCGAGCGGCTCGGTCGTGTAGATGAGCGAAGTGGTCACCGGCTTCTCCTCGGGCAATCTTCGTGACGCAGCTTATCGATGCGGCCCAGAGCGAGGAGTTTGCGCGTAGCGCATCCGCTCTCACCGCTATGTCGGGCCTCCACGCAATCGCTAACAAGCGACACAGCGCCTCTCTCGGCCGTCCAATCCCATACTCCGTCGGTAGTAGACACGGCGCTCGCTGCGAAAGTGGTATCCAATTGTCCGATACGCTCGCTCGTATTCGCGCACATCAGCTTGACCATGAGGGAGAACGATGGAGTTCACGGACCGTCTCAGTGCACTGGCAACGAAGGTCAAGAATCAGGCCGATGCGATAGCTACGGAAGAGGCCACGAAGAATGCCTTCGTCATGCCGTTCATCTCGACAATCCTCGGATACGACGTCTTCGACCCGCTCGAAGTCATCCCGGAGTACACCGCCGACGTCGGTGTCAAAAAGGGCGAGAAGGTCGACTATGCGATCGTCCGTGACGGTGAGGTGCAAATCCTCATCGAGTGCAAAGCGTCTCTCGGACAACTCAAGATCGAGCATGCCTCGCAGTTGTTCCGTTACTTCTCAGTCACGAACGCACGCCTCGCCGTTCTAACGAATGGCGTCGTATGGAAGTTCTACACCGACTTAGACGCCCCGAACCGGATGGACGCGAAACCGTTCCTCGTGCTCGATCTGATGGATATCGACGAGACGCTGATTCCAGAGATCCAGAAGCTCAGCAAGGACAGCTTCGACCTGCACTCGATCATCAGCGCCGCGGAGGAACTCAAGTACGTCGGCGCGCTCAAGCGTGAGATCGCTGCCCAGTTCCGCGATCCGTCGGACGAATGGATCAAGTTCTTCACCAGCCGCGTGTACGAGGGTGCGTTCACCCAGCGCGTCCGGGAGCAGTTCACCTCGCTTGTCGGGAAGGCCTCTCGACAGTTCCTCACCGAAAGCGTCAACGACCGCCTGAAAACTGCCCTGGGCGCAACGACACTCGTTTCCAACGAGGCCCCTGTCACCAGCGAGCCGGTGGTCGAGCTTGACCTCGACCGTGACACCGAAATCGAGACGACGCTGGAGGAGCTTGAGGGCTACCAGATCGTGAAGGCGATTGCCTGCGGCGAGGTCAAGCCCAACAGGATCACTCAGCGCGATGCGAAAAGCTACTTCGCCGTTCTACTCGATGACAACAACCGCAAACCGGTCGCGCGCCTCCACTTCAACTCGAAACAAAAGTACCTTGGGCTACTCGACGCGGACAAAAACGAGACACGACATGCGATCGAGTCGCTCGACGAGATCTATCAGTATGCCGACGAGATTCGCGAGGCAGTTCGCAGATACAGCTGAATCGTCTGCCGCTCACGCAGAGGGATCGCCCCTCACTGCCGCATCCGCCACGACCATGTCGGTAACAATGGGAAGGTCAGCTTCCGCCGCGTTGTGCGCATGCACCACCTCGGCGCCGAACACCGAGGCACACCCGTGCTCCTGCTTGCCGACGACACCACCGTCACCGTCATCCACCTCGACACCGGCGAAATCGTTGCGACCAACACCATCGACCCCGCCAGAACCTACTGGCGAAACAACGAGAGAGAGCCCGGCCGATGGCCGGGCTCTCTCTCGTGAATGTCACCTATGTCGCGACTCAGATGTCTCCCATGTCGCGACTTATCAGGCTCTTCGCAGTTGAGGGTGTAGTCGAGGGTCGGCGGCTGGTTCGCGGATAGACGTCGAGGTCTTCCAGGATGGAAGTTCTCACACTGCCCATCTGCCGGAAGACCTCGACTTGCACCACCCTACGTTCGCGACCCCTGACCTCACCACGTTCTGCCGTCTCGATGAGCTCGGCCTCGAAGCCATCGGCCAGTTGATCGAGCCCGACCGGGCGGTACTCGAGTGCCGCGTCGTTGACGATGACCCGTGGTGTCGGAAGTGTGGCGCCGAGGGCGTGCCGCGCGACACCGTGACGCGTCCGCTCGCGCACGAGCCGTTCGGTCACCGGCCCACGACGCTGCTGGTGCGGGTGCGCCGCTACCGGTGCGGCCACTGCCGCCGCACCTGGCGGCAGGACACGACGAACGCGGCGGCGCGGCGGGCGAAGATCTCCCGCGGCGGGGTCGGGTGGGCGCTGAAGGCGATCGTGGTCGACCACCTCACCGTCTCCCGCGCCGCGGCAGGCCTGGGGGTGTCGTGGCACACCGCGAACACCGCGATCCTCGCCGAGGGCAAGCGGCGGCTGATCGACGATCCGGCCAGGTTCGACGGCGTCACCACGATCGGCGTCGACGAGCACGTCTGGCGTCACACCCGGTTCGGTGACAAGTACGTGACCGTGATCATCGACCTCACGCCCGCCCGCAACAAGACAGGTCCCGCACGGCTGCTGGACATGGTCGAGGGCCGGTCGAAGCAGGTATTCAAGGAGTGGCTCGCCGCCCGGCCTGCGGAGTGGTCGAGCCGGATCGAGGTGGTCGCGATGGACGGGTTCTCCGGGTTCAAGACGGCCGCGGCCGAAGAGCTCCCCGACGCGGTTCCGGTGATGGACCCGTTCCACGTCGTCCGCCTGGCCGGCGACGCGCTCGACCGGACCCGGCAGCGCGTCCAGCAAGACACCCTCGGGCACCGCGGTCACGCCGGCGACCCGCTCTACGGGGTCCGCCGCACCCTCCACACCGGCGCGAGCTTCCTCACCGAGAAGCAGACCGCGCGGCTCGACGCGGTGTTCGCCGCCGAGGAGCACGTCGAGGTCGAAGCGACCTGGGGCATCTACCAGCGCATCGTCGCCGCCTACCGCGAACCCGACAAGAACAAGGCGAAGGAGATGATGCGGGCGGTGATCGATTCCGTCAGCAGTGGCGTCCCCGCGATGCTGGCCGAGATTTGCCGGCTCGGTCGGACGTTGAAGCAGCGCGCCGCGGACGTCCTCGCGTTCTTCGACCTGGCCGGCACGAGCAACGGTCCGACAGAGGCGATCAACGGCCGACTCGAGCATCTCCGCGGCTCCGCGCTCGGCTTCCGCAACCTCGCGAACTACACAGCCAGGAGCCTGCTCGAGGCCGGAGGTTTCAGACCCTCCCTACACCCTTGATTCCGAAGAGCCACTTATCACACGGTGCCCCTGGAGGTGTCTGGGTTCACGACATAGGCGACAGGTGATCGGCGACACGTGAGTCGGTTCATAGGCGACAGTGGTGGATGTCGTCGAAGCATCGGGTCGTGGTGTTGAAGGTCGTCGCCGGGGAGCTGTCGGTCACGGCGGCCGCCGCCGACTATGGGGTGTCGCGGCAGTATCTGCACAAGCTCCTCGCCCGCTACCGGGACGAGGGCTTGGACGGGTTGGACGCCCGGTCGCGGGCACCGTTGAGTAGCCCGCACGCGGTCACCGACCGGGTCCGTGACCGGGTGGTCCAGCTACGCCGTGCACTGACGGCGGCGGGGACGGATGCCGGCCCGGTCACGATCGCCTGGCACCTGCGACAGGAAGGACCTACCGCCCCCTCGACGTCCACGATCCGCCGCATCCTGCACACGGCCGGGCTGATCACTCCCGAACCCCGCAAACGCCCGAGATCGTCCTACGTTCGGTTCGAAGCCGCGCAGCCGAACGAGACATGGCAATCCGACTTCACCCACTGGCGCCTCGCCGACGGCACCGACATCGAAATCCTGAACTGGCTCGACGACCACTCCCGGCTCCTCCTCAGTTGCACCGCCCACCGCCCGGTGACTGGACGCGATGTGGTCGACACCTTCCTCGCCACCGTCGACACCTACGGACCGCCCGCCTCGACCCTGACCGACAACGGCCGCGTCTACACCGCCCGCCACGGCGGCGGCCGCAACGAGTTCGAGTACCTCCTCGCCGCCCTCGGTATCCGGCAGAAGAACGGCACCCCCAACCACCCGCAAACCCAGGGGAAGATCGAACGGTTTCATCAGACCCTGAAGCGATGGCTGAGCGCCCGCCCCCGCGCCGCCACAGTCCTCGAGCTGCAAGCTCAGCTCGACACATTCCGGGAGCACTACAACACCGCCCGCCCGCACCGCGCACGCGACGGACAGACGCCGGCCACCGCCTACGCCACATCACCGAAAACCGCCCCAGCCGGCAACCGGCCTGATGCCACCCACTACCGGATCCGATACGACCACGTCGGCAGCAACGGGAAGATCAGCTTCAGAAGAGCCGCCCGCATGCACCACCTCGGCATCGGCGTCGAACACCGCGGGAAACGCTGCATCCTCATCGCCGACGAACACACCGTCACCGTCATCCACCTCGACACCGGCGAAATCGTTGCGACCAACACCATCGACCCCGCCAGAACCTACTGGCGAAACAACGAAAAAGAGCCCGGCCGATGGCCGGGCTCCCTCTCATGAATGTCACCTATGTCGCGACTCAGATGTCTCCTATGTCGCGACTCATCACACGGTGCCCCTGGAGGGATTCGAACACGTTTTGAGCATTCTGCATAGCGACGCAAAACGACGAAATCCGCGGAATTACGCGGATTTTTCGAAGCGCTGCAGCATCCAGCGACGTCCGAAAACAGCCAGTTGGAAATGGAATGCGGGCAAAAAGCGGGCAAGAGTCACCAGTGCTGGTGCGGTGATCAGGCGTATGCCGAAAACGAATGCGGGCAAGAACGAATTCGGCCTGCGCACAACTCGCCTCATCTGAGCAGTTTGCTCGCTCTGACGCGATCCGTCGAGCAGAGTGCGGAAATAGCTCTCGTTGCTTCAGATTGTCGTCAGCGCCCGATCGAGGGGCCAGACGGCGACGTCGGGCCGAGGTGCGGACGGGTCAGTTCCTCTTCGTCCGCCCGCATGCGGTTGTACGTCTCGCGCGCGATCAGATCGTCAGCGAGGCCGGATTCGCGTGCGCGAGCCATCATGCGCGTCGCCGTGCTGACGCTCACACTGAGCTGTTCCGAGACGAGTTTGAGGGGAGCCAGGTTCACGGACGTTGCGATTCGGTAGAGCCGCACCGCCTCGCGAACCGTCTCTTCGTAGGTGCGATCGGTACGCGACCTCACCTCCGCGAGGTACTGGCTGAGGGACTCGGCCTTGCCGCTCTCACGGGTCACGGTGACCACGCGCATCGACGAGTACGCGACGAGGTACTGCACACGCACTTCGCGCAGCGCCGCGGCGGTCGCCTCGTCGCCCTCCCCCGCGCGGTCGAGGCGGACGGATGCGGCCGCGGTGCGCCGGAGCTGCTTGTCGAACACCACATGAAGCCGGATGACTCCCGCGACGTTCGGCTCACCGGTGGCGACAGCATCCCACGCCGTGGGGATGCACACTCCGTCGCCGACGTCGATCCGCTCGCTGTCGGTGACCTCGATCTCAACGTCGCTCATGCCACGAGCCTGGCACGGTTCCCGGCTGGTGAGCAATACATGTCGCGGATTGCTCACGACAAGAGTACGGTGTGGGCAAGTGATGACACGCATTGCTCACCGAGGAGAAGGACATGAACAATTCAAGCAACTCACTCGCCCTGACGATGAAGGATGCCGCCAAGCTCGTCGGCGTGGACTACCGCACCATCAGGCTCGGCATCGAGAGCGGAACCATCCCCACGATCCAGCTCGGCCCGCGCCGGATGATCCCCCGCATCCCCCTGCTTCGAGTGTTCGGGATCAACCCCTGAAGCTGGTGACGCGGTCCCGCTGGCCGACCATTCTGGGACTTGAGCGCGGCGCTGAGTTGTGCTGCCGCGATCCTGCACGGAGAGACGGTCACGCCCGCGCGTGGATGTGGAAGACACTCTGAACGACGGAGAGAGCCGGCTGACACTAGAAACGCTCCCGGATATCCCGGGGCGAGTCAGGTTGAGCTGCTCGGTCAGTGGTGGACGTGTTGCTGCTTCGCGAATCGATCGAAGCACGCGGCGAGCGTGAAGCGTCGCTACGGCAGGCGTCCTGCGTTACAACGAGATGCCCTTCTGCTCTGCCCAGATCGCGAACTCCTCTACGAAGGCACGGTAGCCCACATTCTCGAGGTTAAGGTCCACGATGTCCCGGACGGAAAAGTCGGCAAGGTGTAGAAAGTAGACCCCGTCCTCCTTCGCGATGATATTCCGCTCGACCCCGAAATCATGGGCGGCACGGCTCGCCCGGCCCTTGGCGAGAATCGTGTCCATCACATCGGCGGGGTAGTTGGGATCGCCCTTGACCATCGATTGCCTGATGAACCAACGCGCGTTGGACTGAAACGCACCAGCGGCTGCCCAAATCTGCGGTGTCACCGTTCCATCTGAGGGTCTCGAAGCCCGGAACGATGTCCATGGGTACGCAGTCTCTGATGCAATTAGCTTGAGCAGAGAAGCGCTCGGAGGCGCGACCCGCCGGGTTACACCGCTGACTCGTTGCGTCTCAATGAACGAGGGCTGCTCGTCGGGGCTGGGTCGCAGCCGCAACTCCGGCGCCTCCGAAGCGAATTCCCCACAAGTGATATCCGCGAGGGGCCCTACGGAGAACTCTTGTGCTCCTTCCCCAGCAACTACCCGAAGCGACGGAACATTGAGGTCCGTTCGAGCGATCCCCTGAGCGAGGTAAAGCGCCTCGCCCGGACTGAACTGCGAGGTGACGGCGTGAACGTCAATTCCGGCCTCCACGAGTCGCGCCTCGACGAGAACGCCCATACCTCGCTGGTCCGGGGTTTGCTCTTCAACAGAAAGCTGGACATCATCGCGAAATTCAGCGGCATGTGACGCCACGAGGAGCGTTAGGGCTGTCGAATTTACTGCATCGAGACCCATCTCCTTCGACAACGCAAGACGCATGAGGATTGGGGAAGGAGCGACGGCGGGATCGCACCAGCTGTCACGAATCACCCTCGCGCGGATGGGATCCGTCTCCCCCAGCGTTGACGCCACCACGTAGTCTCGAAATGCCGCATTGGTGAATCGCAAGAGCGGATTGTCCAGTGTTTCGAGCCCTCCCGCAACGAACGGATGAACTCGGAACTGCTCGCGGATCTGAGTCTCAATCTCGACCCACCACGCTTCATCGGCGGGTTCCACTTCCGGCGTGATGGGAACGTCGAGGGGACGGTCGGCCATCAACAGTGAAAGTTGAAGGTCTCGCGTGTAGCTAAGACGTCCGTAGTCAGCCTTATCGGCGTCTCCGGCCCCGAAGCTCTTCGCGAACTTCTCCGTCTCGCGGTCGAGTACCTTCTGGATGATCTGTATCAGGAGGCCCCAGACGTGCTCGGTCGTACCGGCCCGCTTGATTTCGTTCAGGACTCGCATCATATTTACTTCTGGGTCGTAGAACGTTGCGAGCGCGTCCAGCACAGGAGCGTAACCGACAAACGAGTTCGCCTGAAACCAATCGCGTGCCCCAAGCGCATCCATAACCAGATCGAAGAACGCACCCAGAAAATCCTGGAGTTCTTGGGCGGGGCCAGAACCACTTGACCCGAGAGCTTTTAGCCGAACGAACGCCCTCGCCTGATCCTCCGTGAAGAACGCCACGTCGATGCGAGACACTGGAGTTCCGGTTTGCTCAAGAACTCGCGCCGTCTCGTCGATCGTATCCGGACGGCCAAGAATCACCGCTGCCGGCCGCCCGAGACCACCAGCTCCGATCAGGTCGGCCAGGTCATTGATCGCGACTCCATAATCTTGAGGGCCGTTCCCGACAAGAGCCTCATCGGCAGAATCTATGATGAGCGTCGCTCGACCAGCATGAAGTTCGGCGATCAACTCCAACGCCTGTTGGCCGCCCAGCCGACGTCCGAGGGCTCCGGTAAAGAACGCTTCACCGATCCTTCGTCCGGCCAGGTCCACGAGAGGATTCCTCGTGCGCAGCCCCAACTCGCGGGCCAGCACAGACTTTCCTACGGCGGCAGGCGCCGCAATAAGGAGGACACGTCCCTTAGATAAGTCGTCGATGGAATTACTTGCAAGAAAGTTCGGCTCGATGAACCCCGCAAGCCCGCTACGGATGACCAGTGGATCTGCGAGTGTAGTCGTCCGTGTACTTGCCGAGCCGACCATTTCGACCAGCTGGTCGAACGTCATCGGGGTTTCGATCACGACTTCTCCTCTTTGGGTCCGACTCGATTTGTAAGCCACGCCGCAGCCCGCCAACCTACCAACGCAAGCACTAGGCCCAGAACAGCCACCACGATAGCAACCCACCACTTTTGAAGCGGGACGCCCCAGACAGCCGTCGGCAACAAATTCATGCCCAAGTAGGAGAACCAAATGGACGGAAGGAGCAACGCCGCGCCGATTCTGGCGAGGAGGCGGTCGCGCGCTTGGGCGCGTTCGTCTTCGGCGAGTTGGTTCCGGTTGGCCTGTTGAATCTGCTCGCTCAAGCGAATATTGGTGACACTCGCCATGGCCGCGACCGCGGCATCGGTGCTCGCAATTGCCGCCTCCAATTGTGCAGTCGCCGTATCCCGCACGCCCTCCTGTCGTAGCAGAAAGAGCGCCCGCTGTAGCCGTGCTCTACTAGCGATCGCATGAAGGAAGCCCGCCCCGTGATCGCCTGGCTCGTACGCCCCAGGCCTCGAACCAGCATCAGCCAGCGCTTGTACTACCGCATCCAATGCGGCGTCAACGACGTGGACGCTGGACTCCTCAAGTGCCGACGCCACGGCATCGGGAACACGTTCCCAATCCAAGGGATCACGCATGGCCCGGACGAGTCGAAGAACGATCGATCGAATGGAAGAATCACCGAGGGCCGGGGTGGAGCCGTCCCACGGGCTAGGCAACGCGCCGATTGGCGCGACGCCGACGAATAGTAGCTCCGGACGGCTGACGACGTGCGTCACGTGCAGTGCGTTGCGCGAGGAGCCCATCAAGCCAATTGTCGATACCTCGGCATGCTTCCTGGTGGCGCTTCCCAGTTGGAGTTGTAGTTCGAGGGCTAGAACATGCGTGTCTATGTCCTTGCGGCTCGGCGCATCGGGGAAGTAGCGGAGGACGATCGCACGACCGTCGGGCTGAAGGAGGTCGGCGCCGACTGCGCCCGGCGCCACCTCTCGTACACCTGCCCCGGACACGACGTATGCGCTGTTGAGGCCAGCGGCGGGATTCATGCTTTAACCACGGCGGCGCCGGCGCAAATACCGACCGCGTCAAGCGAGATCCAGTGAATAAAGCGCCGGACGGGAAGAACGTCAGACACGCGTTGGATCCACGCCCTCAGGCGTCGCGAAGCGGCAGAGCTGAACCTCTCGAACACACGATCTCCAGGGATGCTAGATGCGCGTCTATCATGCCATCTTCCCGCCTACCCGAGGAGCCCGACCCTCCTGCGCAAAGCTCAGCATCGCCTCAAGTCATGTAGGGCGGTCGCTAATGCGAAGCGCGCATCTCACGTCGTCGGCGGCCCTGTGTAGCTGGTCATTCTGCGTGCTATCGAGCACCCTCCATCGCGGGTAAGCTTCACATCCCCATCCCCCACCCCGCACTCGGCGTCCCAACCACCGGTCCGGTCTCGATCACCGCATCGCGCTCCCTCGCGGCTCGCTGCAGCTCCGCCACCGCCGCGCGCACCGCATCCTGCATCGTCAACTCGGGCGTGCCGCGCTGCATCGAGTCAGCGAGGCAGTCGCGAGCCTCGGCATCGGTCCGCGCAACGACGATCGCGGCGTTGTGCACCCGCCCGCGGGTGAGGCCGACGTAGAGCCCCGCGGCATCCACACCGGGACCGACCACCGACGCGTCGGCCGTGTCACCCTGCACGCCATGCACGGTGGACGCGTACGCGAGCTGCAGGTGCTCGCGCGCGTAGTCGGCAGACACACGCGCCAGCTCGCCACTGTCGCCCACCGACACGAGGTCGACGGACTCGTCGCGGATCTCGCGAACGATCCACTGTGCACGGTTCTCGACGCCGGTGCGCCGGTCGTTGCGGCGGGTCTGAACGGTGTCGCCCACGAGGAGGCGCTGCTCCCCCATCCCCCAAGCGACTGTGCCGGAGTCGAGTTCGCCTTCCTCGACGCGCCGCTGCTGGATGGCGTCGTTGATGGCATCCGCTTCGGCATTCGTGCCGGACACGAGCGTCACTCGCTTGCCGCGCGCATGCCACTCGAAGTACGCCTCGATCATCTGGTCGCGTGCTGCGTCGAGATGATCGACCCGGTCGACGTGACCACTCCCCGCGAGCTCGCGCGCCACCGACAGCGCCTGCTCGCGTTCGCCCGCGTTCCGCAGCCGTAGCGTGAGCGCCGCGTAGTCAGGATCGCGGAACCGGTGCACCGTGTCGAGCTCGACGGCGGCGTTCGCGTGCCGGATCGCGGAACCCATCGCGCCCGCGTGCCCGACCGGCACCGCCTGATGCGTATCCCCCACGAATGCCAAGCCGACACCGTTCTCGATCGCGAGCTCGACGAGAACGTTCGCCGCCTGCAGGTCGACCATGCCGGCTTCGTCGACGACGATCCGATCGCGTGGGCGCAGGGGGTATCGAGTCGGGCCGCCGTAGACGGCGCCCGTCGCGACGTCGACATCCCCCGGGCGAAGCCGCGTCCAGACCATCGCGCCCGCCTCATCGCGGCCCCATCGATAGCCATGGTCCAAGAGAAGTGCGTGCAGGCTGGATGCCGCGGCCCCGACCTCACTGGACGCCACCGACGCCGCCTTGCGCGTGGGAGCAACGACGAGCATCCGCCGGCGCTGCGCCGCGAGCGCGGCGAATGTGACGCGGAGCATTGTCGTCTTGCCTGTGCCGGCGGGTCCGGTCACCGTTACGAGACCGTCGGTGCCGGCGATGGCGCACGCCGCGACAGCTTGCGATGCATCCAGAGCCGAAACATCTTCGTCGTGCGCGAGCTCGCGCAACTCGTGCGGCAGCAGCGAGCGCCCCGGTCGGGCGATCACGTCCAGACGCCCAGCGAGGCGTACTTTGGCGCGCACGGTCGCGGTAGCCATGAAGGCTTTCACGTGCGCGGGTGGAGCATCGGCGATGACGCGGTGCGCGGCACGAGTGGCGCGCTCGGTGACGTCGGAGATGACTCCGTCGACCCGGTCACGATCGGCAACGACGCCCGTGCGTGAGAGTGCGCGGACCGCGCCCGCGCGGAGGTCGAAAACGCTGAACCGCCCACCGCTCGAGGTGGAACGTTGGTCCGCGTCGACAACGGCCTGCGCAGCGAGCAGATCGAGGTCGACGTCCTCCAGGCCGCTGGCAGCGAGGGGAACGGCCGCGCGCGGCGCGATCAGACTCGGATCGACCGCCGCGATCTCGTCGCGGACCGTCGCCTCCCACGACTCCTCATCGATGTCGGCGGGCTTGTTCGGACGCGCCACGGCCCAGGCGCGGCGGTCGATCTGCTGCAGGGTCTCGATGCTCGGCGCCGATCCTCCGTGCTCGGCCGACCATTCCGCGATCAGGCGCGCACGGTTGGACTCGATCTGCGCCGATCGACGCGACAGTGGACGCACAGCGCCGGCGAGTTCGGCGATCTCTCCCTGGTCGTTGAGCGTGTACCCGTGTCGGGCGAGCGCGGCGATCCATGCGGGGTCGGTGCGGGCTGCGAGTTCGCCTTCGGCGTTGATGACGGTGTGCAGCTTCATCGCGACACGGGAGTCGAGGTTCGACCATTTGCCATCGGCACCGAGCACCTTGATGTTCAACCACAGGTGGCGGTGGATGTGCGGGTCGAGGGCGCGGGAGCGGCGGTGCTGCAGCTCGACGACTTCGATGCGGGTGATGTCCTCGCGGATGAGTCCGTTGTGTCCGCGCCGCGCGTTGAGCTCGGTCTGCCAAGTGAGCAAGATGCGGTCGCGGAGGCGGTCCTGCAGCGCCTCGAACTCAGTAGCGAGATCCGAGTGCAGGAGCGCGGCGATGCTGTAGGTCTTGGGGTGATTGATCGTCCCGTCCAGGAGCAGATCGGCGTCAGGGCATAGCCGCTGGTGGCCGCGCTCCTCCCCCGTGATCGGGTCGTGACCGGTGATCCAGACACGCAGCCCGCCGGCGGTGAGCTGATCGCTACCGATCCGGCCGCTCGCGACGATGAACCTCGTGACGGTCGACTCGGATGCCTCGGCGTACGCCTCGAGCGCCTCCGCGCCGCTCGTTTGCGATCGATAAGCGTCGCAGGTTCCCTCGAGCGCGTAGGCGATCGCCTGCCGAACTCCGCGGGAGTCTACGCCCCGCTTCCATCGCTCCAATCCTCCGCGCATGGCGTCAGGTTAGGCTCCCGATTTGGCGATTATCCAGGTATTTTTCGCGGATGCAGGCAAGTGGAGCGAGATGGCTCTACTTGACGTCGGCCATCACGGATGCCTGCGTGCATCGCTGACGTTGACTTGATCGATGATGTTGACTTGCTTCGCTGACACTTCGTCTGGCCGTTGTGCACCTGGCGTCCGCTTGATAGTCCCGCCCTCGTGCGCCTTACTTTCACGGTCGGTCGGCAAGAGGGCGACCCCGTCTTCGAAGCGGCACGTGTGACTCTTTCGAGCGGGCTGTGGCGACGCAGGAATGGCTCACCCAACCTTGTGTCGGCGGCGCTCGAACTCTGAACGTTTTCGGCGCGCCGCTATCGATCAGTTCTCAAGCGCCGTCGACCGTCGACGCCTCGAATGCCGCACGCGGCCTGACTTGTGCGCGTGCGGTCCATCCAGAGGAACGTCGTACGCGCCGATCAGAGGGAAGAATAGTATCCGAGGTCTGGCTGATCAAAAGTTCCGATTAGAAGTCCTCGGTCGAGGAACTGGTTGTATTCCTCGCAGCTCGTCTCGGGGAGGAGGGCACATCCATGGCACGCGGCGCCATTGCAGGAGTTAACGCCTTGACCCTTCTCGCCCGTGTCCATGCAGACTGGATCGGTGGAGCACCATCGCGCGTCGGAGATCGCGGACTGCACGACCGGGACGAGGTTCTCTGGGCGCGCCATCCGGACGAGTCCGCCCATAGTTCCCTCGGAATCGCCTGCCGCCGTGTAGATCAGCACGGCGGCCATCTCCGCCCCTGCCGCGTGGGACACGTAGAGCCGCTCACGCAGCGACGCGGAACTGTACCCGCAGGTGAAAATCAATTCGTTGATCAGGACATGCGCGAAGGTATGGAGCATGACGAAGCGCGGTGAGATGTCGCGCGACTGCAACCCACGAGTCTGCGCCGCGACCCGCTGCCTGGCCTGGATCAAGCCCGCCCGGGCCTGCACCTCGGGACGCTGTTCCCAGGCCCCGATGGCGTTCGGTTCGAACTCGAGATAGATGCCCTCACCCTTCACCACGTAGGCAGGAAGCCAGTCCTGCTCCGGCAACAGAGCCGAACGGCGCAGCAACGCCTTGCCAGAAGAAATCCTTAGCGAGTCATCGCGCACTCTAGTAAAGCCGTAGAGCGCCCTCGTCTCCCGAAGCACGTCGACGCTCCGCACCCTCGCAACGAACGGGGCAAGAGCGGGATCCAGCCCAGGGTCGCTGGCCGCGAGACGCGAGTCCGAGGGAGTTTCTCGCATGGCGCGGAACTCCGGAAGCCGCCAGATCTCGTCGGCTGATGGAGCTTCCGCGGCAGCATCTTCTGACGGCGGTTGGATCTCCTCGCCGCCAATACCGAAACGATCACGGTAGGCCGCGAGCAATTCGTCGTCGCTGACGGGAAGTATCCGCTCGGGCGGAACACTCCGGGTAAGTACCTTCCGAAGCGTCGCGGCATCGAGGTCCGGACCGTACGCGACGTGGAGAGCATTGAGCGCGCCGGCAACTGAGGGATGGCCGAGCAACTCGTGGACTTCAGTGCTGACGGCTCCCTCCTCGATCGGAATGTAGATCGACGACTGGACCTTGGGGAAATACACGTTGCCGGACCCCCGGAGCGCGCCCCGGATCGGCAGTCCGCACGGGCTGGACTCCACCGCGAGCCACGGCTTCGCTCCGGGACACTCGTAGACGTCGCCGCCGCCGGCGAGCCGATCCGAAAGCGTGGTGCGCTCCTCACCGTTCTCGGTCCGGGAGTCGGTGATGCCCCGGAGTGACCGGCTCTGGCCGCACTCGCAGCTGACGGTCTGCCCCTCGAGGCCTCCGCCGCCCGACGCCTTCAGGCGGAGAACCCCGCCACACGTCGGATTGATTGACCGGTGCACCCACTCGGAGAACGGGAAGTCGTCGAGGTGGCCGTCCGCGCAGATCGCGACGAACGGAACCTGGGTCATGCGCGGCTTGTACTTCGCGTCGTCGTGCGCCTTGTCTTTGCAACGCTCGATCTGGCGCATCGTTAGAGTGCTCATTTCGATGCGCTTGCAGTAGGGGCAGAAGTTCCACCGCGGAAACCGGAGGACCGGGACTTTGAGCCCGCGGTTGCGCTGGTCCCCTTGGCCCGAGTTCCTGCGGTAGTCCGGCGGCAGTCTGAATGCCGCGACCGCGAGACGCTCTTGCAAGCGCCAGTCATGCTCTTCGTACTCCGAGAGTTCGAAGTTCGGGTTCTCCCCCGGGCCCGGATACCAATGGTCAATGCCAGCGGTAATCACGGAAGTGCCGTTCACGAGCACGCTCATCGCCCCGACCCCAAACGGGGTGACGAGCTGGGCTCGCCGCATGTTTCCGGTGCTCATGGGGCCTCTCCGTTCGCCAGTCCATCCGCGATTGCATACGCGGTCGAGATCTCGATCGAGCACTCGGCGTCGACGTTCCGCATGCTCATGGGAACGTCCCACATCGTCGCCTTGCTTCCGAGGTCCGGAAGCTCGCCCGCCGACCGCATAAGCCCTTGTAGCGGATCTCCGCCGCCGAAGGCGTTCGCCGACCACTCCGTTCGCTGCCACGCGCTCCACTGCCGTCGGCGCTCACCGACGAGCGCATCGAACGCGGGAAGCTCCTCCGCGTTCACCGACTCGGCGCGCTTCCGGAGAAGCTCAACAGCCTCGTCGAACTCCGCCTGGGGAAACGGGTTCGGCGGCAGCGCGGGCGAGGTCTGCCGGATGCGGGCAATGACCGCGGCGTGCAGGGCGCGCCGAAGCACGGGATTGGCAAATGGCGTGACCGAGGTCGGCTCCACCTGCGCGTAGAGCTGCTGGTGGTAGGTCCTGAACCGTTCGTAGTGGCTGCGATCACGCGGTTTGGCCGCGCCATAGACGGTGAGCACGAGACCCGGCGACACCTCTGGCTTGCGGCCGACGCGGCCGCTGACCTGGATGTATTGAGCCGTGGTCTTGGGCTGTCCCACGATCGTCATCAGCGCGAGCCGGTCGATGTCGACGCCGACCTCGATGATGTTCGATGCCAGGCAGATGTCGATGCAGCCCTTCTCGCCGTACTGCTTCTTGAGGAGATCGATCGCCTCGGGAATCTCGTCGCTGCGACGTCGCGATGTCAGTTCCATCACGATCCGCGGCCAGCGTGGGCGCTCGAGGCCGTCGCGGAAGCGCAGCCCTGTCAGGTAGTCCGGCACGTCGGACTCGAGAAGGTAGACGGTGTTGCCGAGTTCACGAAGCGAGTTCAGGAAGTTCAGGTTCGTCCAGTAACCGTCGCGGTCCGCATCGTTCGGGATGCTCGCCGCGCCATTGAGGGTGGCCGCGGTGACGCGCACCTGCACCGTCTGCATCGAGCCGAGGGAGCCGCTCATAATGCCGAGGTAACGACGGCCCGGCGCCCGCGAGCCGTCGTCGAGCATCTCCGGCTCGGCGAAAAAGGAATGACCCTCCTCCAGTCCATGTGGAGGGAACAGTGCCACGTCACCCCGCCCGAACACGCCGAGAACTTGGTCTTCGTATCGTCGGATCGTCGCCGTCGACGCGATGATCTTCGGAGGGATCGCTTCGTCCCCTCGACGGTCGGTACAGAGATCGTCGATCACGGGCTCGTACAGGCCGACCATCGACCCGAGCGGACCGGAAATGAGATGCAGCTCGTCCTGGATGATCAGGCTGGGCGGAGACACGACGCGTCCGCCGTCGGGGCCAAGCCCGAACAGCGATCGCGCGTCCGGCGTCCACGCCAACATGGCAAACTTGTCGACGGTCCCGATCACGAGGCTCGGTCGCTTCTCGTAGATGTCCTGGTCGACTACGTGAACGGGCAATGTCCGGGTGCGGCCCCCGAACCGACAATCGGGGTCCGGACAGCGGAACACGACTCGGTCATGGAGCTCGATGTACCCCACAACGTCCGTGCTGTCATTGTCGGGCGTCCGCCCCATGCGAGTGCCGCACCAGGGACATCGTGACAGCAGGAACGGATTCTCCTGTCGGGCATCGGTCTTCATCTTCCGGAGGCCGGCGATTGCCTGCTTCCAATTGTTGGGCGTCGAGGAGCGCCCGAGCCAGATGCCGATGCCGAACGGGGAGCCGCCGAGTTCGCCTTCCGCGCGAGACCGAATGTCTTCAAGGACGCAGATGAGCGCGGCGGCCCGAAGGAACTGCTGCGCGGTGAGAAGCCGGAGCGTGTACCGCATCAGCGTGTCCGTACCAATGTCATCGGGGTCGCGCAGCCGTCGCGCGAGTAGCGAAACGGCTGCGGCACCGAGATACGCCTCCGTCTTGCCGCCGCCGGTCGGGAAGAAGATCAGGTCGACGACCGACCGGTGCGCCTCGGACGGCAAGATGAGCTCGGGCAGGGTCGCCAACACGAAGGCGATCTGAAACGGGCGCCACTGCCCCTGCTGCGGAGTCGGGACAACCTCCGGAGCCGGGCTATCGATGATAGGCCCACGCTTGGTCGGCTTGACCGTGCGATCAGGCAGGCGCGAGCGAAGCTGCTGGTAGAGCATCGCCTCGTTGGCGAGCGCGAACGCTCGCGCGGCAAGCGGGTCGGATTGCACAAGCTGCCAGCCCGCCTCCATCCGCCCCAGCGCTTCGTCGCACAGATCCATGTGCCGGGCGGCCGCTTGGTGGAAGCGCTCGGGAAGATCCGGGATGAGCGCCCGCTGATCCTCGATCCACTGCCCGTACAGGCGAAGGACGAGGTCGACCTGCTGACGTCCACTGTCGCTTCCCGCTGCCAGTTCCTGCATGGAAACCGTTACGGCGCGGCGTTTGCCGCTGGCATCCGTTAGGTACGCGCCGTGCTGATCGCGGAGATAGACATTGGGCGTGAGACTCACGACCTCGTACGAAGGCATCGGGTCAGTCCGGACCCACCCTGCCGCACGTCCGGCGCCTTCGTCCCACAGCGCCGCGCAGCCGTGACCGATCGCGAACGTCGACTTGTTGCGGTACAGGAGATTGATCGAGCGCTCTTCGTCGTCGCGCTCTGTCAGATGCACAGAAGGGTACGGCTGGATCGAGGCCCCGCTGGCGGCCCGGACCTCAAATCCGCTTTGGAAAAGCGCGTGAGCGTTGCCCGAGCCGGGATCAACGTTGACGAGCGCGACTGTCACGAGGCGGCTCTGCGGGTCAGATTCCCCCGGCACCGGTCGGGCGTACAGCTGCACCTGCGGAAGCAGCCGATGGAGCGTCGCATCCTCCGAGCCGTCCTCGCTGACCGGGCGAACCGGCACCACGAGCCGTTCGAACGTCCCTGACCTCAGACTCGCGCTAGCGACCGTTCCCGCGAGCGCGAACGGCTGGCGAAGCCACCACTCCGCCTGATTGTGGACACCGGGGATAGTGACGCCGTAGCGCTTGTAGGAAGCTCCCCAGGCGCGCAGCTCCAGCGAACCCCCGTCCGGCACTCGCACCTTGAAAGAGACCGCCATCGCCGAAGGTTTGAGGCTGTTGGCATCGGTGAGATCGAAGTCGTCGTCGTCGGGACGATCCTGATGAACGGATCCGGTGAACGTGACGTCCGGGGAGTTCGGATCGATGTCGTTGACTTCGAGCCCGGACACCCACGTCGTGTCGATGTCGGGAGCATCCTCGGGATCCGACGCAGCCGCGCCGACGGCGGACAGTGCTGTGGCTCCGCCGCCGAAAAGCACGCCGACTCCGTACCGCCGGAGCGGATCCATCTTGGTCAGAAGCTCCTGCCCCGTCGCGGCGTCATGATAGACGAACGCCTTCGCCTGCTCGACGGACAGAACGATGTTCGCTCCCGCGCAATCGACGGGCGTGCCCAAGTGCAGCTCGTCGCCCGGCCCGAACAGCTCGCGTCGAACCGCCCGCTCGACGTGGTCCCTCGCTTCAACACCGCTCATGCCGCTCCCCCAAGTAGTAACCGCATCGTGCTTGTCTCGATAAGGGCCACCAGCCTGTCGGTGGCCCTGGTGATGCCGACGTACAGCAGCGCTTCGAATGGCGCCGCTCCGTCGCGGTCTAGATCGGTTAGGACCACTGCGGGCGCTTCTAGCCCTTTGAACGCATGGATCGTAGAGTAGACGACCTTGCCGGCCTGCCTGCGACGCCCGTCGGCGGGAACCAGGATCTGACGGAGCCAAGCGTCCGTGGACCTTGCGGCGACCGAATCTGCGCGCCGGGTACTCAGCACCGCGATCTCGCTCAACTCGTACCCCTCCTCGCGCAGCGATCTGATGGCGCCCGCGAGCTTGTCGGACTGGTCTCGCCCGCGCTCAAAACGGACGAATGTCGGGGCTACTCCGTCGTCGTGCCGTCGGTACCCCTGGTACCCGGGGAAGACATTGAAGGTCTCGGTCGCGTGAGCGATCCGGGGCAGATTGCGGCAGTTCACCTTCAACGTATAAGTGGTCAGATCGCCCACCCGCTCCCGAAGCAGCGGCCGGTTGTCCTCCAGATCGTAGATCGCTTGGCGGTCGAAGTCGCCGAACAGGAGCAGGCGTCCGCCGGCGACACCGTCTTTAAGGAGAAGATCAATCGCGTCGAAGACTGCAGGTTTCGCAAGGTCTTGAGCTTCGTCGATTACGACGAAATCGGCGCGCTTGTCGTCGTCCCACTCGAGCATGGCTTCTAGCGCCGAGTCGACGAGCTCACCGTCCCAAAAGTCCGGTCCAGCGTCGGCCGGCGCCGACTTGAGCCCGGCAATATCCAGCAGCTGAGCATGGAAAGTACCGGCAACGACGCCGTCGCTCTCGGCGAACGAGTCCTTGAGCTGCCGACCCAGATAGGCGTTGAAGCACATCAGCCTTCCGGTTCGCCCCTGCAACGCCTCGCGGCGCGCCGCTTCGGAGGCGAGGAGCGTCTTGCCGGTGCCGGCCGGACCGGTGAACAGAACCGCACGGTTGTCCGCCATAGCATCGAGCGCAAGATACTGCTCGTCTATGAACCGGATCAGCTCGCCTTCTCGCGACCGGCGCCGGTCTCCGAACGTCGTAGCGAACTCGAATCGAGGCCGCAGGGCGCTCGCGATCCTATCCGTCTGGTTCTGATCAGGACCCAAGTCGCCATGGAAAACGTGAAGAACCGAGTCAAGATGCGCCGAGCCGTCGCGCAGCGTTCGAAGGATTGCGCTCGCCGCTCCACGCTCCAGGTCGACCGAGTCCAGGATCTGCCAGTCGAGCCACTCTGGGCTCGAAGGGATGTGCGCTCGCGCACGTGTGTGCGTGAACCACGCCGCGCATACGATCGGCACCCCGTGGATATTCACCTGGTTCTTCGCGAGGTACTCGCGGATGGAATGCATGGCTTCGTCCGCTTGCTTGACAGGCCCCCGAGCAGTCGCCGGATTGTTACCCAACCGCCATCGTCCGTCGGCGAGCACCGCGACGCTCTGATGCGACTTGACTTCGATCACGAGCACACCATGGTTCGGGACGATCACGACGAAGTCCGCTTCGCCTTCGACCTGCCGGACATGTCTCGCTATGCCGAGCGAATGAAGGACGGTCCAATCCTCGGTCGCCGCGTCCGAGGCGAGTGCCGCGAAGAGATCCCTCTCTCCCGGCGGGGCGCTCTCGGCGCAGTAGCTGGGAATCATTCGAGCCATCGGCCACCTCCGTCAAGGAAAGGCTCCCGGGCATCGTGACGGGGAACTACGTTGGTGTGGGACGAGATCGCAAGCACGCGAGTTGCGATGATGTCGGCGAAACCCGCGCCATCGAGCTTCACGTGACCCCCAGCGCGTAACGCCTCGATGTCCGCGCTCGCCACGGCAAGCTCGAGCTGCTCTCGCATGCGGGAGGCTGCTCGGAAGCGCGCCCGCCGAAACTCAGTTGCGTTGGAGAAGGCTGGTTCGTCTGGTACCTCCAGCCATTGCAGCAACAGCTTGAAGTCCGAGTCGAGCTGAGGGCGCGCAACCGTCGGCCGCGTCCATGCCTCCGCTTGCTCGGCTGCTCTCACGCCGAGACGCCGAATCGTCGACTCAACGTGGGAACGCCCTGCACTCCGGAGCCGACCGAGCAGTGCCTGCTTCCACCGCTCCTGGGAAGACTCGACTACCGCGCGGCGGACGCCCATCGACGCCAAAGTCGCCTCATAGAGAACCGCCCGCTCGGTCACGCCGAGACGCAGCACGAGGTACGTTCCGGGTTCGACGGCCGCGACGTCGGTGTAGGTGACTCTCTCTCCGGCCGGCTGCGAGGGGTCCAGAGTGCGGATCCGCTCACCGTCATCCATCCAGATCGCGTAGCCGCCGCTAAGCAACACCTTCCGCACTACCACCTCGTCGACTCCCGGCTCCCGGTGAGCGCTAACCTGCGATCCCCACACTGGCGGCGGGGCGAAGTCCTCAATTGGCTCCCGCTCGGATGGCACCTCATCGACGGTCGGATTCAGGGTGCCGAGCTCGAAAACTCGAACGCGGGGGCGAATCGCTCCCTGCGCGTAGTCGGCAATTGCGGTCGCCGGCAGGCTCCGGTCGCCGAACCAGGACGGCACGAAGAAGGACACCTCGGGGGTCGGCGGGGCCGTGACGAGAGAGGTTCGCATCAGCCGGGGAGGTCCGACAACGTAGGCAATGTCCGCGATCAAGGTCGCGTCGGCGAGCATCCCCGGGGACACGACGCGGAATCCGAGAGGCCCAAGCCACGAGCCAATCTCGGCTCGCGAAAGGGTCCCGTCCGCCACTACTAAGCAGGCCGCCGGCCCTACTTCCAAGACGGACTCCCGCAGATAGGCGCCGACTGGTGGATCTTCCGCTGCGATGCGCTCGGCCGCCTCCGTGAGCGCGTTCAGCAGAGCGGTGCCGTCATCGCCGAGCGCGGGCCGGATAGCGTCGGCTTGGGCGACGACGGCGCGGGCAGCAGTTGTTACGGACGGGTTGAACTCGAGAGGTTGCGGCCGAAATGCGAGCCGCCAGCGGAGGGACTTCGCGGCGCCGAGGACATGCTCCCAGAGGTCGCTTCCGTCTTCCTCGGCCATGCGCGCTACGGCGCGTACGGCCGCGTTGAGTGCCGCGCCGTTCTCATCGGCGACGACGAAGAGGCTAACGCCGTCGCGGGCAACGGCCGTGGTCGCGCAGTACCGCTCGTTGACTGCGGCCACCCTGCTCACAGCCTCACCTCGAATCCCATGATCTCGATACCGACCAGCGGGCGCCAGCCCAGAAGCTCGGCAACGTCGACAGCGGTCCCCTCCGTACGGCGCATATTGACGAGGCTCTCGGCCTGAGTCTCGTCCGCCACCGAGCGGTCGATGACGCAAACAACGACCGGAGAGAATGTCTCGGCGATGTACTTGATCGCCCCTTGACCATCGAGCAGGACTGCCTTGTAGCCGCTCGGAGCCTCCTCGAGCGTGGCCGACGAATAGATCCGGCTGAACCAAGTGGCGGCCTCGCGGCTCCATGGCCTGAGAAGGGTATCCAGCCGGTCCCCGTCGGAATCTCCAAGCCTGCAGAGCACGGCCTCGAGATCGGCTCTCAGTCGCGACTCGATGCCGACGAGCGCGAGGTCCTGCGCTGGCGCGACGAGACGGTCATCCCAGCTCTCGATCGCCCGGGTATAGCGCACGATGCTCCCCGGCCGGACGCGCACCTCACGGCGCTCGCCGTCAACCGCGAGCGCGGGCGCCATCCTCAGGAAGCTGGTCACTTTGAAGTGAGATCCGGCGTATCGCATCCGAGCGGGGGTGACAGCCTCGTTGAGCTCGCGAAGCTCGCCAGCGTAGACGTAACTGGCGTTGAGGGCTCGATACCATGCCTGGGAACCGCCGTCCCGCGCAACCTGCAGCGGATTCCCGGCTCCGGTCGGAACGGGACGCGTCAGCGTCCACCCCGCCCCGACTAGGGCCGCGACGTAATCTCGCCGCGGCACGGAGAGGACGACGATCAGTTGCTTTCGATCGAGCGAGTCGGCGTGCCTCGCCAGCCGCGCTCCGAGGGCGAGATAGTTTCCCGCCCAGGCCACCTCGACGGGCTCTGTCTCGGAATTCTCGGCAAGCGAAAAAACTGGGCGAGCACTCCCCTGTGCCGTTGTCTCCGCCATCTGCGTCGCCTCCCAGCCGACATGAATGACGTTACCGAGCGCTTTCATCTCGAGGGGGAAACCCGACTACCGTGTCGCCTGGGTGGTTGCGAGGGCGGGCTCGTCCGATACTGGTGATATGCGTCGCTCGATCGAGGATCCTGGAGTTCCCGAGAACCCGCGTCGGCGAAACATGCAGGCCAACCGCCGAAAGGATACGAAGCCGGAGCTCGCGGTCCGATCGCTCCTTCTCGCGGCCGGACTCAGATACAGATGCGACCTCCGCCTGAGGGTTGGCCGACGCGGTGTTCGCCCCGACATCGTTTTCACACGTCGGAGGGTCGCCGTGTTCATCGACGGTTGCTTCTGGCACTGCTGTCCGGAGCACGGTGCCATACCGAAGAAGAACTGGGACTACTGGGATCCGAAGCTCGCTCGCAACCGGCAGCGGGACGCCGAGAACACCGCCGCCCTTCAGTCGGCGGGCTGGCTGGTGATCCGCGCCTGGGAGCACACTCCGCCGGAAGACATCGCCGCCGGAGTCGCGGCAGTCGTAGCCTCCCGGACGTAGTCCGACCCCGCGTGCCCGCGATGTCCGACCCCGATGTCAAGCTAGGTTTAATCGACCGTCAGGGTTTCACCCTATCCAGCGCTTCCGGAGGCAAGACACCATGACCACCTCGCAGCTAAGCACTCTGGAAATCTGCGCAGGAGCCGGCGGGCAGTCATACGGGTTAGAGCAGGCGGGCTTCGGACACGAGCTCGCTGTGGAGATCGACCGTGATGCAGCAGCGACACTTCGACTAAACCGGCCCGCCTGGAATGTCCACGAGGGTGATGTCCGAGAGATAGACGGGCGCGATTACCGAGGCATCGATCTCCTTGCCGGTGGTGTCCCGTGCCCGCCATTTAGCGTTGCAGGCAAGCAACTCGGCTCCGACGACGAGCGGGATTTGTTCCCGGAAGCGATCAGGTTGGTGCGTGAGGCTCGCCCTGCCGCGGTGTTGCTCGAGAACGTCAAGGGTTTAGCTTCAGCACGCTTTCAGCCCTATCGCGATTCCATCCGCAGCGAACTCGAGAAACTCGGATATCAGACGGACTGGCAGTTGCTGCTGAGCTCGGAGTTCGGCGTTCCGCAGCTTCGACCACGCTTCATCCTCGTTGCGGTCAAGGGCGCGAAGTTCAAGAAGTTCGAATGGCCCGGGGCAGTCGGAACGCCCCGCATGGTCGGAGAGACTTTGCTTCCGTTGATGAGCGCCAACGGCTGGGTAGGAGCAACGGCGTGGGCGAAGCGAGCCAACTCAATCGCGCCGACTATCGTCGGCGGCTCCAAGAAGCACGGGGGTGCGGATCTGGGCCCAACGCGGGCCAAGGCTGCGTGGTTGGCCCTCGGTGTGGACGGTAAAGGTGTTGCCGATGAGGCGCCTTCAGCCGAGCACCCCATCCGGCACTTGCCCCGACTTACGAACGAGATGGTGGCCCGCGTTCAGGGATTCGACGACTCGTGGAAGTTCTCCGGGCGGAAGACTTCCGTCTACCGTCAGATCGGCAACGCGTTCCCGCCCCCAGTCGCGGAGGGCGTAGGTGCGGCGATCAAACGCGCGATCGGCGCGGAGGCGACGAAGCGGCGCCCTCTCGCGGTCGTGGCGTGACCTCAGGATCGATTTTCCTCTGAGCGTCGTTTGCGTCGCTTTTCCTCGTCTGGCAGAAGCGGTGCGGGCAGACTCGACGCTTCTCCGCTCGCAGCAAGCCGCCATAGCTGCCCATCGAGGAGGGCCCCTTTGCCGTCGCGGCTTGGCACGACACGCGCCGCAACGTATTCCGCGCGGCTCGGCACGGGAAGGCCGAGTTCCGCCGCGACGTCAGCGTGATATACGCCGCTCATTATCAGATACCCGTCCGGACGCAGCAAATCACGGGCGCCGCCGTTACCTCGAGCGCGCTTCTGATGATCTAGCTGACGCGCAATCGTCGCGACGGTGGAACGATGTATCAGGAGACCCTCAGCTTCGAGGAACAGTCTCGCGACGCGCTCAGCCCCAGACCGACTGTCCAGAATGTGGTTGACGCTGGACTGGGAAAGGCGCAGCAACACGTTCTGAGGCATCGGCGCGTTCCGCCACAACCACCGGACGTGCTGTCGACCGAAGGCGCTCAGCCAGCTCTTCTGGTCTCGGTTTCCTTTGCTGCGAGTGGTGAGAAACTCCGGACGCACACGGATTAGGCCAATCGAGAACTCGGACCGTGGGTCACTGCCAGTGGCCACCAGCGCGATCTTTCCGAAGACCTCCGGAGGGAGCATCCATCGTCCATCGTCCTGGCTCCACTTCGCGTCTACATCGTGCCCCGCGATGTTGTAGTCGAGACCACGATCGAGGGGGTCGCCCGGATCACCAGAACCGTCTGCGAACTCAAACTCTCGCTGAGCATTGATCTCGAAAAGGGTGCCGAAATGAGTCTTCTCTGTCTTCGCGAGCTCTTCCCAACGGTAGCGTCCGGTCTCCGCTCCGTTGTAGATCATGTCGTAGGTGTGGCGAATGACGCTCGCCCATCTCCTACCTGTCGGATCAAGGCGCAGGAGGGAGCCAGCGACCTCATCAAGTGCCGGGTCATCTATCGGCTCAAACCCAGGGAGCACGGAATCAGTCACATTCGTGATCCTACTGAGAGTGTTCTGCGTAGCTCACGCAGACACCACGGACCGGAGCAGTGCGCTTTCGCCTCCGCCGAACGAGAACGACAATCCGCTCCGCGCCAACGACACGTGTCGACACCCACCCGCATAGCGAGACGTGCCGTCGCGGCGGCGTTGACGCGGCGGCTCGAGTGTCCGACACTGGCCCGGTACTGTCCGACGAGCCAGGCACGAACGGAGGTCGCGATGGGCAGCATCACCCCATACGAGTCGGCGAGAGGCCGCCGCTACCGCGTGCGCTACCGCAAGCCGGATCACAGCGAGGCGGAGAAGCGCGGCTTCACGACGATGCGCGAGGCGAAGCTCTACCTCTCGATGGTCACGGTGTCGAAGTCGAAGGGCGAGTACATCGATCCCGTTGCCTCGCGGGTGCCGGTCATGATGTTCGCCGACAGCTGGCTGCGTTCGAAGCAACCGCCGATGTCGAAGCCGTCGTACTACATGACGCTCGAGCGGGCGTGGAAGAATCACGTGGCTCCGGTGTGGGCGCACCGGGAGATCTGGTCCATCCGACGCTCGGAGGTCCAGGACTGGGTATCCGAGCTCGCGACGCAGAAGTCGAGCACCGTCGTAAAACGTGCCCTCGGGGTGCTCGCCGGTATCCTCGACGTCGCGATCGACGACCGTCGCCTCGCGAGCAATCCCGCGAGGCACATCCGCAATCTCCCGCGGAAGGGTCCCGGTAAGCGACGCGTCTATCTGTCGCATGACCAGGTGGCGACCCTGGCGGCATGCTCGGCGCACCCAACCATGGTTCTGACGCTGGCCTATACCGGCCTGCGTTGGGGTGAGGCGACCGGGTTGCGGGTGCGAAGTGTGAACCGGCTGCGCAAGCGCTTCGTCATCGAAGAGAACGCAGTGATGATCGGCTACGAGATCCACGTCGGCACACCGAAGACGCACGAGAAGCGCTCGGTCCCCTACCCCGATCGCCTCGCTCCGATGATCGAGCAAGCCTGCGCCGGCAAGGGGCCGGAGGGGCTGCTCTTCGGCGACGGCGTCAACCACATGCGCAACTCGGGCAGCCAGGGCTGGTTCGCGAACGCAGTGAAGCGCGCGCAAGCGATCGATCCGTCGATCCCTCGACTCACCCCTCACGACCTCCGCCACACCGCCGCGTCACTCGCGATCAGCTCCGGCGCCAACGTGAAGGCGGTGCAGCGGATGCTTGGCCACGCGTCCGCGGCAATGACCCTCGACACCTACGCCGACCTCTTCGACGACGATCTCGATGCCGTCGCATCTCGCCTGAACGACGCCATGCCTCTGATCGCTCTGCCGACGGGTCCTCAAACCCGCTACCGCCGTCCGCAGTGAAAGCCAAGAGCAGATTGCTCAGCTTCCCGAAGGTGCTCGACCCGGGAAATCGGCTCGGGTTGCGAGGCTTTGAGGATCCGATTGAAGCCCTCAGAAGCGCCTTGCTTTCGGCTCATAGGTTTCTCAAATGCGGGCAAAAAGCGGGCAAAACGCGATCCTGAGAGGTCTGACGACGGAAGAAATACCTGGTCAAGAGCAAAAAGATGTGGTGCCCCTGGAGGGATTCGAACCCCCGACCCGCTCCTTAGGACGGAGTGGCTCTTCCACTGAGCTACAGAGGCTGGCCCTTCGAGTTTAGCGTTGCGGCCAGTGCGATCCACCCGGACACCCACAAGACGAACCCGAGCACGACACGACTCAGCCGACGCGGCGGAACAGGCGCGCGGCGAGCAGCGACGTCGCCCCGATGGTCACGGCGATCGCGACCAGCCCCGCAAGCGTCGACACCTCGGGCGGCGCGTCTCCCCCGGCGACCGCGAGGTAGGCGACGCCGAAGGCGCAGGCCGAGACAATCGATGCCACGACGAGCAACCCGACCGTTCCGGCGATGCCGTGTCGTGGTGTGGCGGCGGCGGGGCGCAACGGCGCGAGCACAGCTCCCCCGAGAAAGACGAAGATCGCCACGACGAGGATGCCTCCGACGACATCACTGGGCCGGTGCCACTGGTTGCCGACCAGCAGTGCGCCGATCGCGATGAGCACCGCGGCTCCGACGGCGGCGATCAGAGGGCGCAGCCGTGGCGCACACACGAGGAACAGGGCGAACACCGCCGAGGCCGCCACCGTCGTATGCCCCGAGGGGAACGAGTTGTGCCACTCTCCGGTCGCGCCGTTGTCGGGCCGGCTCAGCAGCTCGTGCTTCAACAGCTGCGTCGTCAGGTTCGACGCCGTGACGACGGCGAGCGCGACGACGGTCGTCAGCACCTGGCGACGCAGCAAACCGATAACGACGGCCAGCACGACGATGCCGGCGCTGACGAGCGGCACCGCATCGAGGGCATCCGCGAATCGCGTCGCGGCGGCGAACTGCGCTCCGATCCGTGCCTGCTCATCGAGCAGCTGACCCATGTAGCCGTGCACGAAGAAGAGGTAGAACCCGACGAACGCCACCACGAGCCCGGCGGCGATCGCCAGAAAGTGCCAGGAACGAACGGTCATCCATCGATGCTCGCACGCGCACCCGGACGAACGCCCAGACACGCGGCGGAGCTTCCTGTGCGCTCCCTAGGGATCGACACTGGCGTTAGAGTCGCCGGATGAGACCGCCCGTGGCCCCGCGCCGCCGCTCACGATCGGTGACGGTCGCACTGGTGGGCATCTTCCTCGTCACCGGGTGCGCTGCCACGACCACGAACGGCGAGAGCGCGCCTCCCCCGGCGAGCGCCACCGCGACATCCCCGGCGACGTCTTCACCCGGCGACGTGACGCTCCCACCCGCCGGCGCCGGGTTCGACTACCAACTCGGGGGCGCCTACGCCCCGCCGCCCGGTGTGACCGTCGTCGCCCGTGACCGCACCGCGCCACCGGCCGCGGGTACGTATGGCATCTGCTACGTCAACGCGTTCCAGACCCAACCCGGCGAAGCATCCTCCTGGCCGTTTGACCTCTTGCTCACCGACGCCTCCAGCCACCCCGTCGTCGACCCGGGCTGGCCCGACGAGGTGATCGTCGACTCCCGCAAGAGCGACCGGGTCGCCGCGGTCGTCACCCCCTGGATCCACGGCTGCGCCGACGCGGGCTACCGGGCCGTCGAGTTCGACAACCTCGACACCTACACGCGCACCGGCGGCACCCTCACCCGCGACGACAACCTGCGCCTCGCTCGGCTGCTCGTCACGGCGGCACACCGTGCTGGCCTCGCTGCCGCGCAGAAGAACGCCGCCGAGGATGCCCCGCTGCTGCACGACCAGGCGGGCTTCGACTTCGCGGTTGCCGAAGAATGCGCGGCGCACGACGAGTGCGCCGCCTACACCGACGTGTACGGCGCGCACGTCCTCGCGATCGAGTACCCCGACACCCTCGACGCCCCGCTCGCGGAGGTCTGCGCGCGAGCAGACCGGCCCGCTTCGCTCATCCTCCGCGACCGGATGCTCGTGGCGCCGGGAACCCCCGGCTACCGCTACGAGACCTGCCGCTGAGCGCGGCTCAGTCCTCCGAGGTCGACCCGCCGAACAGACGGCGGAAGACGTTCGTGTCGGCGAGATCGATCAACTCATCACCGCGCCCCGACAGGATCGTCTTCAGCGCCCACACCGAGAAGCCCTTCATCTGCGCCGCCGTGATCGCCGGCGGCATCGACAGCTCTTCGCGCGCCGTGACGACGTCGACGAGCACCGGGCCATCGGTGGCGAGAGCCTCGGTCAGCGCTCCGCGGAGATCCGCCCCCTTCTCCACCCGGATGCCCTTGACGCCGAGAGACTCGGCGACCGCGGCGAAGTTCGGATTGTCGAGCTGCGTGCCGAAGTTGACGATGCCCGCCGCCTTCATCTCGAGCTCGACGAAGTTCAGCGACGCGTTGTTGAACACCACGATCTTGATCGGCAGGTCGTTCTGGCGGATCGACAGCAAATCGCCCATCAGCATCGCGAGGCCCCCGTCGCCGGCGAGCGCGATCACCTGCCGCGAACGGTCGGCCGCCTGCGCGCCGAGCGCCTGCGGCATCGCGTTCGCCATCGACCCGTGCAGGAACGAGCCGAGCAGCCGGCGCTGCCCGTTCATGGTCAGATACCGCGCCGCCCAGATGACCGGGCTTCCCACATCGGCGGTGAACACGGCATCCGGCGCCGACAGCTCGTCGAGCAGACGCGCCACGTACTGCGGGTGGATCGGGGCCTTGCCGTCGTCGACGGCCAGCTCGTCCAGGGTCTTCCGCGCCTTGCGGTAGTGCGCGACGGCATCGTCGACGTGCGTGGGGCTGCGCCCGTCATCGATGAGCGGAGTCAGTTCGATCGCGGTCTCACGCACCCCGCCGACGAGGCCGAGATCGATCGGCGTGCGCCGCCCCAACTGCTCGCCCCGAAGGTCCACCTGGATGATCGTCGCCTTCGCGGGGAAGAACTGCCGGTAGGGAAAATCGGTGCCGAGCATCAGCAGCACGTCGCACTTCTCCATCGCGCGGTACCCCGACGAGAAGCCGAGAAGTCCCGTCATCCCCACGTCGTAGGGGTTCTCCCACTCGATGTGCTCCTTGCCGCGCAGGGCGTGCACGATCGGCGCCTGCAGCTTTGCGGCGAGCGCGACCACCTGGTCGTGCGCGCCCGCGACACCCGCTCCGGCGAGGATCGTGACCTTCTTCGCGCCGTTGAGGATCTCGGCCGCCTTCTGCAGGTCGCCCGAGTCGGGCAGCACGCGCGAGCGGGTCGCCGTGATCGCCGCGGTGGGACGACGCTCCGGGGCATCCTGGAAGAACACGTCGCCGGGAACGACGACAACCGCGACGCCGCGCTTCTCGACCGCGGTGCGCATCGCGATCTCGAGCACCCAGGGCAGCTGCGCCGGGTCGCCGACGAGCTCGGAGTAGACGCTGCACTCGCGGAAGAGCTCCTGCGGGTGCGTCTCTTGGAAGTACGCGCTGCCGATCTCGGCCGACGGGATGTGCGAGGCGATCGCCAGCACCGGCACCCGGTTGCGGTTCGCGTCGAAGAGGCCGTTGATGAAGTGCAGGTTGCCGGGTCCGCACGACCCCGCGACGACGGCGAGTTCGCCGTTCAGCTCGGCATCCGCCCCCGCAGCGAACGCGGCCGCCTCTTCGTGCCGCATGTGCAGCCATCGGATGCCTCCGTCGCGCCGCAGCGCGTCGGTGAAGGCGTTCAGCGAGTCACCGGGAAGGCCCCACACCCGATCCACGCCGGCCCGCTTGAGAGTTTCGATGAAGAAGTCTGCAACGTTCGCCATGCCTCCACGCTAGCCCTGTGACGAGGTGGACGAGTGCGGGTGGCGCGGCGTGCTGGGCGTTCGCACAGGTGTCGGGCGCGGAACGGCGTGACCGCGCCGCGGCTCATACGGCGACCGCAGGGCGGCTCACACGGCCGGCAGCAGAGCGGTGCGAACCAGCTGCACGAGTGCTTCGGCCGCCGAGCTGAGGGGGCGCCGTCGCGCCCACGCGAGCGATAGGTCGAACGGCGGAACGGCGTCCGCCGCGGACACGACACGTGTGCCCGTGATCGCCCCCGCGACGGCGAACCGCGGCACGAGCGCGAGCCCGAGGCCCTGCGGCACGTACTGCGCCGCCGTGGAGATCTCCGCCACCTCGATCAGCACCCGGCGCGACACCCCGGCGTGCGCGAACGCATCGTCGACGATGCGCCGCGACCCGTACCCGGGCGGCAGATCGATGAACCGCTCACCTTCGAGCTCGTCGAGGCCGACGACGTCGCGACCGGCGAGCGGGTGAGCCTCGGGCACGACCAGCGCGTACGGCGACGAGGCGACGATCTCGCCCTGCAGCGTGGCCGGCAGCCCGTCCACGGCGGCGAGCAGCGCCAGGTCGATCTCTCCCCGCTCGAGCTGCGCGACGAGGCCAGACGAGCCCAGACCCGTCGCGCGCAGCTGCAACACGACGGCCGGATGCCTCGCGTGAAACGCACCGAGCAGGCTCGGCACGTCGACGAGGTCGACACCGGTCATGAGACCGACCGTCACGGTGCCGCGCAGCTCCGTCCCTGCGGCGGCGACGGCCTCGCCGATCTCGCGCATCCTCTCGAGCACGTCGCGCGAGCGCGCGAGCAGCTCCTCGCCCGCCCCCGTCAGCCTGATCTGCCGATGAGAACGGTCGAAGAGCGCGACGCCCAGCTCTCGTTCGAGCTCGCGCACCGTGGTCGACACCGCGGACTGCGCGAGCAGCAGCCGGTCGGCGGCGCGGGTGAAGCTCATCTCCTGCGCGACGGCGACGAAGACCGAGAGGTGGCGGACATCCATACCTCGATCATGCCCGCCTGGGCGCTCCGCAAGGAATCGTCGCCGGACATCGCCTGACGCGGCCGTCGCGCAGCGCATCGCCCGCGGACCCATCTGCGAATCAGAACAGTCACATCGTGATCGCCGTCTTCCTCGCCGACGGCGCCGGGCAGACCATGGAGGCATGAGCATCGCACCGGTCATCTCCCCCGCACCGTCGACCGCCCCGGCCGCGCCCTCCGCCGTGACCCCCAACGCGACGGCCCCCGTGCTCGACCGCGCCGCCGATCGAGTCGTTGAAGTGCTCCGCGCCCACGGCGTGCGCTGGGTGTTCGGCGTGCCCGGCGCCAAGATCGACCCGGTGTTCGACGCCCTCGCCGCCGTGCAGGGCGAGCCCGGAGCACCCCTGCTGGTCACCTGCCGCACCGAGCAGAACGCCGTCTTCATGGCCGCCGCGATCGGGCGCCTCACCGGCATCCCGGGCGTCGTCCTCGTCACGAGCGGCCCCGGCACCACGAACCTCGCGACGGGTCTTCTCACGGCCACGACCGAAGGCGACCCCGTCGTCGCGATCTGCGGGGCGGTCTCGCGGTCGCAGCACCTCAAGCGCGCCCACCAGGCGATGGATGCCGTCGGCATGCTCCAGACCGTCACCGTCTCGGCCTGCGAGGTGACTTCTCCCGACAACGTCGCCGAGGCGATCGTCAACGCGTTCCGCGCCGCGACGCGCGAGCCGCGCGGCGCCGCCGCGGTCGTCCTCCCCTACGACGTGTCGACCGCGCCGAGCGCGATCGGGTTCTCCGACCCGATCGTTCCGGCGGCCGTGGGCGGTGCCGCACGGGCATCCATCGCCGATGCCGCCGCGCTCCTGCGCGAGGCCCGCTTTCCCGTGATCCTCGCGGGTGCGCGCAGCGGCGCGCCCGAGGCGGTGGCCGCGCTCCACGAACTGCTGCGGGTCACCGACCTGCCCGTCGTCGAGACCTTCCAAGCGGCCGGCATCGTCTCGCGCGAACTCGAAGACCACTACCTCGGGCGCGTCGGCTTCGCCCGCAACCAGCCGGGCGACGTGCTCCTGCACCACGCCGACCTCGTCCTCACGCTCGGCTACGACCCGGTCGAGTTCGTCCCCGCCGAATGGAACCTGGGCAACGCGCGTCGGCTCATCCACCTCGACACCGCGTCGGCCGACATCGACAACGACTACCGGCCGACGGTCGAGCTCGTCGGCGATCTCGCCACGACGCTGCACGATCTGACGGCTGCGCTGCTCGCCGTCGGCGGGCTCCACCCGCGCGGCACCGACGCCGAGCACATCGTCGCCCGCGAGCGCACTCGCCTCGCCGAGAACACCGACCTGGGCGACCCCGACCACGACGATGCCTTCGGACTCGACCCCGTGGCTGTGGTCGCCGGCATCCAGAAAGCCCTTCCCGATTCGGCCACGGTCCTCTGCGACGTGGGCTCGAACTACCTGTACATGGCGCGTCACTTCCGCACGTATCGCGCGCGGTCGCTGATGTTCTCCAACGGCCAGCAAACCCTCGGCGTCGCCCTGCCGTGGGCGATCGCGGCGAGCCTGGCCGACGCGGGAGACCCCGTGCTGTCGGTATCGGGCGACGGAGGATTCCTGTACTCGGCCGTCGAGCTCGAAACCGCCGTCCGCCTCGGAACGCAGTTCACCCACGTCGTCTTCAACGACTCGGCCTACGACATGGTCGCCTTCCAGCAGGTCGAGAAGTACGGGCGCACCGCCGCCGTCGAGCTCGGTGCGTACGACGTGGTCGCCTTCGCCGAATCCTTCGGCGCGCACGGCCACCGCGTCACCCGCATCGAAGACCTCGTGCCGACGATCATCGCCGCCCTCGCCGAAGACGGACCGTCCGTCATCGACGTGCCGGTCGACTACCGTGACAATCTGCGGCGCCTCGGCGGCGACCTGCTCGCCGACGTGCTGCTGTAACACCGCCCGCCGGGCGGCGAGCGCACCCTGTCTCGTCGTCCGACCCGCCCGGGCACACCCTGCCCCACCCCTCGCACCCGCCCTCGCCTCACAAAGGAACGCGACATGCCCACCGACGAACGCCGCACCCTCTTCCAGACCAGCCTCATGGCTGCCCTGCTCGACGGCATCTACGAAGACGACATGACCACGGGAGAGCTCCTGCAGCACGGAGACTTCGGCATCGGCACCTTCAACGCCCTCGACGGCGAGATGGTCGTGATCGACGGCGTCGCCTACCGCCTGCGCGGCGACGGCACGGCCACGGCCGCGCCCGATGACGCCGCCACCCCGTACGCCGTGGTCACCGACTTCGTCCCCACGATCACCCGCGAGCTGCCCGACGGCGCGACCCGCGCCGAGGCGTCCGAAGCGATCGACGCCATCACCGCGTCGGCGAACTACATGTACGCCCTGCGCATTACCGGGCGCTTCCGCCGGATCACCGCGCGCACGGTCACGCGTCAAGAGCGCCCCTTCCGCCCCATGACCGAGGCGACCGACGACGACGCCGTGCTGCAGTTCGACGACGTCGACGGCACGGTCATCGCCTTCCGCACGCCGCTGTACGAGCAGGGCATCGGTGTTCCCGGATGCCACGCGCACTACATCGACGACAGCCGCACCCACGGCGGCCACGTGCTCGACTTCACCCTCGAGCACGGCAAGGTCGAGCTGTGCCTGTGCACCGACCTGCACCTGCGCCTGCCGCTGACCGCGGAGTTCCGCGAGGCGGCGCTCGCGCCCGACGACCTGCACGACCAGCTCGCGAAGACCGAGCTGCACGCCGGCCGCTCCTGACCTCTTTCGCTCTCGTCACCCTGGCCTCGCCGTCGCCGAGGTCATTGGAAGTCGCGGGAGCGGTGGCGAACGCCCACACGCAGGTCTTCGAAACCGTCGGCGACGAGGTTCGTGACTCCCTCGGGCGAGCGCTCCAGCATGCCGCGGGCGATGAGGGCGGGCGAGTCGCGCAGCACCCGCCGATATCTGTCCCAGACACCTGCGGAGCAGATGATGTTCATGAGGCCGTGCTCGTCTTCGAGGTTCAGGAACGTGATCCCGGATGCCGTGGCCGGCCGCTGCCGATGGGTGACGAGCCCTGCGACCTCGACCCGTCGGCCGACCTCGTGGGTGCGCAGCTCGCGCGAGGCGAGCACCCCCCGGGCATCCAACCCCGCACGGTAGTGGACCAGTGGGTGATCGTCGGTCGAGATGCCGGTCGCCCACAGGTCGGCCGCGAGCACGTCATAGCTCGACGGATCGGGGAACAGCGGCGGCTGCACCGACACGAGCGTGCCGGCCAGGAACTCGCTGCGGTCCTGCGCCGCATCGCCCGCGAGCCAGATGCCGGCGCGCCGCCCGAGGCCCATTCCCTCGAACGCGCCCGCCGTGGCGAGCGCCTCGACCTGCGCCTCGGTCGCGCCCGTCCGCCGGACGAGGTCGCGGAGGTCGCGAAAGGGACCGTCCTGCGTGCGGGTGGCGACGATGCGGGCAGCCAACCGCGCGCCGACGCCGGTGACGGCGGCAAGTCCCAGCCGCACGGCGAGTGCGCCGTCGCGTCGGTGGGCGGCCGACTCGTCGGGAGCGGACGCGTCGAACGGATCGACCGGAGGCTGCAGACGGTCAGCGCAGGATGCCCGTCCGGTCGGCGCGATCCGCGCGGCCGGCGCGGACGCCTCATCGGCGGACGGCGCCCCGGTCACACCACCGCCCCCGCCGTCCGCCCCGTCCGCCGCGAGCGGTTCGAGCCCGGCATCCACCCCCGACGCATGGATGTCGGGGCGACGGACGGTCACCCCGTGTCGACGCGCATCCGCGGTCAGGGTCGCGGGCGAATAGAACCCCATCGGCTGCGCGCGCAGGAGCGCGGCGAGGAACGCCGCCGGGTAGTGCAGCTTCAGCCACGATGAGGCGTAGACGAGCAGCGCGAACGAGAGGGAGTGGCTCTCGGCGAAGCCGAAGTTCGCGAACGCCTGGATCTTCGCGTAGATGTCGTCGGCGACGGCTCCGACGAGGCCGTTGCGCTCCATGCCCGCGTAGAGTTTCTCTTTGACCGACTCGATCCGCTCGATTCCGCGCTTCGATCCCATCGCGCGGCGGAGCACGTCGGCATCCTCGCCGGTGAGGTCTCCCACCGCCATCCCCATCTGCATGAGCTGCTCCTGGAAGATGGGGATCCCGAGGGTGCGCTCGAGCACCGGTCTCAGCTTCTCGTGCACATAGGTCACGGTCTCGCCCTGCACCTTGCGCCGCACGTACGGATGCACCGCACCGCCCTGGATCGGCCCGGGGCGGATCAGGGCGATCTCGATCACGAGGTCGTAGAAGCGCCGCGGCTGCAGACGCGGCAGCAGGCCCATCTGCGCGCGCGACTCGACCTGGAACACCCCGATCGAATCCGCCCGACACAGCATGTCGTAGACGGCCGCCTCCTCCTTCGGGATCGTGTCGAGGGTCCACTGCTCCCCCGTCGAGGCGGCGATGAGGTCGAAGCAGTACTGCAGCGCGGCGAGCATGCCGAGCCCCAGCAGATCGAACTTCACGAGCCCCATCCAGGCGGCGTCGTCCTTGTCCCACTGGATGACGGTGCGCCCTGCCATCCGCGCGTGCTCGATCGGCACGACCTCGCCCACGGGCCGCTCGGTCAGCACCATGCCCCCGGAATGGATGCCGAGGTGCCGCGGTGCCTTCATCAACGCCCCCGCGTACTCCAGCACCCGGTCGGGGATGTCGTGCATGCCCGGGATGATCTCGCCGCGCTCGACCTGCTTCGACCAGGCATCCTGCTGCCCGGGCGAATGCCCGAGCGCTTTCGCCATGTCGCGCACGGCGTTCTTCGGCCGGTACTGGATGACGTTCGCGACCTGCGCCGCCCGTTCACGCCCGTACTCGTCGAAGACCCACTGGATGATCTCCTCGCGCCGATCCGAGTCGAAGTCGACGTCGATGTCGGGCTCTTCCTCGCGCATCGCCGAGAGGAACCGCTCGAACGGCAGATTGAAGAAGATCGAGTCGATCGCCGTGATGTCCAGCAGATAGCAGACCGCGCTGTTGGCCGCCGAGCCCCGCCCCTGGCACAGGATGCCTCGGCGCCGAGCCTCGGCGACGATGCCGTGGACGATGAGGAAGTACCCCGGAAAGTCCTTCTGCTCGATGACGCCGAGCTCTTTCTCGATGCGTGTACGACCGTCGTCGTCGAGGTCGGGATACTTCCGCGGCACGGCCTGCCACACGAGATGGCGCAACCACGACATCGGGGTGTGCCCCTCGGGCACGGGGAGTTTCGGCAGTGCCGGCTTCGCCCGGCGGAGGGGGAAGGCGAGCTCGTCGGCCAGAGACACGGTGCGCGCGATCGCCCCCGGATAGCGCCGGAACCGCCGCGCCATCTCGGCCCCCGAGCGCAGATGCGCGCTCGCGTGCGAGGGCAGCCAGCCGTCGAGCTCATCGAGACCCCGGTTCGCGCGGACCGCGGCGACCGCCGCGGCCAGGTGCACCCGCTCGGGCACCGCGTAGTGGACGTTGTTCGTCGCGACGATCGGCAGGCCCCGCTCCGCAGCGAGAGCGGCGAGCACGTCGTTGTCGCGCGTATCGGTGGGACCGCCGTGGTCGATGAGCTCGACGGTGACCGCCGCCTGACCGAAACGCTCGACGAGACGGTCGAGCGCGCGAGAGGCGGCGTTCGCTCCCCCCGTCGCGAGGGCCTGGCGCACGGCACCCTTCCGACACCCGGTGAGGATCGCCCAATGCCCATCGGCATGCTCGGCGAGGTCGTCGAGGTCGTAGCGGGGCCGCCCCTTCTCGCCGCCCGCGAGCTGGGCGTGCGTGATCGCCGCGGCGAGGCGATGGTACCCCTCCTCCCCCCGGGCGAGGACGAGCAGGTGCTCGGCGTCGGGATCGGCGGCACCGGAGCGGGAGGGCGCGGCCCCCGCGCGGGGTGCGACCCCGGCCAGAGCCGCGTCGGGCGAGCTCGCGAGCGAGAGCTCGGCGCCGAAGACGGTGGCCAGGGCGAGCTGCTCGGCCGCCTCGGCGAAACGGACGATCCCGTAGAAGCCGTCGTGATCGGTGACGGCGAGGGCATGCAACCCCAGGCGCTCGGCCTCTTCTGCGAGCTCCGCAGGAGAGGAGGCGCCGTCGAGGAACGAATACGACGAGTGGGCGTGCAGCTCGGCGTAGGGCACGACGTCGTCGGGGCGCTCGATCTTCGGTGCCCGGTAGGGCCCGCGCTTGCGCGAGAACGCCGGGCCGTCGCCGCCGTCGGGTTCGGTGCCCTGGCTGCTGAGCAGGCGTTCCATCTCAGACCAGGTCACCGACGGATTGTTGAATCCCATCAGTCGTACACCCCCTCCGCCTGCCAGACCCCTGCCTCGCACACGAGCAGCCACGCCCCCTGCATGTGGTCGACGATCTGGAATCGATGAGCCCATCGCGCCCGCTCGGGATCCCACCCGCGCTCGATCACGGGCCACGGCCCCGCCCATTGCCGGATGCCACGACGCTGCCCCGGTCCGGAGGCGCCCGGTGTCACGAGCCACACCGGCTCGGCGGTCACCTCACCCCGGGCATCCACGGCGACCATGTCGCCCTCGCCGTCGAGCACGGCGACGCTCAGCGCTCGCGGGAACACGCTCGCCGGCAGCGGCCCCGGCACGCTCCCCGGCCAGGGCCGCGCCGCGGCATCCGACGACACCCGCGCATCGCCCCAGGGCACGAGCTGCTGCCGCTCCGCAAGCCAGCGGCCGCCCCCGATCTCGGGGATCAGCACTCCCTGATGCCCGAGCATGGCCTGCACCCGGGACAGCGCGTGATGCACCCGTTCTTCCGGCCCCGAGCCGAACAGCCGCGCCGTGTGGTGCGCCGCGGCATCCACCCCCTCGGGTTCGATCCGCACGCTCGTGACCGCACTGCGGAGCCCTCCCGTCGCCGCGCCGCGGGGCGGGCGTGCCGCCCTCGACCCCGTCGGCGCGGTCGAGGCTGCCTGCTCGGCGAGCTGCCAGCGCACCCGGTCGACGATCGCCGCCGCATCGAAGGCCCCGGGGTGCAGCCAGACCCGATCGCTGCGATCGCCGTGCTCGCCGGTGAGCACGACGCGCAGCTCGGTGCACACGAGTCCCTGCGCCCCGAGCCGTGAGGTGAACTCCTCGGCCGGAAGACGCAGCCCGAACGCGATCTGATCCGCGAGAGCGACGGGGGGCTCGAACACGACCTCGCGATGCAGCTCGGGAGGCGGCACACGCGCGGTCACCGGGCGCGGATCGCGGCCGGTGACGAGAGCGTGCAGCCGGATGCCGGGCGCCCCGAATCTCTCCCCCAGCCGGTCGGCCCCGAGATCGGCGACCTCGCCCAGTCGCTGGACACCGAGTCGGGCGAACAACCCCGCGATCCCCGGGGTCTCACCTTCGAGCACACCGACCGACAACGGCGCGAGGAAATCTGCTGCGCCCCCTTCGGGCACGATGCGCACGGGGTCGGCCGCACGCGTGCCGACGCGAGCGACCTGCTCGGCGGTGAACGCACCGTCGGCCACCCCGACGCGGACGTCGTCGATGCCGAGCGCGACCACGACCCCGGCGAGCACGGTCGCCGCGGCCGCTTCGGACCCGTAGTACCTGGCCGGCCCCTTCGCCTGCAGCGCGCACAGGCCGGGATGGATCAGCTGCACGCCGGGGGCCGCCTCTTCGATGCCCGCGATCACGGGGGCGAAGACCCGATGGTCGCGCACCGGGTCATCCGTCACCACGATCAGTTGCGGGCACCGCGCCTGCGCATCGCGTCGACGCTGCCCCCGGCGCACCCCCTCTGCGCGCGCCGCCGCAGAGCAGGCCATCACGACGCCCTTCGCGAAAACGGCGATCGGCGCGGCGGGATCGGGGGGATCGTCGCCGTCGCGCGCGAGCGCGACGATCGGCCAGTCCGGCACCCAGACGACGAGACTGCGCGGCGGGAGGTCCGGCGCGACGGCGACGCCCATGCTCACACCGCCCGGGCCATCGGAACGGATCCCGTGAACGGGACGGGGCGCGCCGCGGCATCCCACCCCCGCTCCACGGGGGCGACGGCGCCGTCGGCGTCCGGCAGCAGCACCCGGCCCGTCCGCGGCGCGGGAAAGCGCCGGCTGGTCACCGTGATGGTCAGCTCACGACCGGAGAGTAGGCCGTACCCGTCGCCGAGGCCCGTCCATGACGGATCCCCCACGTCGATCATGGCCTCGGTCTGCGGCCAGGGCCCCTGCACGAGCAGCACCGCTTCACGCTCGCGCATGCGGGCGGCCAGGCGCGCGATGTCGCCGTCCGTCGCCCGTGCGGGTGGACGGACCGCCACGACCGGCAGCACATCGGCGATCGCCGAGGTCACCGCGAGCCATCGCTCGCCCGGATCGGGGACGATGACCAACCGCGACAGATCGACCCCCGCCGCACGAGCCGCCTCGACCCCCAGATGCGGCATGCCCACGGCGGCGCACCAGGCGCCGTCCTGCGACGGCCGGGCGAACAGCGCGAACAGGAGCGAGGTCGAGCGCCCGAGGGAGTACGACGCGCCGGGCCGCAGACCGCCGCCGGGCAGTAGGGCGGCGAGGGCACGGGGAACAGGCAGCACCGGCGTCTCGAGACGCCGCCCCTGCATCCGCTGCATCTGGGCGCGGAGGGTGCTCACGGTGTCGGCGACATCCGCGGCAGCGACATTCCCCACGATCGGCCTCACTTCATCAGATTAGAACTTTTGTTCTAATCTCTCAATCCAGTGAGTTCGAAGATAGCCACGGCATCCGACATCGCTCTCAGCCGCGTGCGCGCCTCACTTCCCGTCGCGAAACCGCGCTTGTGTCACGCAAAAGAGCCCCAAAGCGTACACACGGGAGGTCTCGCGGGGAATCCGCACCCCGAGACGGACGAGGCAGACGAGACAGACAGAGGTCAGCGCGGGGGCGCACCAAGCGGGTCAGACGCGGCAGACGCGGCAGGCGCGAGGGGCGCGCCAAACGCGACAGACACGCCAGGCGCGGGTCAGGCGGCGAGCGAGAGGTAGGGCTCCCACGCGGGGTCGGAGCGCTCCGTGCCGCGCACGGTCCACTGCGTGCCGCGCGGCGGCTGCGGCGTCCACCGCAGCTCCCAGTTCATCTCCTGCGGCGTGCGGTCGCCCTTCACGTTGTTGCAGCGCAGGCACGCCGCGACCAGGTTCTCCCACGAGTCCGCTCCCCCGCGCGAGCGCGGCAGCACGTGATCGATCGTGGTCGCCCCCTTTCCGCAGTACGCGCAGCGGTTCCCGTCGCGACGGAGCACGCCGCGGCGGGTCACCGGCACGCGCCGCGCCCCGGGAACCCGCACATAGCGGGTGAGCACGATCACGGCGGGTCGGTCGACGTGACCGCGGATACCCCAGACCGGGCTCTCGTCGATCCGCTCGATGACGGTCGCCTTCTCGTTCATGACGAGCACGAGGGCCCGCTTGAACGACACGACGGCCAGGGGTTCGTATCCGGCATTCAGTACCAGGGTGCGCATGCGTGTGTCCTCTCGAACGGCCGTGACGGCTTCAGCGGCCTTTTCGGTGCGAGATCGCAGACGTCTCAGAGGGTGCAGGCACGAAAAAAGGCGCTGTCATGAAGACAGCGCCTTGATGTCACCGCGAAGGTCGCGGCAGTCGTGTACCCGATGCCGAAGGACATAGCGGCCGGAGGCGTTCCGGCAGAGGGCATCCATGGTGCGGATGCGGTCTCCTGCGATGTCCATCGACTCCCCCTCGGCTTCTGCGAGCGTCGGGATCAGAGTAGTACAGGCGGCAGACGGTTCGGCGAAAAGCAGATGAACGGATGCCCGTGTCGCCACAGGCATCCGTTCATCACGTCGTTCTCGGACCGGAGGGTCAGCGGACGTTGGCGGCGAGCCAGTCCTCCGCGTAGATCCACGAACCGTTGACGTAGATCTCGAGGTGCAGATGCGTGCCGAATGCGCGGCCCGTGTCGCTCACCTGTCCGATGATCTGACCGGCGCGAACGGTGTCGCCGACCGCGACGCGACGCGATCCGTAGAGCATGTGGGCGTAGAGCGAGGTGACGCTCTGACCGCCGACGTTGTGGGCGATCTTGACGTACACGCCCCAGCCGGGGCCGTCCTCGTCGGAGGCGACGACGACACCGTCGGCGATCGCGTAGATGGGGGTGCCGCGGGCGACCATGTAGTCGGTTCCCTTGTGGCCCGCGTACGGCTCACCGAAGTGGTCGAAGTACGGCAGGGGGCGCACGACGGATCCCGCAGGGGCGATCGTCTCGGCGAGCGATCCCGAGTACGTCGATCCCGAAGTGGACCCCGAGCTCGCGCTGGCGGTCGCGCTGGCGGCGGCCGCGGCGAGGCGGGCGGCTGCGGCAGCCTTGGCCGCCTCCTCGTCCTTCTTCGCCTGGATCTCTTCGGGGGTCGTGGCCGAGTACGAGCCGCGCGCGAGGGCCGCGGGGGTCGCCTCGGAGGCGACGACCAGCGACTGGGCGTTCTCGGCGGCGACCTGCTGCATCGTCGTCACAGCCGCCTCGGCCGGCACGGTGCCCGCAGCGGTTACGGCGGCGGGCACGGCGACCGTGGCCACGAGACCCGCGACGGCGGCGACGGTGAAGAAGCTGCGCATCGGGTGGGGCTTGCCGGCGGCGCGGCGCTCGGCGCGCGTCTGGCGGGCAGGGGCGGATGCCACGGGGCGGGGCGTCACGAGACGTCGTGCACGGCTCCGCAGAGCGGTCTTCGTCGGCTCGGACTCGGGTGTCCCTTGCGACGGGTCGAACGTTTCAGCCAATTGTCCTCCGGCGCCTCTGCGCACGCACCCGAAAGGAGCTGCACTGGTTCGTCGGCACTCGGTGTCAGGGCACAGATGTACGGGTGTCACCGAGCGGACGACGAACCTGTGAGGCAATTCGCGCGGCGGTCCGTGGCGGGCTTCTCGCCACTGGGACTTTTCGAGGCTACCCGAAGGTAACGAATATGTCACGCACAGCCCATCGCACCCAGGTCTCTCCCACCCGGCACTCAGGTTCGCGCGCGCGGCGAGCGCACGGCGAGGGAGCCGAGACGCCTCAGGATCGCGGTGCGGCGTCGACCAGGAAGATGTGCGACGCGACCTCCACGGGCAGCTCGAGCCCTTCGTCGAAGCCCTCCATCTGCACGAGGACGTAGCCCTCGTTGAAACGGAAGTCGCCGGCCGCGCCGGGCACGACACCCGCGTCGCGCAGCTGGGTCAGCAGCTCGGGGTCGACCTGGACGGGCTCAGCCAGGCGCCGTACGGTGCCACTGAGGGGTCCGCCGGTCTCGTTCAGCTGGCGGACGAGTCCGACCACGCCGTCATCGAAGGTGTGGGCCGGTGCGTCGCCGAGCTGGTCGAGACCCGGAATCGGGTTGCCGTACGGCGACTCGGTCGGATGCCCCAGCAGCTCGATCAGGCGACGCTCGACGAGCTCGCTCATGACGTGCTCCCAGCGGCACGCCTCATCGTGCACGTACGCCCAGTCGAGGCCGATGACATCGCTCAGCAGACGCTCGGCGAGCCGATGCTTGCGCATCACGTCGACGGCCTTCTGCCTGCCGGATTCGGTCAGCGCCAGCGACCGGTCGTCGGTGACGACCACGAGGCCGTCGCGCTCCATGCGACCGACCGTCTGCGAGACCGTGGGCCCGGAGTGCCCGAGCCGTTCGGAGATGCGCGCGCGCAGGGGCACGATTCCCTCTTCCTCGAGCTCGAGGATGGTGCGCAGGTACATCTCAGTGGTGTCGATCAGATCGGTCATGTCTGCCTCGGGGCGCGGGACGGTGTGCGCTCCCAGCCTATCCGTTCGCGGGTGCGCGGGATTTGACCCGGCGACCGGACGGGACGGTCCGGCCGCCCGCCCTAGAATCGGTGGCATGTCCCACGTGACCCTGCCTCGCGAGATTCTTCCCACCGACGGCCGCTTCGGCTGCGGACCTTCGAAGGTGCGCCCCGAACAGCTGGCCGCCCTTGCCGGTCCCGGCTCGGTGCTCATGGGAACGTCGCACCGTCAGTCGCCGATCAAGAACCTCGTCGGCCAGGTCCGGATGGGCCTCAGCGACCTGCTCCGCCTGCCCGACGGCTACGAGATCATCGTCGGCAACGGCGGCGCGTCGGCGTTCTGGGACGCCGCAGCCTTCGGTCTGATCGAGCGTCGCGCCCAGAACCTCGTGTTCGGCGAGTTCGGCGGCAAGTTCGCCGCGGCCGCCGCCGCCCCGTGGCTCGAAGCGCCCGACGTGCGCAAGGTCGCCCCCGGTACGAGCACGGTCGCGGAGGTCGTCGCCGGTGTCGACGTGTACGCCTGGCCGCACAACGAGACCTCGACCGGTGTCGCCGCCGCGGTGACGCGCGTGCACGGCGACGAGGGCGCGCTGACCGTCATCGATGCGACGAGCGCCGCGGGCGGCATCAACCTGCGTATCTCCGAGGCGGACGTCTACTACTTCTCGCCGCAGAAGAACCTCGGCTCCGACGGCGGCCTGTGGTTCGCCGCGGTCTCGCCCGCCGCGATCGAGCGCATCGAGCGCATCGCCGCGTCGGACCGCTACATCCCCGAGTTCCTCAGCCTGAAGAACGCGCTCGACAACTCGCGCCTCAACCAGACGCTGAACACGCCCGCCGTCGCGACGCTGTTTCTGCTCGACAAGCAGCTCGAGTGGATCAACGGCAACGGCGGACTCGGATGGGCCTCCGCGCGCACCGCCGAGTCCTCGTCCGTGCTGTACGACTGGGCGGCCTCCGCGTCGTACGCGACGCCGTTCGTGGCCGAGGCGGCCGACCGCTCCCCCGTGGTCGTCACGATCGACTTCGACGACACGGTGGATGCCGCCGCCGTCGCCGCGAGCCTGCGCGCCAACGACATCGTCGACACCGAGCCGTACCGCAAGCTCGGCCGCAACCAGCTGCGCATCGCGACGTTCGTCTCGATCGACCCCGAGGACGTCCGTCAGCTCGTCAAGTGCATCGAGTACACGGTCGAGCACCAGCAGGGCTGATCATCGCCGTGGGGTGCTGACGCGGCGGAACCGCCTCAGCACCCTGCGGGATCACTCGTCGTCGGACTCGAGGTCGTCGTCCTCGTCCGCGGCATCCGATTCGAGGTCGTCCTCGTCAGACTCGAGGTCCTCGTCGGACTCGAGGTCCTCGTCGATGTCGTCGTCCTCATCGGATTCGAAATCTTCGTCGTCGTCCCCGTCTTCGTCGAGGACGTCGATGTCCACACCGTCGACGTCACCCGCATGCAGGATCGTCGATCCGTCCTCGTCGAAGTCGGCGGCGTCGAGGTCGTCGAGATCGAGCGCGTCGTCCGCGGCATCCTCATCGTCGAGGTCGTCGTCGGATGCCTCGGCATCGCGCTCGTCGGCGGCGAGGGCGGCCTGCGCCGCCTGGTACTCGGCGAGCCGCACGGCCCAGGGCACCCACTCGGGAGCGAGCAGAGCGCCCTCGCCCGGCAGCAGCTCGGCTTCGAGAACGGTCGGCTCGGAATCTTCGACAACGGCGAGGCTCACCGTCCAGAACCAGCCCGGATAGCCCTCCATGGTCGTCGCGAATCGCAACGAGACGACACCGCCGTCCTCGACGGTGTATCCAGCCGCGTCACCCACCGTCGCCGGCGGCGTGATCTCGTGCAGCGCCGCGAGGGCCAGATCGTGGGCCTCGAGCAGACGCGCGTCGGCGTCAGGCATCGAGGTCATCGGCCACCTTGCGCAGGATCGCCGCGACCTTCGTGCCCTGTGCGCCGCTCGGGTAGTGCCCGCGACGCAGGTCGCCGCCCACCTTGTCGAGCAGCTTCACGACGTCTTCGACGATGATCGCCATGTCGTCGGGCTTCGGGCGGTTGCGCTTGGCGAGACTGACGGGAGCGTCCAGCACGCGCACCGCGAGGGCCTGCAGCCCGCGCTTGCCGTCGGCGACACCGAATTCCAGGCGCGTGCCGGTCTTCACGACCGTCCCCGCCGGAAGGGCGGTGGCGTGCAGGAAGACGTCCTGGCCGTCATCGGTGGTGATGAAGCCGAAACCCTTCTCGTCGTCGTAGAACCTGACCTTGCCGGTGGGCATCTGAACCTCGCTGATCGTGCCCGCCGTGCGGGCGCCGTGAAAGAGGGGGCGGATGCCCCCTGCCACAACCCTACGCCACGGCACCCCGCACGCCGGTGCCCGACGCAGTAGGCTGGTGCGGATGTCGCCCTCCACGCCCCGCACCCCGGCTCGCTCCGAGGACCTTCCGGTCCGGCGGATCGACCGCATCCTCGCGTTCATGTCGCTGGGTCTGCTGATCCTGTCGGTCGCCTGCTTCGCGGCCATCATGATCGGCTCGGCGGCCGGCATGAAGCACGACGACTTCGGCGCCGGCGTGTGGCCGGTCGTGGGCACGATCGTCTACATCGCCCCGATCGTCGCTTTCCTGCTGCTCGTGACGGTGCTCGTCATGACCTTCGTCCGAAAGGCGCGGGCCGGCAGAAGCCGCTGACCGTGGCCACCTCCGACGCCCGCACCCTCGCGCATCAGCTCGCGGGGAGCGACGACGTGGCGTTGGCCACGTTGCTCGCGGCCCGGCACGTCTCGCCGGCGGTGCGCTGGGACGACGCCTTCGACGCCGCGGAAGAGCTGCTCGACGCGGCATCCCTCGCCCGTGCTCTCGTCGATCTGACGCGCGTCGAGGTCGATGCCCTCGCGGCCGCGATCACGACGGGGGCGGCACCCGCAGGGGATGTCCGCGACGCGCTCGTCTCGCGCGGTCTGCTGTCGCAGGACGGCACCGTCTGGGAGGCGACCGCGCGAGCCTTCCACGACGCCGTACCGGTCCCCGTGACGAACGCCACCGAGGCCGTGCTCGACACGGCGTCGGATGCCGCCCCCGACGATGCCGCCGAGGCGGAGCACGCGTTCACGGCATCCGCCTCTCTGGCCGACCTTCTGCAGGCCGCGCTCACCGCTCCCCTCGGCCGGATCGGTGCGGGCACGCTCGGCGCGATCGACCGACGACGTCTCGTCGAGGCCGGATCGGTGACGGATGCCGCCGCCGCCGACGAACTCGTCGCGATCGCCGAACGCACGGGGCTCATCTCCGTCGAAGACCGCGCGTGGCTCGTGACGGCGCACGGCATCGACTGGCTGAACTCCAGCACCCCGGAGCGCTGGGTGACGGTCGCCCGTCGGCTCGTCGAAGCCCTCCCGCCCGCGCTGCGCACCCCCGGAGGGGGATGGACGCCGCCCGCGGACTGGCCCGGCGCCCACCCATTCGATCCGGCCTGGCCCGCCCGTGCGGCCGCCGAGGCCGTCCTGTGGCGGCGCTGGGCGCTCATCGACGACGCGGGCCGGGCGCCCTCGTGGACCCGTCCGGCCGAATCGGGCGACGACATCGACCTCGACGCGCTGGCACGGCATCTGCCGCCCGAGGTCGACAAGGTCTTCCTGCAGAACGACCTCACGGCGATCGCCCCCGGGTCGCTCGCCCCGCACCTCGATATGCGGCTGCGCGCGATGGCGCGACGAGAATCGCGCGCCCAGGCATCCACCTACCGCTTCACCGCGGAGTCCCTCGCCGACGCCCTCACCGCCGGCGAGACCGCCGCCTCGCTGCGGCAGTTCCTCGACGAGCTCTCGCTGACCGGCGTTCCGCAGCCGCTCGCGTACGAGATCGAGCGTTCCGCGGCCCGCCACGGGGCGCTGAGGATCGGGCCCGACGGCACGGGTCGCACGCGGATCACCAGCGACGATGCCGCACTCCTGCGCACGATCGCCGTCGACCAGGCGCTGCGTCCGCTCGGCCTCGTGCCCGAGGACGACCACCTCATCACCCGCTCGGGCGCCGACACGACCTTCTGGATGGTCGCCGACGCGCGCTATCCGGCGGTCGCCGTCGACGAGAGCGGCGAGCGCCGCACCCTGGACCGCCACCGGCTCGCCGGTGACCGCCCCGCGCCGCTGCCGCCCGTCGAGGTGTACGCCGAGCTGATCTCACGGCTGCGCGCGGCGGAGGACGACGATGCCGACGCCGCGTGGCTGGGCCGCGAGCTGGAGCAGGCGGTGAAGTCCCGCGCCACGATCGTCGTGACCGTGAGCCTTCCCGGCGGCGACGAACGAGACTTCACGATCGAGGCGACCGGGCTCGGCGGCGGCCGTCTGCGCGGTCGCGACCGCCAGGTCGACGTCGAACGGACGCTCCCGGTCGCGAGCATCACCCGGGTGACCTCGAGCTGAGCGCGCGGCGGTAGACTCGTCGGCTATGGCTGACGGTCCCCTCACCGGTCCCCTGATCGTGCAGAGCGATCGGACCGTACTGCTCGAAGTGGCGCATTCCGACGCCGAGAGCGCCCGGCACGAGCTCGCGGTCTTCGCCGAGCTGGAGCGCGCGCCCGAGCACATCCACACCTACCGCATCACACGTCTGGGCCTCTGGAACGCCCGCGCGGCGGGGCATACCGCCGACGACATGCTCGCGACGCTCGACCGCTGGTCGCGCTTTCCCGTTCCGGCATCCGTCTCGATCGACATCCGCGAGACGGTGAACCGCTACGGGCGGCTGGTCATCGAGCGCGACGAGGAGGGAACGCTGATCCTCCGCGCGACCGACACGGCCGTTCTCGCCGAGGTCGCCAAGAACAAGCGCATCCAGCCGCTGTTGACCGGGCATCCCGCCCCCGGAATCTTCACGGTGGATGCCTGGGCGCGCGGCCACATCAAGCAAGAGCTCCTCAAGGTCGGCTGGCCCGCCGAGGACCACGCCGGCTACACCCCCGGCACCCCGCACGACATCGAGCTCGCCGAGGACGGCTGGACCCTCCGGCCGTACCAGCGCAAGGCCGTCGACACGTTCAGCGAGGGCGGGTCCGGCGTCGTCGTGCTGCCCTGCGGCGCGGGGAAGACGCTCGTGGGCGCGGCCGCGATGGCCGACACCAAGACCACGACCCTGATCCTCGTGACCAACACCGTGAGCGCCCGGCAGTGGCGCGACGAGCTGCTCAAGCGCACATCGCTCACCCCCGAGGAGATCGGCGAGTACTCGGGGCAGGCGAAAGAGGTCAAGCCCGTCACGATCGCCACGTACCAGATCCTCACGGCGAAGCGGAAGGGCGAGTACGCGCACCTGGCACTGCTGGATGCCCTCGACTGGGGCCTCGTCGTGTACGACGAGGTGCACCTGCTGCCCGCTCCCGTCTTCAAGCTGACCGCGGACCTGCAGGCGCGGCGTCGACTGGGGCTCACCGCGACGCTCGTGCGCGAGGACGGGCGCGAGGGCGACGTCTTCAGCCTGATCGGGCCCAAGCGCTTCGACGCCCCCTGGAAGGAGATCGAGGCGCAGGGCTTCATCTCCCCCGCCGTCTGCTACGAGGTGCGCGTCGACCTGCCGCCGGACGAGCGGATGGAGTACGCCGCATCCGCCGACGACGAGCGCTACCGCCTCGCCGCGACGGCGCACGCGAAGATCGACGTCGTGCGGAATCTCGTCGCGCGGCACACGGGTGAGCAGATCCTCGTCATCGGGCAGTACCTCGACCAGATCGCGGTGCTCTCCGAGGCGCTCGATGCGCCCCAGATCACCGGCGCGACCCCCGTCGACGAGCGCGCGGAACTGTTCGCCGCGTTCCGCGAGGGGCGCATCCCCGTGCTGGTCGTCTCGAAGGTGGCGAACTTCTCGATCGACCTGCCGGATGCCTCGGTCGCCATTCAGGTGTCGGGATCGTTCGGGTCGCGCCAGGAAGAGGCGCAGCGGCTCGGACGTCTGCTGCGCCCGAAGTCGAACGGGCACACGGCGAGCTTCTACACCCTCATCGCCCGCGACACGGTGGATCAGGATTTCGCCCAGAACCGGCAGCGCTTCCTCGCCGAGCAGGGCTACAGCTACACGATCCTCGACGCCGACGGCATCGCGGCCTGACCCTGCGCCTGCGCGGGTCCCGGCGCGGCGCCGTGGGCACGGCCTGCGCGCTCGTGCACAGCACCGACGTGCGGCACCGGCATCCTCACCGAAACCCGCTTTTCGCGTCGAGACGGTGACTCGGAACCGCAGTCTCGACGCGCAGACGCGGTCTCGACGCCCCGGGTCAGGGCACCGGCGGGACGACCGGTGCCGCGGGCCAGGCCGGCGCTGCGGGATAGGCGGGCGGCGGTGCGTACACCGGCGCCGGCGGCGGGGTGAGCACGAGCGTCCGCGGCAGCGGACGGCGGCGCAGCAGCCATTCGACGAGCGCGACGTATCCACCGATCAGCAGGAACGACCAGAGCAGGCTCACCCACCCGGTCTCGGTCTCGGTCGGGTCGGACCCGAAGGCCAGCGCGAGAAGGAAGGCCGTGAGGTTGTTCACGACGTGCAGGGCGATCGCCGCCTCGAGCCCGCCGGTGCGCCAGGTGAGCCAGCCCGCGGCGACGGCGAACAGCCCCACGCCGATCTGACCGAGGACGTCGTACATGTGCCCGAGGACGAACAGCGGCACGGGCAGCAGGATCGCGAAGGCGGGATGCCGCAGCCACCGCCCGACCGCCTGTCCGAGGTAGCCGCGGAAGACGTACTCCTCGGCCGCCGACTGCAGCGGCACGAGCACGAGGACGAGCAGGAGCGACACCGGCCACAGCGCACTCGGCCCCGACCCGGAGGCGGGGGCATCCGACGGCACGAGGAGCGTCAGCGCAGTGAGCACGATCGACAACCCGGCGGCGACAGCTCCGCACAAGAGCATCCATCGCCAGCGCAGCCGCCCCGCCGCCGATGAGAGCAGTCCGATACGGGGGCCGTTCACGATGCGGGATGCCAGGACGTAGCACGGCAGCATGATGACGATCGTGCCCAGCATGATCGCGAGGATGAACGGGTCGCCCATGTCGAACGTCGCATTCGTGCTGAGCGCGAGGAGGCGGTCGGGCAGCGTCACATCGATGAGCGCCGCGATGAAGACCACGATGAGCACCACGACGGTGAGCACCAGGTACATCGCGATCCCCAGCCCGCCCACGGCCAACGGCGTCCACCATCCGCGGCGGCGGCGGGCGAACACGAGGCGGTGGAAGGCGAGTCCTCCCGTTGTGGCATCCGGCGGCAACGGCGCGGGATGCCACGCCGCGGGCGGGGCGGGCGCGGGCAGATGCGGGGAGGGGATGGCCATGCCTCCATCATCTCCGATCCCCGGAGAGGGTGCCCGGGAACGGGCGCGCGCGGTTCGCTCCCGGCGATATCCAGCAAACGGATGGACTCCGGTGCCAGTATGGGGATATGACGGCACCGCGCATTCTCGTTGTGGACGACGAACCGAACATCCGTGACCTGCTGGTGACGAGCCTCCGCTTCGCGGGATACCAGGTGCGCGCCGTGGCCAACGGCGCACAGACCATCTCGGCCGTGCTCGAGGAGGAGCCCGACCTCATCATCCTCGACGTGATGCTGCCCGATATGAACGGCTTCAGCGTCACGAAGCGTCTGCGCGGAGCCGGCTACACTGCTCCGATCCTCTTCCTCACGGCGAAAGACGACACCGAGGACAAGATCGAGGGCCTGAACGCGGGCGGCGACGACTACGTCACGAAGCCCTTCTCGCTGGATGAGATCGTCGCCCGCCTGCAGGCCATCCTGCGACGCACGATGCAGGCAGATGAGGAGTCCACCATCAAGGCCGGCGAGCTCACGATGGACCAGGACACCCACGACGTCACGGTCGGCGACGTCTCGATCGACCTGTCCCCCACCGAGTTCAAGCTGCTGCGGTACCTCATGCTGAACCCCAACCGCGTGCTCAGCAAAGCGCAGATCCTCGACCACGTGTGGGAGTACGACTTCAACGGCGACGCCGGCATCGTGGAGAGCTACATTTCGTACCTGCGTCGGAAGATCGACCCGTACTCGTCAGAGCCGCTCATCCAGACCAAGCGCGGCTTCGGCTACATGCTGAAGGCCGGCAAATCGGTCTGAGCGCCGACATGGCTGCCGTCCAGGCCGCGCACGCGAAGAAGAACGACCGCCTCACCGGGTGGTGGCGCAGCATCAGCCTCCGCGCGAAGGTGACCGGGGTGACGGTCGCCGTCCTCGCGGTCGGCCTCGTCGCCGCCGGATTCGGCACGGGGGTGTTCCTGCGGAACACCCAGCTCACGGCGCTCGACCAGTCGCTGCTGCAACTCGCCCCCACCGACGTGGCGTCGAGCCTCATGTCGATCGACGTCGTGAACGGCGTCCCCGTCTTCCACACGAACGAGAACCCCACGACGCCGTACTCCGTCGCCATCTACGGCCCCGACGGGCGCTTCCTCACCAGCACGGGTGCAGGCGGCCCCCAGCCCGCCTTCCCGCCGACCTTCCCCCTCGAGCGGACGCTGTCCGGTCAGGGTCAGATCTTCGAGCTGAGCGGCATCGACGGCACCGCCCATTTCCACGCGAGCGCCGACTTCCTGCCGCCGATCGCCGGCGTGGGCGACAACTACAACTACACGCAGGTCGTCGCCCTGCCCCTGTCGGGCGTCACCCAGACCGTGACGAACTACGTCGGCATCTACTCGATCTTCGCGCTCATGACGATCATCGCCGGTGCCCTGGCGACGCGATGGCTGGTGACCCTCGCGTTCCGCGGCCTCGGGCAGGTCGAAGACACCGCGATGTCGATCGCCGCGGGCGACCTCAGCCAGCGCATGGGCGACATCTCCCCGCGCACCGAGGTGGGAAAGCTGAAGACGGCGATCAATGCCATGCTCGATCGCGTCGATCAGGCGATCGGTCAGCGCGACGCCACCGTCCAACAGATGCGCCGGTTCATCGGCGACGCGAGCCACGAGCTGCGCACCCCGTTGGTCACCGTGCGCGGGTATGCGGAGCTCTACCGGATGGGCGCCATCTCGGGCGACGAGCAGACGGCGCAGTCGATGGAACGCATCGAGAAAGAGGCGATCCGCATGGGCGGCCTCGTCGAGGATCTGCTCGCCCTCGCCCGCCTCGACGAGCGGCGCGACATCGTCGTCACGGCGGTCGATCTGCGCCCCATCGCCCGCGACGCCGCGCTGGACGCCCGCGCCGCGTCGCCCGATCGTGACGTCACGGTGCAGGATGCCGCAGCCCCCGCTCCGGTCGACGACGCCCCCGACCCGACGGCGACCGCCACGACCGGCACCGCCCCGCGCCGTGCGGGAATCGCGGAGGCCACCTGGTCGCTGCTGCGCCGGAGGCCGCGCCCCGGCGCGGAGCCGGGATCCCCCGCGGCCCCGCCGACGGTTCCCGTCCGCGTTCCCGAGCGCAGCGCCGAGCCGATCGTGCTGGGCGATGACAACCGGATCCGCCAGGTCGTCGCGAACCTGCTCGGCAACGCGCGCCGCTACTCCCCCTCCGGCTCTCCGATCGAGCTCGCCACCGGGGTGGACGAGGTCGCCGGCATGGGCTGGATCGCGGTGATGGACCACGGCGAAGGCATCCCGGAACAGCTGCGCGACAAGATCTTCCAGCGTTTCTGGCGAGCCGACACGTCGCGCACGCGCGAGACCGGCGGCTCGGGGCTCGGCCTGTCGATCGTGGCATCCGTCGTCGAGGCGCTGCACGGGTCGATCGAGGTGAGCGAAACGGCCGGGGGCGGGGCGACCTTCCGCGTCTCGCTGCCGCTCGCGCACGAGCGGGATGCCGCCGAGCACCTGCTGATCCAGACGCAGCCCCTGCGTCGGCTGCAGCCCGACGAGCTTTGACGGCTCGCCCTCCCCAGGAGTGCGGCCGGGGGTGTTCTCCACGGACCCGTCGGCGCGGCGGGGTCGGTGCGTCTCACGAGGCCTAACGTGACGGGCATCCGATCCGAAGGGACACCTCTCATGACCCAGTTCTCCGTCGACTCCGACGCCGTGATGACCGCGACCGGCGCGATCCGCGCCACCGCCGACCGGCTGCAGGGCGAGACCGCCGCCATGCTCGGGCAGCTCACCCAGCTGCAGGGCGCCTGGACGGGCACCGCCGCGGTCGCGTTCCACTCCGTCGTCGACCGGTGGCGTGCCACGCAGCGCGAGCTCGAGGCGTCGCTCGGCGATATCGGCGCGTCCCTCGCGCACGCGGGTGCGCAGTACGCGCAGACCGAGATCGCCGCCGCCGGCCTGTTCCGCTGACCGAGCCGTCGTCCCGGCCCGAGCGGCGAGCCGGGGCCGCACGTGCGTCGTCGGCGCGGGAACGCAGAAGGGCCCCTCCCGGAGGAGGGGCCCTTCTGTCAGAGATCTCTGACGCTCAGTGAGCTCAGAAGTCCATGCCACCCGTCGGGTCGCCGGCGGGAGCCGCGACCTTCTCGGGCTTGTCGGCGACGACGACCTCGGTCGTGAGGAAGAGCCCCGCGATCGACGCGGCGTTCTGCAGCGCGGAGCGCGTGACCTTGGCCGGGTCGATGATGCCCGCGGCGAACATGTCGACGTACTCGCCGGTGGCCGCGTTCAGGCCCTGGCCGACGGGAAGCTCCGACACCTTGTTCGCGACGACACCGGGCTCGAGACCGGCGTTGAGGGCGATCTGCTTGAGCGGGGCCTCGATGGCGACCTTGACGATGTTCGCGCCGGTCGCCTCGTCACCGACCAGCTCGAGGGTCTCGAACACCTTCTTGCCGGCCTGGATCAGCGCGACGCCACCACCGGGGACGATACCCTCCTCGACGGCTGCCTTCGCGTTGCGGACGGCGTCCTCGATGCGGTGCTTGCGCTCCTTGAGCTCGACCTCGGTGGCCGCGCCCGCCTTGATGACGGCGACGCCACCGGCGAGCTTGGCGAGGCGCTCCTGGAGCTTCTCGCGGTCGTAGTCGCTGTCGGTGTTCTCGATCTCGCGCTTGATCTGGGTCACGCGACCCTCGATCTGCGACGACTCGCCCGCACCCTCGACGATCGTGGTCTCGTCCTTGGTGACGATGACCTTGCGCGCCTTGCCGAGCAGGTCCGTGGTGGCGTTCTCGAGCTTGAGACCGACCTCCTCGGTGATGACCTGGCCGCCGGTGAGGATCGCGATGTCCTGCAGCTGCGCCTTGCGACGGTCGCCGAAGCCGGGAGCCTTGACGGCGACCGACTTGAAGATGCCGCGGATCTTGTTGAGCACGAGGGTCGCGAGAGCCTCGCCCTCGACGTCCTCGGCGATGATGACGAGCTCCTTGCCCTCCTGGATCACCTTGTCGACGATCGGCAGCAGGTCCTTGATGTTGGAGATCTTCTGGTTCGCGATGAGGATGTACGGGTCCTCGAAGACCGCCTCCTGGCGCTCCGGGTCCGTGACGAAGTAGGGGTTGATGTAGCCCTTGTCGAAGCGCATGCCCTCGGTGAGCTCGAGCTCGGTGCCGAAGGTGTTGGACTCCTCGACGGTGACCACACCCTCCTTGCCGACCTTGTCGATCGCCTCGGCGATCAGCGCGCCGATCTCGGCGTCAGCGGCCGAGATGGATGCCGTGGCGGCGATCTCGTCCTTGGTCTCGACCTCCTTGGCGGCGGCGAGCAGCTCGTCGGAGATGGCCTTGACGGCCTTCTCGATGCCCTTCTTCAGCGAGATGGGGTCGGCGCCGGCCGCGACGTTGCGCAGACCTTCGCGCACGAGCGCCTGGGCGAGGACCGTGGCGGTCGTCGTACCGTCACCGGCGACGTCGTCGGTCTTCTTGGCGACCTCCTTGACGAGCTCCGCACCGATCTTCTCGTACGGGTCGTCGAGCTCGATCTCCTTGGCGATGGAGACACCGTCGTTCGTGATCGTGGGGGCGCCCCACTTCTTCTCGAGCACGACGTTGCGGCCACGCGGGCCGAGCGTCACCTTGACGGCGTCGGCCAGGATGTTGAGGCCGCGCTCGAGGCCACGGCGGGCCTCCTCGTCGAAAGCGATGATCTTTGCCATAAGTGTGTCGTCCCTCCCGGACGTGAGGATGAGTCTTTAGCACTCGCCATTAAGGAGTGCTAACTCATTCTGGCACTCGCACATGACGAGTGCAAGCCGCGCGAGCGGCGCGCCGGGAAGGCATCCGGGCTCATCGAAGACCCGGCGGGGTTCAGACCACGCGGACGGCCTCGGCCTGCGGGCCCTTCTGCCCGGCACCGACGGTGAACTCCACCGCCTGGCCCTCCTCGAGCACGCGGAATCCGCTCATGTCGATGTTCGAGTAGTGCACGAAGACATCGTCGCCGCCGTCGACGGTGATGAAGCCGAAGCCCTTCTCGGCGTTGAACCACTTGACGGTTCCGCGGGTGGTGGGGGTCGTTTCGGCCATGCGAATCTCCTGATGTAGCGGTGGGACTTCGCCATGCTAATCACGCCGAATGAGCCGTCGACGCCGATCCGGGCACTGTTGACACGCGTGCATCGAAGAGTTCACGCGCACGAAACATCGGCCCTGGCGAGGCCGGTGCCGCCGACCTCAGGGAGTCGCGGAGGGTGCGTCACCGGCCGTGCGATCGAGGCCCACGACGATCACGAGCTGACGATTCTTGCTCTCGTCGACGTCCGACGTCGAGGGGTCATCGGTGGGCTGGTAGGCGGTGCTCAGCTGCACATCCGCTCCCCCGATCGCCCGAGCGAGCCCGCGTGCGGCCGCTTCGTCTTCTGCACGGGCGTAGTAGACCGTCGTGGTGGCGAAGTCGTCGGTGCTCGCGTCGCTGTCGATGACCGCGTCCGGCGACCACCCTGCGGCGATGACGGTGTCGCGCATGCCGGCGGCGAGGCCGCGCTGCGGCGTGGCATTGAGAACGGTGACCGAGAACGAGGTGTCGAGGACGGGCGCCGTGGTCGGCGTGGCCGACGGCGACGCCGACGACTGCGGGGTCGATTCGAAGGAGATCCGACCCGTTGCGACCATGGTCCCGAAGATGCCAGCCGCCACCAGGACGATCGTGGCGATTGCCGACCACAGCAGAACGAGCCCGCCGCGAAGGCGCGGGTTCTCGGCACGGTGGGCGCCCACGCGACCGCGTTCGGACGGGAGATCGTCGAAGCGATCCTTCGGCGGGTTGGTCGGCGGCACCAGAGAATGCTACCGGGCCGCACCTGCACGGACAGCCTCGGCGATACCCGTGCGCACCTCGCGCTCGTGTCGCCGCGCGTCGCGCACCCGTCGCAGGCGGTGCACGAGCATGGCATCGTGACGCACCGCATCGGGCGCGTCGATGACACGCTCGAGCAGCTGGTAGTATCTCGCCGGCGTCAGCGCGAGCTCACGGCGGATGGCCTCCTCCTTGGCGGCGCCGTGGCCTTCCCAGCGCGACTCGAAGTCGAGCACGGCACGGTCACGGTCGGAGAGAGTCACGTCGTCAGAGTACGCGCGCACTCGCGTCGGGTCGTGGCTCCCCGTCGGCACGGCGCACATCATGCAGACAACGGACAGGAAGAAGAGGAACAGGGAACCGCAGCGTCGGGTTGAATAGGTCAGGCGGAGAGATCCGCAACGACGGAAGGGCGAACATGACGTACAACGTGCAGAAGACCGACGCGCAGTGGCAGGCCGAGCTCTCCCCCGAGCAATACGCCGTACTGCGCCAGGCCGGCACCGAGCGGGCCTGGACGGGAGAACTGCTGGACGAGCACCGCGCCGGGCTGTACACCTGCGCCGCGTGCGGCGCGGAGCTGTTCCGATCGGGCACGAAGTTCGACTCGCACTGCGGGTGGCCGAGCTTCTACGAGTCGGTCCGTCCCGACGCGGTGGAGCTGATCGAGGACCACAGCCACGGCATGGAGCGCACCGAGGTGCGGTGCGCCAACTGCGGCTCGCACCTGGGGCATGTCTTCCCCGACGGCTTCGGCACCCCCACCGGCGACCGGTACTGCATGAACTCGCTGTCGCTGTCGTTCGCGCCCGGGTCATGACCGTGACGACCGTACGCCCCGCGCTCGACGCCGTCCGCTCGCGCCAGTCCTGGTCGAAGGTCACGGATGCCGCTCCGACCCGCGACGAGTTGATCGAGCTCGTCTCTGCGGCCGGACGCGTGGCCGATCACTCGTCGCTCCGCCCGTGGCGCGTGATCGAACTGCGCGGCAATGACCGTCGCACACTGGGGCGCGCGATCGCGAAGGCCGAGAAGGACGACAAGCCCTCCACCAAACCGCTGCGCGCGCCGCTGCTGCTGGCCGTCGTTGCGAGCTACAAGAAGAGCGACAAGGTGCCGCGCTGGGAGCAGGAGGCCGTGGCCTCCGGCGTCGCACACGTCCTCAGCCTGCTGCTCGACGAGGCTGGGTGGGGCGTGCTGTGGCGCACCGGCCACTACACCCGCAGCAAGGCCGTGGCCAAGGCGCACGGGCTCGCCGCGAACGAGGAGCTCCTCGGCTGGCTGTACGTGGGAGGCAAGCCCGAGCGCTCGCGACCCAGCCGCCGCAAACCGGTCGACGGTCGCGCCCATTTGGGTCGGATGCCAGGATCCCCCGATGCTCCGGGCGAGCTCACCGAATGGCGCGGCGCGGGCCTGGGCAAGAAGGCCAAGAAAGCGGCGAAGAAGGCCGAGAAGGCGGCGAAGAACGCTCGATCCTGACCCCGCGAGCCGGGTTCAGGTGCGTCCGATGCCTCGGCGGCGCGGGAACCTGCGTCGCCACGGCGTCGCGGCGACCACGACGCCCGCCCCCGCCACGAGGATCATCACCGCACCGACCTGCCACTGCGGTCCGGCATCCGACGGCCACAGTGCGTCCAGCACGAACGCGGTGATCAGCTGCCCGGCCACCGCACCGAGGCCGAACAGCAGCACTCCCGTGTGGACGACGAGCGCGGCGGACATCACGATGTAGCTCACGCCGATCACTCCGCCCAGGTAGAGCCACGGCTCGCTCGGAAGAACGCCCGGCATACCCACCATCAGCACATGGATGAGGGCGGCGACGGCCAGGATCAGTGTGCCGCCGAGGAAGTTCACCAGCGTCGCGACCAGTGGAGTGCCCACCCGCTGGCGCAGTCGTCCGTTCGTGGCCTGCTGCCAGGCGATGCCGATGCCCGCCGCGAAAGGCAGCAGCAGCATCCACCACGGCACACGGTCCAGCACCCCGCCCTGCAGCGAGATTCCGACGGCGAGAAGCGCCAGCGCGCCACCCACGATCCGCGGGATCGTCACCGCGACCGCTCCGCCCGGGCCGTACCCGGCCCGATCGAGCACGAGACCGCAGACGGTCTGTCCGGCGACGACGCCGACCGTGAACAGCGAGACGCCGATGACGGCGACCGCGAGGCCTTGCGTGGCGACGGTGAGCGCCCCGGCTGCTCCACCCGCGAGCATCCACCACGGGATCGTCCGCCTACGCACGCCGTCGCGCAACCGACCGAATCCCCGGCGCCCGGACGGCATCGCGGCGACGAGCGCGACGAGGACGATCAGCCCCGAGCCGAAAGAGATGACCGCAGCCAAGAACCCATCGCCGAGTCGCAGTCCCAACTGGCCGTTGATCCGCGACTGCGCGGCGGTGAGAACCCCGACCATGACGGCCCCGCCCAGGGCGATCCCCGCGGGCAGTCTGGTCGGCTCGGTCACGGGCAGTCAGCCTAGCCGCACGTGCCCGGACGAGTGGTCGACCCGGCGCTCAGTCGTATCCGAGGATGCAGATCGCCTCGGTCACGGTGTCGGGTTCGGTCGACGGCGTCGGGTCTTCCATGTGCCCGACGCTACGCGAGACGCCGTCGACGACCGACGAGCGGTGGCCGGGCAAAATCCGGTCACCTCGAGAGCGGCGAGCATCGGCCTCGCGCACTACCGCATCCGGACGTCCTAGCCGCCCCGCTCTCTACGAGAAGCTCGGCTACCGGCGGACGGAACGGATCGAGAACGGCGACGGCACCGCCCAGATCTTCCTGCGCAAGCCTCTGTCCGCCCCTCCCCTATCCGTCACGCGCGACGGGTGACGCCAGCAGCGAGCACCCGTCGCAGATGATTACTCGGCATCGAGGTCCTCGATGCCGGCAGAGGGATACGCCGCTCAGAATCCCTTGCCGCCGGTCACGGGCAGCACGGCGCCCGAGACGTACGTCGCGGCATCCGAGGCCAGGTAGACGTACGCTCCGGCGAGTTCGGCCGGCTGGCCTGCACGTCCGAGCGGCGTGTCGCTGCCGAAGGTCGCGAGTCGCTCTTCGTCCCACCCCGTCGCCGGGATGAGCGGCGTCCAGATCGGTCCGGGTGCGACGGCGTTGACGCGGATGCCGCACGGTCCGAGCTCCTCGGCGAGCGCGACCACGAACGCCACCTGGGCGGCCTTGGTCATGGCGTAGTCGATGAGGCCGGGCGACGGGGCGGATGCCTGCACCGACGAGGTCACGATGATGCTCGAGCCACTTCGGAGCACGGGGATCGCGGCTCGCGCCGTGAAGACCATGGCGTACAGGTTGGTGCGGAACACGCGGTCCAGCTCGGCCGTCTCGAGGTTCTCGAGTCCGTCCCTGTCCTTCTGATAAGCGGCGTTCAGCACGAGGATGTCGAGGCCGCCCAGCTGCTGGACGGTCTGCCCGACGAGCGACGTCGCGAACTCCTCGTCGCGGATGTCGCCCGCCAGCGACAGACCGGCGCGTCCCGCGTCGCGGACCAGAGCGAGTGTGTCGTCGGCATCCTTTTGCTCCTCGGGAAGGTGCGCGATGGCGACATCGGCCCCTTCGCGGGCGAACGCGAGGGCGACGGCGCGGCCGATGCCGGAGTCACCGCCGGTGATGAGGGCTCGGCGCCCCGTCAATCGGCCGCTCCCCCGGTAGGTCGACTCGCCGTGATCGGGCGTCGGGAGGGTCTGACCGGTCAATCCGGGCTGGGACTGCTCCTGCGCGGGAAATCCGTCTCCGGGGCAAGCGGTGCGCGGGTCCGTGGTCTCGCTCATGATCAGCCTCGGCCCGTCGCCGGGACGCGATTCTCGGCGCTGATCATCCACGCGAACTGTTCCAGCTTCTCGAGGATCTCGTGCAGGATGTCGGCGCTCGTCGGGTCTTCGTCGTCGACCGCGTCGTGCACGTCGCGGCAGGTGGCGACGGTCTCTTCGAGGCGCACGGTGATCAAGTCGATGACCTCGATCGTCGACACCTCACCCGACGGGAACTCCGGCAGAGTGGTCGTCTCGGCGACGGTGTCGCTGCGTCCGTCGGGAAGGGCGTGCAACGCACGCATCCGTTCCGCGATAGTGTCGCTGAACTCGCGGGCCGCCTCGATCACCTCGTCAAGCTGCAGGTGGGTGTCACGGAAGTTCGTGCCGACGACATTCCAGTGGGCCTGCTTTCCCTGCGAGGCGAGCTCGATGAGGTCGACCAACACCCGCTGCAGGTTGTCGCTGAGCGTCTGCGAGGCGGAGAATCCGCTCTCCGCATTCTGTTCCTGGGTGAGTTGTGCGCCGCGGGCCGGCTTGCGCTTGTTCTTCGCGGGCTGCGCGCCCGCCGTGCTCTTCGTGGGGGTCATGAGCCCGACGCTAGGACGCACAGGAGGCAGCCCCTACGGGGATTGCACGCCTCGCACGGGCATGCTACGTGCCGGCGATCCTCGACGGAGCTCGACGGGCAAATCCCGCCGTGCGGCGACTAACAGCCCACCCCGAATGGCGCAAGGGGGGAGGCTCCGCCCAGAGGCCGCCGTACCGTGACCTGCATGCCGACCACGTCTCCCCTCCGCAAACTCTCCGATCACGCAGCGGCGGCACCGTCGTCGACGCGTGATCTCCGGGAGGATCAGACGCAGTTCCTCTCCCTCCACCCGTATGGGGAGCACCCAGGGTCCGCCGCGGCGGCGGTCGTCCGCTCCGCGGCATCCGTGCCGCTCCTCGGAACGCACCTGGCGGCGACGATCGATTGGGCCGTCGCGGTCGCCTCCGCTGCCCCGCTGCCGGGCTCGGGCCGCACCCGCGAGACCTGGGAGGTGCTCGCCTCGTCGGCGGCGGTGGATGTCGCCGCCGCCCGCGTTCTCGAGCCGCACCTCGATGCGTTGAGCATCCTGGCGCAGGCGGCGGCATCGGGGTGCGCCGCCGATCTCGCCGTCGTCGGCGCCGATCGGGACTCGTCGTGGGGCGTGTTCGCGGCGGAGGGAACTCGGCTCGATGCGCGCGAGACCTCGTCGGGGTGGCGGCTTCGCGGCACCAAGAGCTGGTGCTCGCTGGCGGGTCAACTCAGCCACGCGCTCGTGACCGCGTGGACCGGGCCCGACACACGTCGCCTGTTCGCGGTGAGCCTGCGGGGCAGCGGTGTCCACGCCCGACGAGGACCGTGGGCCTCGCGCGGACTGGCGCAGATCGTCAGCGCCGCCGTCGATTTCGAGGATGTCGCCGCGGTGCCGGTGGGCGACAACGGGTGGTACCTCACCCGACCCGGGTTCGCCTGGGGCGGGATGGGCGTCGCGGCCGTGTGGTGGGGTGCGGCGGCGCCGCTCGTGCGCGCGGTCGTCGATCGCGCGGGCGCAGAGGGCGCCGATCAGCTCTCCCGTACGTTCGCAGGAGGGGTGGATGCGGCGTTCTGGAGCGTGCGGTCCGTACTCGTCGAAGCGGCGGATGCCGTCGACGCGGGCGTCGCCGACCGCGATCTGGCGATCACCGCCGAACGCGTCCGCGCGATCGCAGCCGCACAGGTGGAAACGGTGCTGGCGGTCGCCGACCGGGCACTCGGGCCGAGTCCCCTCACCGCAGACGAAGCTCATGCGCGACGCGTCGCGGACCTGCGTATCTATCTGCGCCAGCACCACGGCGAGCGCGATCTGGCGCGACTCGGCAGACTGCTGGCGACGTGAGCGTCGCGTTCGACCACCGCGATCCGGGCACCGCGGAATCGCTCTGGCGCTCGACGGCTCCCTGGCGCGGCGCATCCTTTCTCACCATTGACGTCGACCGGCTGATCGTGCTCGCCGCGCACCCCGACGACGAGACGCTGGGCGCTGGCGGTCTGATCTGGACGGCGGCACAGGCGGGGGTCGATGTCAGCGTGCTCGTCGCGACCGACGGCGAACGCTCGCACGGTGCGAGTGACCTCGAGAGGGTCGCCGCCCTGCGGCGCGGCGAGCTCGTCTCGGCGCTCGCCGAGCTCGCACCGACGGCGCGACTGCGCTTCCTCGGGCTTCCCGACGGTGGGGTGGACTCCGCGCGCGCGTCGCTGCGCGTCGCACTCGGTGCGGAGATCGGCGACGATCCGTGGCGGGTGCTGCTCGTGGCTCCCTGGCAGGGCGATGGGCACCGAGACCATCGCGTCGCCGGCGAAGAGGCCGCTGCCGCGGCCGCGCCGGGCGTGCGGGTGCTCGGCTACCCGGTGTGGATGTGGCACTGGCACGACCCCGCCGCCGTCGATTCGTCCGCGTGGCTGCGCCTCGGGCTGTCCGCGAGCGCACGCGCCGCCAAGCGGCGAGCCCTCTCACATTTCCGGTCGCAACACGACGACAGCGCACCGAACGGCCCGATGCTGCACGCGGGCATGCTCGCGCACTTCGAGCGTGACGTGGAGATCTTCGTCGAAGAGCCGCCCGTGCACCGCGCGTCGACCCCCCTGTCGGGCTTCGATGCGCGGTTCGAAGCCGCCGAGGACCCGTGGGGGTTCCGCACGCGCTGGTACGAGAGGCGCAAACGTGCGGCGCTGCTAGCGGCGCTGCCGAACGAGCACAGCCGAGCCGCGCTCGAACTCGGGTGCGCCAACGGCGTGCTGACCCGCGAGCTCGCCGACCGTGCCGCTCGGGTCGTCGCGGTCGACGGGTCGCCCGAGGCTCTGCGTCACGCCCGCGCGTTCGTCGATGACGAGTCGCACGTCGAGTTCGCGCATCTGCGATTGCCGGATCAGTGGCCGGAAGGCCGCTTCGATCTGATCGTCGTGTCGGAGATCGCGTACTACTGGTCGGAGCACGCCCTCGCAGAGGCGGTCACCCGCATCGACGAGTCACTGACGCAGGACGGCGCGATCGTCGTGTGTCACTGGCGTCGGCCGATCGATGATGCGGCGGTGAGCGCGGATGCCGTGCATGCGGCTTTCCGTGCGTGGCCGCACTGGCGCTCTCTCGTCCATCATCGGGAGGAGGACTTCGCGCTGGATGTGTACGTGCGGCCGGGCGTGCCGTCGGTCGCGACCGCGGAGCGAGCGCCGTGAACGCGGGCATCGAGGCGGTCGTGGTCGCCGTTCCCGTTCACGACGAAGAGGAACTGCTCGACGCGTGTCTCGATTCGATCCTCCGGGCGGTGACGGCGGCGCGCACCCGTCTGCGGGAGGTCGTCGTCTGCGTGGCCCTCGACCGATGCTCGGACGGCTCCGCTCGGATCGCGCGGAGGCATGGGGTCTCCACCGTCGTGCTGGAGGCCGGCGCCGTCGGCGCCGCGCGTGCCGCAGCCACCGCCCGCGGCCTCGACCTCGTCTCGCCTCTTCCTCTCCCCCGCATCTGGACCGCGCATACCGACGCCGACTCGGTCGTTCCGCCGCACTGGCTCATCCACCAGTTGGATCTCGCCGCGGCCGGAGCGGGGCTCGTCATCGGCACGGTGCGACCGCGATTCGACGACCTCGACGAGGAGCGCGTGCACGCGTGGCGGCAGACGCACGTCGACGGTGAGGCGAACGGGCACGTGCACGGGGCGAACCTCGGCATCCGAGCCGACGTGCTGCGCGGCGCCGGCGGATTCCCGCCCCTCGCGACCCATGAGGACGTCCGTGTCGTGGAGCGAGCACGCGCTGCGGGAGCGGTGGAGATCGCCTCGGACGGCGCCTGGGTGCTGACGAGCGGTCGGACCGTCGGGCGCGCGCCTGACGGCTATGCCCGCTATCTGCGCGACGACCTGCTGCATGCGTGGGACGCGGACGCCGTCGAGGCCCGGGGCTGACACGGGCGTGCACGGGATCGGCTGTACCCCCACAGGATAGGCCGCGCCTGCGCGTGGGAATCGACGACGCGCCCACGCGCCGGTCGGCTAGGCGCGCACGCGCCGCCACGTCGTACGCGAACGATGCCGACGATGCCTCGTCCACCACGGTGCCGTCCACGATCGCCCAGACGGTGCCGTCGAAGGCATACGCCAGATGCCCGCGGTACTCGCCGCCTTTGGCGATCGTGTACACCGCGACACCGTCCCGCATCGACTGCGCATACTCGGGCGCTGCATCCAGCGCCGCTGTCAGCTCGGCGGCGGCCGCGGCGTCGATGACGGCGATCGAGAGCGTCAGGGACATCGGAGACGAGGGGATGCCCCACGCGCACGTCCGCACGAGGGCCGCTCCGTCGAACACCGCTCCGGCGACCGGACCCGGAAGCGACTCCCCCGTGACCTTGCGACTCTCTCCGAAGGCCTCGAGCCGCGTGTCTCCCGTGAGTTCGTGCACGCGCTGCACCGAGAGAAGGTCGTCGCACGCCGGAAGAGCCGTGATGTCAGGGGTCGGCGAGGTCGTCACGCTCGGCGAGTTCGGTTCGGAAGCAGACGGTGGCGCCGGCGGAGCGGATGACGACGCGGCATCCGCGTCATCGGGCGCGGGTGACGGCGCGCAGGCGCTGACGGCGAGCGCGACGGCGAGAACGGCAAGACCGGGGGCGAGTCGTCGGAACATGCGAAGACGGTAACCGCGCGCACCCCGTGTCGCCAGGGGGCTGGCATCCCGGCGCACCGTGTGCGTGTGAGGAACTCGCGTGCGCAGACCCGCGCAGGAGAAGGACCGAAGCATCAGTTATGACGGTGCCGGCTACAGGACTCGAACCTGCAACCCCCTGTTTACAAGACAGGTGCGCTACCAATTGCGCCAAGCCGGCGAGGCGGCATCTAGTCTACGGCGGACGGCTCGCGCCGTCCGCACACGATCACGGGGTCGTGGACGGGCTCGGCGTGGGCGACGCCGTCGCCGCGGCCTTCGCGGACTTGCCGCTCGCGCTCGTCAGGACGAACTGGGAGAACTCCGCCGCGTCGCCCATGTCGCCCTGATACGGCTGCCCGTTCACGGTGATCATGGCGTTGCCCGAGAGGGCCACCCCATCCGATCCGTCGACGCCGGCCACTGCGCGCTCCGTGGCGGCCTTCACCCACGACGCGTACCGCTCCGTCTCGATGCACTCACGGAGCGCCTTGGGGTCTTCGCCACCGTTCGCCTGGGCGATGTCGGCGAGGTCCTTGTCGGAGAATCCGTCGGAGTCCACGGCGGGCTGGCGCGAGAGCAGGTCGTCGTTGAACGTGAAGAAGGAGTTCGGCGAGTACGACCCGACGCACGCTGCGGCGTTCGCCGCGCGCAGCGAGTACTTGGTCCCATTGGACTTCGCCGTGAGCATCGCGACCGGGTGATATGTCAAGGTCACCGCACCGTCGGCCACCCACGACGACAGCTGCGCCGAATTGGCGAGCTGCCACTCCCGGCCCGACGGCGACAGGTAGTCCACGTACACGTGGATGTTCACCGGCGCGGCCGAGGTCGCCGACACGCGGGGCGAGGGCGTGGATGCCGCGGGCTGCGTGGCATCCGGGGTCGCACCGTCATCGGGAGACGCAACGGCAGCGCCGCGCGAGATCGTCGTCACGACGAAGCCGTCGTGGTTCGCACTGTCGGGCGACAGCTGCGGCTTGCTCGCGGCTCCCCCGACCGTCCAGGCGACGGCCACGCCGACGACGGCGACCAGGGCGACGATGACGACGACGATCGCCGAGCGGCGCGCGACGCGGACGCGGGTCTGCTTGACCTGCACCTGCTGCGCCTTCTCGCGCACCGCGTCACGTCGACCGGGCGCGCCCGCGCCAGCAGCCGTCGAAGCCACCTCGGACGATCCCACCGACGAGGGCGTCGAGGAGTCGTCACCGGACGGCGCGTGCGGGGTGTCGTCGCTGGACATGGAACCTCTCGGAAGAACGGTGCGGTGCGCGGTGTCGTCGAGACCTCCCGTGCGTGATCGCCCCGGGGACGGCGACCCTGACGATGCTAGAGCGCCACCCTGGGAAATGCCCAGATGCGGCCTCCGTCCCGGGTGTGCGCCGCTCGCACCGGGCGCTCGTCGACCTGCGCGCGCAATGTCATCGCGACCCGCCGCGAGCGTGCGATAATGGCAGGTGCACCCGATGGCGGGTGTGCGGGCCAAGCCCCCGCTCATTCCATCACTACGGATCGTCCGGCACGTACCTGCCGGTGAAGGAGAAGAAAACATGGCATCCGTCACGTTCGACAACGCCACCCGCCTGTACCCCGGCGGCACGCGCCCGGCCGTCGACAAGCTGAACCTCGAGGTCGCCGACGGCGAGTTCCTGGTTCTCGTCGGCCCCTCCGGTTGCGGAAAGTCCACCTCGCTGCGCATGCTGGCCGGCCTCGAAGAGGTCAACTCGGGCCGCATCCTCATCGGCGACCGCGATGTCACCGACATCCCGCCGAAAGACCGCGACATCGCGATGGTTTTCCAGAACTACGCCCTGTACCCGCACATGACGGTCGCCGAGAACATGGGCTTCGCCCTGAAGATCGCCGGCGTCGGCAAGGAAGAGCGCGCCCAGCGCGTGCTCGAGGCCGCGAAGCTGCTCGACCTCGAGGAGTACCTGACCCGCAAGCCGAAGGCCCTCTCGGGTGGTCAGCGTCAGCGTGTCGCCATGGGTCGCGCCATCGTGCGCCAGCCCCAGGTCTTCCTCATGGACGAGCCGCTGTCGAACCTCGACGCCAAGCTGCGTGTGCAGACGCGCACACAGATCGCGTCGCTGCAGCGCCGCCTCGGTGTCACCACGGTCTACGTCACGCACGACCAGACCGAGGCGCTCACCATGGGTGACCGCATCGCGGTGCTGAAGGACGGCATCCTGCAGCAGGTCGGCACGCCCCGCGACCTGTACGAGAAGCCCAGCAACGTCTTCGTTGCCGGCTTCATCGGCTCGCCCGCGATGAACCTGTTCCCCGTCGACCTGGCGAGCGCCGGTGGCATCCAGTTCGGTACCGCCGTCGTCGACGCCGACATCGACAAGCCCACCAACGCGACCCAGGTCACCGCCGGTGTGCGCCCCGAAGACATCGTCGTGAACCCGGCTGACGGCCGGGGCCTCACGGTGACGGTCGACCTCGTCGAAGAGCTCGGCGCCGACGGCTACCTGTACGGCCACACCGAGATCAACGGCAAGCGCACCGACATCGTCGCGCGCGTCGACGGCCGCAGCCACCCGAACGCCGGCGAGAAGGTCGTTCTGGCGCCGGTGCCGCACCACGTGCACGCCTTCGACATCGAGTCGGGCGAGCGCCTCACCAAGAAGGCCATCGCCTCGGCCTGATCGATCCTGACGCGGCGCGGGTGATCCTTCCGGACGCCCGCGCCGCGTCGCATCCGCCCCGCACGAAAGCAGAGCGCCCCGAGGTGGACACCACTCTCAGCATCACCGCCAGCAGCATCGACCCCGGCCTGCTCGCCCTGCCGTGGTCGACGCCCCTCGACGAGTGGCGCAGCGACCACATCGTCTCGCTGCCCAAGGGCCTCTCCCGCCACCTCGTGCGGTTCGCGAACCTCTCGGGCCGTGTCATCGCCGTCAAGGAGACGACCGCCGAGATGGCCCGGCGCGAGTACGAGATGCTCGGCATGCTGGCGCGCATCGACGTGCCCTGCGTCGAGCGCGTCGCGGTCATCGACGGCCGACGCACCCCGAAGGGCGAGCCTCTGCCGGCGGCCCTCGTGACGGCGCACCTGAAGTTCTCGCTCCCCTACCGCGCGCTGTTCACCCAGACGCTCCGCCCCGACACGGCCGGACGCCTCGTCGACGCCCTCGCCGCCTTGCTGGTGCGACTGCACACGGTCGGGTTCTTCTGGGGCGACGTGTCGCTGTCGAACACCCTGTTCCGTCGTGACGCGGGCGCGTTCGCGGCCTACCTCGTCGACGCCGAGACCGGCGAACTGCACGAGGGCGGCCTCACCCGCGGTCAGCGCGAGCACGATCTCGACGTCGCGCGCACGAACATCGCCGGCGAGATCATGGACCTCGAAGCGGGTGGGCGACTCGAAGGCGGTGTGGATGCCGTGGCGATCGCCGACGGCATCGTGTCGTCGTACCACTCGCTGTGGGCCGCTCTCACCGACCTCGAGACCTTCGCCGCGAACGAGGCCTGGCACATCACCGAACGCGTGCAGCGCCTCAACGACCTCGGCTTCGACATCGACGAGATGACGATCGAACAGGCCGCCGACGGAACCCGCGTCGCCATCCAGCCGAAGGTGGTCGACGCCGGCCACCATCAGCGACGACTGCTGCGCCTGACCGGCCTCGACGTCGAGGAGAATCAGGCACGACGACTGCTCAACGACATGGACGAGTTCCGTGCGCGCGTGTCACGCCTGGGATCCGACGAGGACATGGTCGCCCACGAGTGGCTGACCCGCGTGTTCGAGCCCGTCGTCAAGGCGATCCCGTGGGACCTGCGCAGCAAACTGGAGCCGGCCGAGGTATTCCACCAGGTGCTGGAGCACCGGTGGTACATGTCGCAGGCGCGCGGACAGTCGGTGCCGATCGCCGAAGTGCTCTCGTCGTACGTCGACACGGTGCTGCGCCACCGTCGCGACGAGGCCACCCTCATGGGTCCGCCGACCGAGACCATGTCGATCCCCGTCATCACCTCGGCGATCGGCACGATCGACGACGATGATGATGACATCGACTGGCGCGACCTCGTCTGAGGCCGCGCCCGCCGTATCGGAAGAATGCTCCGTCAGTACCCGACGGTGAAGCGTCCGCGCGAGTGCTTCGGCTGCTCGATCTCGTCGAGGACGGCGATCGCGAAGTCCTCGCCCGAGATGAACGACTGACCGTCGGCATCCGTCACCAGCACGTCGCCGCCGTCACGGTACGTGCCCGTGCGGGTGCCCGGGTTGAAGCCGCCGAAGCCGCCCGCCGGGTGGATGAAGAACCAATCCCGGTCGCCCTCGCCACTCTGCAGGTCATCGAGGACGCCGATCATCTCGAGGGCTTCGGCCTGGAACTCCTCGGGGAATCCCGAGTCGATCACGCGCGGGCCGCCGGGCGCGACGAGGCTGCCCCCCGCACCGCCGACGACACCCAGACGGACGCTCTCGGGCAGAACCGAGTTCAGCGCCTCGAGGTTCGGACGCACGAAGCCCTCCATGGTGCCGCGCGGCGCGATCGCGCTCACCACGACATCCACTCCGACGAGCTGTTCGACCAGGCCCGGCACATCCAGCAGGGTGCCCTCGATGTAGGTCGCGCCCGCGACGCGCTCCGCGGCGACCGAGCGGGCGACGGAGAGCACCGTGTGCCCGCGGTCGACGGCCTCGGTGACGATGTGACGGCCGGCGTAACCGGTGCCGCCGAGGACTGCGATGATGGCCATGAGAGGGTCCTTTCGTCGAGGTGGGAGATGCGGGCGATGCGCGGCGGACGCCGGCCTCACCGCACCGACGGTCGGGAAGGTCGAATCGTCCTCACTCCGAGGCGGCGCGGATCGTCGCGACCTGATACAGCGCGACGGAGGCGGCGATGCCGGCGTTGAGCGACTCCGTCGCCGAGGAGATCGGGATCGACACGATCTGGTCGCATGTCTCGGTCACCAGGCGGGAGAGCCCCTTGCCCTCCGAGCCGACGACGATCACCACGGGACGGTCGGCGAGCTCGAGTGAGGGAAGGGCGACGTCTCCCGCCCCGTCGAGGCCGAGGACGAACACGCCCTGCTTCTTGAGCTCCTTGAGCGTCGTGGTCAGGTTCGCCGCCATCGCCACGGGCACCCGTGCCGCTGCACCGGCGCTCGTCTTCCACGCGGCGGAGTTGACGCCCGCCGAGCGACGCTGCGGGATGATGAGGCCCTGTCCGCCGAAGGCCGCCGTCGAGCGGATGATGGCGCCGAGGTTCCGCGGGTCGGTGACGCCGTCGAGGGCGACCAGGAGCGGCGTCTGCCCGGCGTCGACGATGTTCTCGAGCAGGTCTTGCGGGTGCGCGTACTCGTACGGCGGCACCTTCAGTGCGACGCCCTGGTGCACCCCGTCGAAGCCGGCCATCCGGTCGAGTTCGGGGCGCGTGACCTCCATCACGGGGATGCCACGGTGCGTCGCGATCGAGAGCATCTCCTTGACGCGGTCGTCCATCTCGACGCGCTGGGCGATGTAGAACGCCGTGGCCGGGATCTTCGCCCGCAGCGCCTCGAGTACGGAGTTGCGCCCCGTGACGTTCTCGGTGTCATCGCCGGACTTCGCCTTCGGCGCACGCGACGCGGTCGGCCGCTGGCCGGGCTTGCCCTTGCCGCCGGCGGCGGCGTACCGCTCCGCGGCGGCTTTGCGCTTGCCCGCGGGGTGCCACGCGCGGTCTTCGGCCTTGGGCGTCGGCCCCCGACCCTCGAGCGCACGTCGGCCGTTGCCGCCCGTGCCCTTGAGAGGCCCCTTCTTCTTGCCCTTGCCCGCTGAGGGGTTGCCCGGCTTAGCCACGGTTCACACTCCAATGGGTCCCGTCGGGACCGTCTTCGAGGACGATGCCGGCCGCCGCGATCGCGTCGCGGATGCGGTCGGCCGCCGTCCAGTTCTTATCGGCACGCGCCTGCGCGCGCTGCGCGATCATCTCTTGCACCAAGGCATCCAGCGCCCGCGTCTGCGACGCGTCCACGGCGGCATCCTGCCACTGCGGATCGGTCGGGTTGAGTCCCAGGATTCCCGTCATGCGCCCGACCTCGACGAGGGCCTGCGCTGCGGCGTTGTCATCCCCGGCATCCAGGGCGGCGTTGCCCGCACGCACCGTCTCGTGGACCACGGCGAGCGCCTGGGGCACGCCCAGGTCGTCGTCGAGCGCTGCGGTGAACGCATCGGGAAGATCGGCGGCGACGAGCGGCATGGCCGTGCCCAGAGCGCGCGCCGCACGCTGCTGGAAGGTGCGGATGCGACCGAGCGCCGCGTCGGCCTCGGCGAACGTCGACGGCGAGATCTCGAGCGACGATCGGTAGTGGGCGGCCGCCAACGCGTAGCGGACGACGAGCGGGTCGACCTCGGCCAGGACGTCGTGGGCGAGCAGGAAGTTGCCGAGCGATTTCGACATCTTCTGGTCCCCCACCGTGACCAGGCCGTTGTGCAGCCAGTAGCGGGCGAAGCCGTCGCCGGCCGCCGTCGACTGTGCCAGCTCGTTCTCGTGATGCGGGAAGCGCAGATCGATCCCGCCGCCGTGGATGTCGAACCGGTCTCCGAGGTAGCGCCGACTCATCGCCGAGCACTCGATATGCCAGCCGGGCCGACCGGTACCCCACGGCGACGCCCACACGGCGTCGGCGGGCTCGTCGGGCTTGGCCGCCTTCCAGAGGGCGAAATCGTGCGGGTCGCGCTTGCCGCGCTCCTGCGCGCCGTCGCCCGCCTCCATGGCATCCACGCTCTGGTGGGTCAGTGATCCGTACGCCGGCCAGGAGCACACATCGAAGTAGACGTCGCCCTCGGACGCGTAGGCGTGACCGGCGTCGATCAGCCGCGAGATCAGCTCCTGCATCTGCGGGATCGACGCGGTGGCACGCGGCTCGTAGGTGGGCGGAAGGATGCCGATGGCGGAATACGCCGCGGCGAACTCCTGCTCGATGCGGTACGCGAGCGCCCACCACGGCTCGTCGGGTGTGGCGTTCGCGAGCACCTTGTCGTCGATGTCGGTGACGTTCCGTACGAAGGTCACGCGCCCGAACCGACGCTGTAGCCACCGCCGCATGAGGTCGAAGGCGAGGGCGGCGCGCAGATGATGGATGCCGGGACCCGACTGCACCGTCGGGCCGCAGACGTAGACGGTGACGTTCGCGGGGTCGAGAGGCGTGAACTCGCGCAGCGCTTGCGCCTGGGTGTCGTAGAACCGGACCGTCACCCGACCAGCCTACCGGCGGGTCGCCCTCAGGGCGGGGAGGGTCGCCGTGCGCCGGGCACCGGTAACGCCGACTGAGCGCCGATCGTCGGCGCTCAGACCACGGGAACGACGAGCGCCACCGCGAACGCGGCGACGCCGTCGCCCGCCCCCGTGAAGCCGAGCCCGTCAGTCGTGGTCGCCGAGACCGTCACGGGCGCGCCGAGCGCCGACGAGAGGACGCGCTCGGCATCGGCACGGCGTGACGAGAATCGAGGGCGGTTCGCCTGTACCTGCACCGACACGTTCCCGATCGCGAACCCGGCCGCCTCGACGAGCTCGCGCGTGCGCGCCAGGAACGCGGCGGCATGAGCGCCGGCGTACTCGGGCCGGTCCGTGCCGAAGTGCGTGCCGATGTCGCCGAGACCCGCCGCGGCCAGCACCGCGTCGACGATCGCGTGCGCCACGGCATCCCCGTCCGAATGCCCCTGCAGGCCCTGCTCCCCCGGCCACTCGACGCCCGCCAACCACAGGGCCGCGTCGCCGCCGAAAGCATGCACGTCGGTGCCGACGCCCACGCGGGGAACGGCCGCGCGCCGCCCGTCGACGCTCGGCGCGTCGGGGCGCAGCAGCGCACGGGCGCGGTCCAGGTCGGTGGGAGTGGTGATCTTGAAGGAGCGGTCGTCGCCGGGCACCGTCCGCACCGACACTCCCGCCGCCTGGACGAGAGCGGCGTCGTCCGTGTGGTCCGCGTCGGCACGGGCGTATGCGGCCTCGAGCACGGCACGCCGGAAGCCCTGCGGGGTCTGCGCCGCCGCGAGCACCGAGCGGTCGACCGCCTCGACGACGACATCCCCATCGACCCGCTTCACGGTATCGACCACGGGGAGGACGGGGAGGACGGCGTCGTCGCCGTCGTCGAGCGCCGCGACGACCCGCGTGAACACCGTCGCCGGCGTCAGGGCTCGTGCCGCATCGTGCACGAGCACAAGCTCGACGTCCGGCCAGACGGCGTGCAGGCCCGCCGCGACGGATGCCTGGCGCGTCGCCCCGCCCTCGACGACCGAGGCCAGCTCGTGCCGGTCCCCCGCCGCTTCGTGCAGTTCCGTGAGCGCATCGCCCACACGCTCGGCGGGCGCGACCACGATCACCTGGGCGAGCGGCCCGTCGAAGACACCGTGCAGCGCATGACGGAGGACGGTGTGCGCGTCGATCCCGACGAACGCCTTGGGAACGCCGGCGCCCAGTCGCTGACCGGAGCCGGCCGCGACGACGATGACGGCGACGCGGGGAACCGGGACGAGATCGGAGCTCATGCTTCCGACCCTAGCGAGGAGCGCGCCGTGCCGCTTCCGCCCACAACAGCCGTGGCGCGGCGTCCACGGCGCAGAAGGACGACGGCGATGCCGAGCAGCACCGCTCCGCCGACAGCGACCCACAGGCTCAGGAACCACTCCATGACCGCGAAGGGCGGGAGGAAGGCACAGGTCCAGGCGATCGCGACGATCGCGGATGACGGCACGGGCCGCAACGGGCCGATCCGCTCCGCGCGCACGAGCAGCAGGGAGAGCGCGAGCACCACCGCCACCACCGCGACGAACATGATCGGCCGCGACCACCACCACGCCGGTGACGCCGGGGCGGGAGCCGCCCCGGGGATCAGGAGCGTGAGGCCCGTCAGCACCAGGATGACCGGCAGGTGCCAGAGGTAGACCGTCATGAGCCGACTGCCGAGCACGAAGACGATGCCCCGCACCGCACGAACCGCCATCAGCTGCGTCAGCAGCGGCTTCGCGAGACGCAGAAGGCATGCCTGGGCGACCGCGAGGACCGCCAGCGGCACGGTCGGCGGATTGAGATCGTCGAGGAGGTTCGCCGAGTACGGTCCCACCGCCGTCAGCGGCCACAGGAGCAGATAGCACCCCGCGGCGATGCCGGCGAGGGTGAGCGGATGCCGCCGGTCGAACCACCCATCGTGGTACCAGAACCCCAGCTGCTGCGCGAACGGCCAGACGAACAGCAGGTTCAGCAGACCGATCTCGGTGATCCCGGTGCCGAACCGTGCGGCATCCACCACCACGACACCGACCGCGAGGAACACGAGGGTGCGGCGTGGTGCGCGCTCATGCCACCGCGCCAGTGTCGGCACCCCGGCCTGGCAGAGCAGGTACGCCGCGAGGAACCACAGGGGTGTGCCGGCTCCGACCGCAGCCGGATCGACGAGGTCCGAGGGCAGGCGCAGCAACGTCGCCGCCGAGAGCACGACCGCGAAGAAGACGAACAGCGGCAGAGCGGGCTGGGCGAGCCGGAGCGTGCGGGATCGGATGAACCCCGTCGCATCACCGCCGCGCGCGGTCCACGAACGCCATCCGGCCGCCGCCGCGAATCCGCCGACCACGAAGAAGAGCGGCATGATCTGGCCGATCCACGTCGCTGCCGCGAACCAGGGCTGGTCCTCCGCGGGTCGCGAGGTGACGAGAGCCCCCTGCTCGTCCGTGCCGATGCCGACCTGCAGCAGATGCACGACGATGACGAACACGACGCACGTGACGCGCGCCAGATCGAGTGTGAGGTCGCGACGCGACAGATCCAGCGCGGGGCGTGCCGGGGAATCCATCACCCCATCATGGGGGATGCCACGAACGACCGCCCGGCAGGCCCGGGCGGGTCACACGTCAGGAGGCGAGGACCTCGTCGAGAACGCCCGAGGCGTGGTCCTCGTCGGCCTTGAGCGCCAGGGCGATCTCGGAGACGAGGATCTGGCGAGCCTTCGCGAGCATGCGCTTCTCACCGGCCGACAGCCCGCGGTCCTGATCGCGGCGCCACAGGTCGCGGACGACCTCGGAGACCTTGATCACGTCACCCGACGCGAGCTTCTCGAGGTTCGCCTTGTAGCGGCGAGACCAGTTGGTGGGCTCCTCGGTGAACGCGGCGCGCAGCACGTCGAACACGCGCTCGAGACCGTCCTTGCCGATCACGTCGCGAACGCCGACCAGATCGACGTTGTCCGCCGGGACCTCGATGATGAGGTCTCCCTGCGTGACGTTCAGCTTCAGGTACTTCTTGGTCTCGCCCTTGATGATCCGGTCCTTGACCTCGATGATCGTCGCGGCGCCGTGGTGCGGATAGACGACCGTCTCGCCAACCTCAAAAAGCATGCAGTTATGTCCTTTCGGCAACCTTGAGGATACCACAGGCGACATACGCTAAGGTTCGCCGGTGCGCTGACGCGTCGCGCCCCTGCGGCCTTCGCGCGCACCCCTAGAATGGTGAGGCACCGCTACGCCCCGTCTTCTGGAGGATCCGTGAACACGCGCCGCCTCGCGCCCGTCGCCCTCGCCGCAGCCCTCCTTCTGGGCATGACCGGCTGCAGCATGATCTCGCCGCAGGCGACCACGATCCCCTACTCGCCCGCCGATGGCGTGAACGTTCCCGCCTCCGGCCCGCTGAAGGTGCGTAACGCACTGTTCGTGGCGGACGCGTCGGGCGAGAACGCCAACTTCCTCGCCGCCATCGTCAACGACACCGACAACGACCAGAAGCTTCGGGTCGGCATCGACGGGGCGGGCAAGATCGTCGCCGTCCCGGCACACTCCACCGTCAGCCTCGGCTTCGACGGCGCCGAGCCGCTGCTGTTCACGCAGCTGGGCACGCAGGCCGGCGCTGACCTCGACGTGACCTTCCAGTCCGGAGACGGCGAGGGCGTCAAGATCGCCGTGCCCGTTCTCGACGGCAAGCTGGACTACCTCGCCGACTTCGTCCCCTCGAACTGAGCATCCAGGGCGCAACGCGGAGGGGGCGGTGATCATCCGATCACCGCCCCCTCCGCGTTTCTTCAGACCTCGAAACGGTAGCCGAGCCCCCGTACGGTCAAGAGCATCACGGGCTCCGACGGGTTCGGCTCGATGCGCGAACGGATGCGCTTGATGTGCACGTCGAGCGTCTTCGTGTCGCCGAAGTAGTCACTCCCCCACACCCGGTCGATGAGCTGTCCGCGCGTCAGCACGCGACCGGCGTTGCGCATGAGCACCTCGAGCAGCTCGAACTCTTTGAGCGGCATCGGGATCACCTCGCCGTCGACGGCGACCGTGTGCCGGTCGATGTCGATGACGACCCGCCCGCCGTCGACGATCCGGTCGTCCATGTCGACCTCGGGCGCGGCCGTCCGTCGCAGCACCGCCCGCATACGGGCCAGCAGTTCGCGCGACGAATAGGGCTTCGTGACGTAGTCGTCGGCGCCGAGTTCCAGACCGACGACGATGTCCACCTCGGAGTCCTTCGCCGTCAGCATGATGATCGGCGTCTTCGCGGTGGTACGGATGACGCGGCACACCTCGGTGCCCGGCATGCCGGGCAGCATGAGGTCGAGCAGCACGATGTCGGCGCCGCGCGCGGCGAACGCGTCGAGGGCAGCGGGGCCGTCCTCGGCGATCTCGACGTCGAACCCCTCGCGCCGCAGCAGATACGCCAACGGATCGGCGAGATCGGGCTCGTCCTCCACGATCAGCACGCGGGTCATGTGGGCTCTCCCTCCGCCCGCGCGACCGCGCGGGCCTCCTTCTTGGTCTTCTTCGCCTTCTTCTTGCGGCGCTTGGTCTTCATCCCATTGAGATCGGGCGCTTCGATGGCGGGCAGCCGCACCGTGAAGGTGGACCCCCGGCCGGGCCGCGACCACAGCTCGACCTCGCCGCCGTGACGCTGCACGGCATGCTTGACGATCGACAGCCCGAGCCCGGTACCTCCGGTGCGACGCGAGCGCGCCTGGTCCGCACGGTAGAACCGCTCGAACACGCGCTCCTGCTCATTTTCAGGGATGCCGATGCCGCGATCGGTCACCGCGATCTCCACGACGCCATCGTCCGCACGCACCCCGACGCCCACCGGCGACCCCGAGGGTGAATACGCCACCGCGTTGGCCACGAGGTTCCCGATGGCCTCGGTGAGCACCTGGACGTCCCCGCGCACGTGCGCTCCGCGCGCGCCCCCGCGCACGATCGAGATGCCGGCCGCGTCAGCCGCGATCGACTGCGACTCGATCGCCGCGGCGACGACCTCGTCGACCGAGACGTTGCGCAACTCGGTGAGGTCGTCCGCGGATTGCAGCCGCGACAGACTCATGATGCGCGAGGTCAGCTGACCGAGCCGGGCCGCCTCGGCACTCAGCCGTGTCGCGAAGTGGCGAACCTGGTCGGGATCGTCAGCGGCCGAATCGATCGCCTCGGCGAGCAGCGTCACCGCTCCCACCGGCGTCTTCAGCTCGTGACTGGTGTTGGAGACGAAATCGCGGCGCATCTCTTCGACCCGCTCGTGCTCGGTGATGTCGCGCACCACGACGAGGGTCAGCCGCGGCGTGATCGCACTCGCTCTCGCCGAGACCAGACGCAGCTCGACGCCGCGGCGCAGTCGCATCGTCGCCGTCTCGGGGTGCTCGGCTCGCCGTGTCTCGCGCACCAGCTCGCGCAGCTCGTCGCCGGGCAGCGTCGACTCCTCCTGCATGCCGAACAGCTCCGCCGGGGGCGAGGCGGCCACGATACGCAGAGAGCCGTCGACGACGACCGCGACTTCATCCATCCCGAAGAGCACCGCACGCGTGCCGTCGGGCAGCTCGAGCGACGCCGCCACTCGCGCGCGGTCCCGCGCGCGGAGCGCGATGAGCACCAGGGTCGCGACGCCGCCGCCGAGGAGCACGCCGAGCGTCAGAGCGACGAGCGCGAGGGGCGTCGGATCCATGATCCCAGCGTAAGGTGGAGCCGACGCCGCGATCGCCCGTTGGCCTGTCGCATCCACACGACGCTGCAGTGTTCACCGCCCCAGCACCGTCCGTTAACCTTCGGGCGAAAGGATCGGCGCGGTCGCGTGACAGCCTGCGCCGCGCCCACCCGGCTCCGTGCCGGCCCCGAGTCGCCCGAGGAGAGGTCTCAAGATGCGCGAAGTGTTCCACCAGTCACTGGAAGAGGTTCAGGACCGTCTGGTCGAGATCAGTGAACTCGTCACAGTCGCGATCGAAAAGGCGACCCGTGCTTTCGGGACGAGCGACGTGACGCTCGCCGAAGAGGTCATCGAGGCCGACTCCGTCATCGACGACAGCGCGACGGCCCTCGACGAGCTGGCCATCGAGATCCTCGCCCGCCAGCAGCCCGTGGCTCGCGACCTCCGCATCGTCGTCGCCGCCCTGCGTGTGAGCGCATCTCTCGAGCGTATGGGCGACATCGCCGAGCACATCGCGCAGCTCACGCGCATGCGTTTTCCCGAGCGCGCCATCCCGAAGGGCCTGAAGAGCACCTTCACGAAGATGGGCGAGCTCGACGTCGAGGTCGCCCGCACCCTCACCGCCATCCTGCGCGACGGCGACCTCGCCCTCGTCGAGACCCTGCGTGCACTGGATGACCGCATCGACGATCTCCACCTCTCCGTGTTCGAGAAGGTTCTCGGCGAGAACTGGCAGGGAGAGGCCGGCGCCACCGTCGATGCGACCCTGGCCAGCCGCTACCTCGAGCGCTTCGCCGACCACGCCCTCTCGGTGGCCAAGAAGATGGCCTACCTCGCGACGGGCGACTGGAAGCCGGACACTGACACGATCGCCGTCATCGCCGCCGAGCAGATCGCCGAGCAGCTCGCGGAGCGCGCCGCCGAGTAATCGACGACGAGACGACGAGAGGGGGATGCCGGTCGGCATCCCCCTCTCGCGTCGCCTGCGCGGCGGGTGTTACTTCTTGCCCTGGTTCGCGACTGCGGCGGCACCGGCGGCGGCGGCCTCGGGGTCGAGGTACTCGCCCGTGCCGATCGGCTCGAAGTTCTCGTCGAGACGATAGACGAGCGGGATGCCGGTCGGAATGTTCAGCTCGGCGATGTCGGCGTCGCTGATCTTGTCGAGGTGCTTCACGAGACCGCGCAGCGAGTTGCCGTGCGCCGTCACGAGGACGGTCTTGCCGGCGGCGAGGTCGGGCTTGATCGCCGACTCCCAATAGGGCAGCATCCGGTCGATGACGATCTTCAGCGACTCGGTGCGGGGCACCTCACCGTCGATGCCCACGTAGCGCGGGTCGTCCACCTGGCTGTACTCGTCGTCGTCGGCCAGCGGCGGCGGCGGCACATCGAAGGAACGGCGCCACAGCATGAACTGCTCGTTGCCGAACTCTTCGAGCGTCTGCGCCTTGTCCTTGCCCTGCAGCGCACCGTAGTGGCGCTCGTTGAGGCGCCACGAGCGCTTCACCGGGATCCACAGCCGGTCAGCGGCGTCCAGGGCGATGTTCGCCGTCTGGATCGCACGGCTGAGCACGGAGGTGTGCAGGACGTCGGGCAGGATGCCGGACTCCTTCAGCAGCTCACCGCCGCGCGCGGCTTCGCCACGGCCCTGTTCGGTGAGGCGGACATCCACCCATCCGGTGAACTGGTTGGTCTTGTTCCACTCGCTCTGCCCGTGGCGGAGGAGGATCAGCGTGTAGGGCGCGGTCATGCCGCAATCCTATCGAAGGCGGCCCTGGCATCATGGAGGGATGCCGCCGGAGAAACCTGCCGTTCACGGGGGCTCCCGCGGCGGTTCACCCCGGGTGCTCCGCGGCGCGGTCGGCCAGATCACGCGCGGCACGACGAACACGAACCGCCTGCGCCGCGTCGACCGGTGGCTCGCCCGTCATCCCGTGCTGCGTCGGGCATCCGACCCCCTCGTCGTCGACCTGGGATACGGCGCGAGCGGCGTCACCGCATTCGAGCTCGAGGCGAGGCTGCGCGCCGTGCGCCCCGACGTCGAGGTACTCGGGCTCGAGATCGACCCGGCGCGCGTCGCCCACGCCCAGGAGCAACTCGCCGAGGTGCGCAGCGGACGCACCCCCTTCGCCCCCGACGCGCGCGTCGGGTTCGCCCGCGGCGGGTTCGAGGTTCCCCTCCCGTCGGCGGAGCGCCGCGCCGCCGTCATCCGTGCGTTCAACGTGCTGCGACAGTACAACGAGGCCGACGTGCCGGCGGCGTGGTCGCGCATGTGCGGGCGACTGCAGCCGGGCGGCATCCTCGTCGAGGGCACGTGCGACGAGCTCGGGCGGGTGTGCACGTGGATCGAGGTGGGCGCGGATGCCCGCCCGCGCACCCTGACGGTGTCGCTGCGTCTCGCCGACCTGCAGAGTCCGGCGATCGCGGCGGAGCGGCTTCCGAAGGCGCTGATCCATCGGAACGTCGCCGGCGAGGGCGTGCACGCGTTCCTCTCGGCGCTCGACGCGGAGTGGGTGCGCGCTGCCGCTGCCGCACCGTTCGGCGCGACGCATCGCTGGCGCACCGCCGTGCAGGCGCTGGACGAGGCGGGATGGCCGGTGCGCGGGCGCTCGCGATGGCGCCTGGGCGAGGTGACCGTGCCGTGGTCGCTCGTCGCGCCGCGCGCGGACGACTGACCTCCGTCACACGCGCGGAAGGGCGGCGCTCGCGTCCGGGCCCGGCATGCCCGCTGCGACCATGAGATCGACCGCGAGCGGACGCAGCGCCCCGATCAGCGTCTGATCGACGATCGAGCTGTCCGCGGCGAGCGCGGACGGGTCGAGACGTGCGCCGACGACGCGCACCGCCTCGCGGGCGGCGGGCTCGTAGGAGATGTCCGTGAGTGCCTCCGCGACGAGCCGGGCGCCCGCGCCGAGCTCGGCGAGAAGTCCCGCGGCGATGGGGCGGGGCGCCCCGTCGTCGCACACGTAGACCACCCTCCGGGCGATGACGCGGAGGTTCCGACTGGCGAGGTCGAGCTGGACGCAGATCCGGCGCTGTCGTTCGAACTCGGCGCGCTGCCGTCGCAGCAGAGGCGAGATGCGAGCGATCTCCGCCCCCGAGTCGATGCCCTGGCGCCAGGCCTCGACCGGGCGCTGCAGCGACCGCGCCCGTCGCAGTCCGCGCTCGGCGCGCACCCGGTCGCCGCGGCGCAACGCCTGCACCAGCGTCGTCAGGGCGGCATCGAACGCGGCGAACGCCTCGGCCGCCTCTCTCGTGACGGCGCGCAGCGGGCTCCGCGGCACGAGGGCCGTCACGAGCAGCGCCGCCACTCCCCCCACGACGCCGTCGATCAGTCTGAGGAACGGCACGTTGGCCGGAAGCACCACGACGATCGCGGACTGGATCGCGGCGGTGATCGCGAACCCGGGCTGGGCCGACAGGACACGCGCGACGAGCATGGTCGCGGCGAGGGTGAGGGCGAGCTGCCACCACCCGGTGCCGGCGGCGAGCACGATGAGTTCGGCCACGAGAATTCCCACGATCATCCCGATAACCGTCTCGAGCACCCGCAGCGGGCGGGCGTCGCGCACCAGTCCCAGGCTCGAGATCGTCACCGTCACCGCCAGCAGCGGCGCGGCATGGCCGAGGACGTGGTGCGCGAACGCGAAGGCCGCGGTCGCCGCGATGACGATCTGCACGATCGCGAGCGACGACGAGCGTGCCCGTTCCAGCCCCGGTCGCGGCGACAGCCTCCTCCGCCACGTCGTCGGCACCGAGACCGTCTGGGTCGTCGGCTCGGGAGAACTCATCGGCGGGCTCGCCTCAGCGTCGGCGGGACAGTCGCGGCAGACGTGGCACGGCGGCGGTGCGCCCGGCATCCGGGGGAACGATCGTCTCCGCGGCGGCGGCGATCTCACCGTCGGCCGTGCGGACGGTGAGCGGCGCGTCCTCCGCAGTCGCCCGGCGCACCAGAGCCAGCGCGATCGGCCCCTCCTCGTGATGGCGGGCGACGGATGTCACGACGCCGACCGGCTCGCCTTCGAGCAGGACCTCGGCGCCCCGCTCCGGAAGCACCGCCTCGCTGCCGTCGAGCTGCAGCATCACGAGGCGCCGCGGCGGATGCCCGAGGTTGTGCACTTTCGCGACGGTCTCCTGGCCGCGGTAGCACCCCTTGTCGAGGTGCACGGCGGTGCGCAGCCAGTCGACCTCGTGCGGCAGCGTGCGCTCATCGGCTTCGCGATCCGCGCGCGGACGCCATGCGGCCACACGCAACGCGTCGACGGCCAGGTGGCCGGCAACCTGCTGCGCTCCGGCGGCGGCCTCCGCCGCGATGCGCTCGTACTCGTCGACGTCGACGATCGCTTCGGCCCAGTCGCGTGCGCTGCCGGGGTGCGGATCGGCCATCGCGTAGCCCCAGCCGCCGTCGGCGACCCGCGGCCACGGATCGTGCCAGACGGCGACGGCGCGAAGTGCCGCAACGGCCTCGGCCGTCCCCGCGACGACGCGGTGGCCGGAGGAGGCATCCTGCGGGTCGACGCGCAGACGGAAGCGCATCCGCTGCAACCAGGTCAGAAGCGCGGCGGCGCGTGCGCGGTCCACGATCAGCCACGTGCGCTCGCCGTCGTCGACGACGGCGGCGGCATGCTCGACGTGGCCCTGAGGATCGAGCACGAGCAGTTCGGTGCTCTCACCCGGCTGCCGCGCGGCCAACGCCTGCGAGGTGACCGAATCGAGCCAGGTCAGGCGATCGGGGCCCGAGACGGTGAGGACCGCGCGCGCGGCGAGCGGCGCGAGGGCGCGTCCGTGCGCGAGGTCGCGCTGTTCCCGCGAGGGTGCGCCGACATGCGCGAGGCCGTCGTCGTCTACGACGGCGCCCGGCACGCCCTCGAAGGGATCGGAAGGGGCATCCGGCACGACTGCGCTCACTCGACTCGGGCGAGGCGCGCCGACGCGTGCGAGGCCAGAGCGGCACCGAGCGCCGCGACGTCCCACGCCCACAGCAGGTGCCCGTCGACGTACCCGTACATCCGGGTGGCCGAGGCGTAGGGCTTGGCCCCGGCGGGGCGGACGATCGCGTCGGATGCCAGGTCGATCCGGGGACCGCGGACCTGCCCGAGATACAGCTCGCTGATGCCGTCGGAATGGACGATGGCGACCTCGAGGTCGAATCCCCCCTCGGCGTTGCGGAGGAGCTCGACGTCGTCCGCCGTGCGGGGCCGGTCACGACGCTCGGCCGCCGGAAGCAGTGCGGGGCCGGCATCCTGATCGCCCGCGGGACGGGCCAGACGCCAGTACCCCGTCTCGGCGACGAGCGGCGTCCGCTCCTCGCCCTCGCCGAGCAGCCAAGCGCTGGCTGCGTAGTTGACGTAGTCGCCGCCGTCGTGGCTGAAGCTCACCCGATGGGCGAACTCGCCGTCGAAGCGTGCGCCGTCGACCTCGTAGTCGATCACGCCGGTGCCCTCCCAGACACCGAGCAACCAGGACAGCGGGACGATGTCCGCCGGAAGGTCGGTGGGAAGATCGAACACGGCGCTCAGCGCTGGCCGCGGTACAGGTTCTTGATCACGACGCCCGACACGAAGACGATCGCGACGGAGGCGAGTGCGAGCAAGCCGACGAAGAAGAGTTCCAGCGCGACGAGGTCCATGCGACCACTCTACCGCTCCCCCGCCGGGTCGCGATGGAGCCGTCAGTTGCCGAACAGGGTCGCCAGGCCCAGGCCCAGCCCGATGAGCCCCATGACGACCATGGCACCGAGGCTGCTGGCGGCGACGCGACGGATGAACCCGTCGGCGTGCCCCGACACCAGCTGTACGACGAATGCCAGCAGGATGCAGGCGGCCAAGCCGACCGCCATCCAGGCGGCGCGCCAGTCCGTCGGGGCCGCGAGACCGATCGCCACTGCGATGACGCCTCCGGCGGCCCAGACCGCGACGATGCCGCCGAGGCCGCCGCGCGGCGCGAGTCCGGGAATCGTCATATCTCCATCATGACCGACCGGCGCCGTGCGCGCACGCACTGCCGGTGCACGCTCCGGCGAGGTCCTAAGATGGGGGCACGGTCCGCCCGTCGGACCGGAAGGGACCGCATGGCTCAGCTGCTCGTTTTGAGTTCCGCCTCCGGCGGAGGTTCCGTCCTGCCCGCGCTCGAACTGCTCAGTCACCGGGTGCGACAGATCCCCGCCGAGCCGGCACAGCTCGTGAACGCGCCCAGCGCCGACGTCATTTTCGTCGACGCGCGCGGCGACCTGGTCGGCGCGAAGTCGCTGTGCAAGATCCTCAACACGACCGGGCTCGACGCTCCTCTTCTGCTCGTCGTGACCGAAGGCGGCCTCACCGCCGTGTCCACCGACTGGGGTGTGGACGACGTGATCCTCGTCGGCGCCGGCCCTGCCGAGGTCGACGCGCGCATCCGGCTGGCGATGGGGCGTCAGAGCACGGAACAGGTCTCGAGCCGCATCCAGACCTCGGGCATCTCGATCGACGAGTCGTCATATTCGGCGAAGGTGCACGGCAAGCCTCTGGATCTCACGTACAAGGAGTTCCAGCTCCTGCATTTCTTCGCGACGCACCCCTCACGCGTCTTCACCCGCGAGCAGCTGCTGAGCGAGGTCTGGGGCTACGACTACTTCGGCGGCACCCGCACGGTCGATGTACACGTGCGGCGTCTGCGCGCAAAGCTCGGCGATCTCGAGCAGCTCATCGGCACCGTACGCAACGTCGGCTACCGCTTCAACGTGTACGAAGACGACCAGATGCCCGCTCCGCGCGAGCGCTCCGGCGCCTGACGCCGTCGTCGGTTAACGTTCCGGTCACCTGTCCCTGCAATGATGAGGGAATGATCGACACCGACGTTCTGGACTCGGGGCTGGGCGACGCGGACGACGACGATTTCGACGACACCGTCGAGATCGACGACCCGCAGCTGCCCGACCATCGCTACATGGACCGCGAGCTCAGCTGGCTCGCCTTCAACCGACGGGTGCTGGAGCTCGCGGAGGACCCCCGCCTTCCGGTTCTGGAGCGGGCGAACTTCCTCGCCATCTTCGCCAGCAACCTCGACGAGTTCTTCATGGTCCGCGTCGCCGGCCTGAAACGGCGCATCATGACGGGGCTCGCCGTTCCGACCAATGTCGGACGAGCGCCTCAGGACGTCCTCGCCGACATCTCCGAGAGCGCGCATGCGCTGCAGCTCCGCCACGCCCTCACCTGGATCGACCAGGTGCAGCCGGCACTCGCCGAGGCGGGCATCGAGGTCGTCACGTGGGACGACCTGTCCGATGACGAGCGCGGCACGCTCTACGAGTACTTCCAGACGCAGGTCTTTCCGGTACTCATGCCGCTCGCGGTCGACCCGGCCCACCCGTTCCCGTACATCTCGGGGCTCTCCCTCAACCTCGCGATCCGCATCCGCAATGCCAAGACGGGTCGTCAGGAGTTCGCGCGCCTGAAGGTGCCGCCGATGCTCCCCCGCTTCGTCCCCGTGCGCGGCGCCGAGGGCGGGCGCGTCCGCTACCTGCCGCTGGAGCAGCTGATCGCCCATCACCTCGGCGACCTGTTCCCCGGCATGGAGATCCTCGAGCATCACACCTTCCGCCTCACCCGCAATGAGGACGTGGTCATCGAGGAGGATGAGACCGAGAACCTCATCCAGGCTCTCGAGGCCGAGCTCCTGCGCCGACGCTTCGGCCCTCCGATCCGCCTCGAGGTCACCGATGAGATGGACGACGTCACCCTCGACCTGCTGATCCAGGAGCTCGAGGTCACCGACCAAGAGGTGTACCGCCTGCCCGGCGCCCTCGATCTGCGCGGGCTGTTCGACCTCGCGAAGATCGATCGCCCGGAGCTGCACTACCCGCCGCACGTCCCGGTGACGGCGACGGCGTTCCAGCCCGCCGAGCAGAACGGCCGCGCCGACCTGTTCGCCGCGATCCGTAAGAACGACGTCCTCGTCCATCACCCCTACGAGTCGTTCACGACGAGCGTCGTCGCCTTCCTCGAGCAGGCGGCCCGCGACCCGCACGTGCTCGCGATCAAGCAGACCCTGTACCGCACCTCGGGCGACAGCCCGATCGTGCAGGCGCTCATCGACGCCGCCGAGCGCGGCAAGCAGGTGCTCGCCCTCGTCGAGGTGAAGGCCCGATTCGACGAGGCCGCGAACATCGTCTGGGCGCGCAAGCTCGAGAAGGCCGGCGTGCACGTCGTCTACGGTCTCGTGGGACTGAAGACGCACTGCAAGCTGCTGCACGTGATCCGTGAAGAGGACGGCGCGCTGCGCAGCTACAGCCACATCGGCACGGGCAACTACAACCCCAAGACCAGCCGTCTCTACGAGGACTTCGGCCTCTTCACCTGCGACGAGCAGGTCGGGCGCGACCTCACACGTCTGTTCAACGAGCTCAGCGGCTACGCCATCGAGAAGAAGTTCAAGCGCCTGCTCGTCGCGCCCCTGCACCTGCGCAAGGGACTGCTGCGCCACATCGAGACCGAGCGCCGCCACGCGCTCGAGGGCAAGCCGGCGCACATCCGCATCAAGGTCAACTCGATGGTCGACGAACAGATCATCGACGCGCTGTACCGCGCGAGCCAGGCGGGTGTGCGCGTGGATGTGTGGGTACGCGGCATCTGCTCGCTCAAGGTCGGCATCGAGGGCGTCAGCGAGAACATCACGGTGCGCTCGATCCTCGGGCGCTACCTCGAGCACTCGCGGATCTTCGCGTTCCTGAACGACGGCGACCCCCAGGTGTACATCGGCAGCGCCGACATGATGCACCGCAACCTCGACCGCCGCGTCGAGGCGCTCGTGCGCGTCGTCGCGCCCGCCCACGTCAAGGAGCTCATCGACCTGTTCGACCTCGCGATGGGCGACGAGACCAGCTCGTGGCACCTCGAGCCGAACGGCGAATGGCTGCGGCACAGCGCGGATGCCGACGGCAAGCCGCTCATCGATCTGCAGGACCGCACGATGGCGCAGGTGCAGAAGCGCCGCCGCGGTCGGGCGGTGCGATGACGGAGACGGCCGTCTACGCCGCCGGCGGTGTCGTCTGGCGCATGGTCGAGGAAAAACTGCGGATTCTCGTCATCCATCGGACCGCATATGACGACGTGACCCTGCCCAAGGGCAAGGTGGATCCGGGTGAGACGCTTCCGATGACGGCGGTGCGCGAGATCTTCGAAGAGACCGGCATCCGGGTGTCGCTGGGCATCCCCGTCGGCGTCTCGCGCTACCATCTGCCTCGCGGGCGTCAAAAGGTCGTGCACTATTGGGCGGCGGAGGCGACCGACGACGCGATCCGAGAGTCGTCGTTCGTGCCGAACAAGGAGGTCGCCGCGGTCGAGTGGATCTCGCCCCGCAAGGCCCTCGCGCGTCTGTCCTACCCCGTCGACGTCGAGATCCTCGAGCAGTTCCTGCGCTACGTCGACGACGGCATCCTCTCGACCTTCCCGATCGTCGTGCTCCGCCATGCGAAGGCGACCCCGCGCGAAGAGTGGAAAGGTGCGGATGCCGCACGTCCGCTCGCACCGCGGGGAACCCGGCAGGCGAAGGATCTCGTCGGTCCCCTGCGATCGTTCGGCGTGCGCCGGGTGATCTCCAGCGACGCGGTGCGTTGCGTTGCGACGGTGACCCCGCTCGCCGAGGCGCTGGGCCGCTCGATCGACCGCACGCCCCTCATCGGGCAGGATGCCTGGGAAGAGGGCACCTCGGACGTCCGCGCCGTCATCGGCAAACGCGTGCGGTCGCGCAAGCCCGCCGTGCTGTGCAGCCACGGACCCGTGCTTCCCGGCATCCTCGCCGAGCTCGCGCTGGCCACCGGAACGCTGCGCGGCTCGTACCTGGGCAGCGCCTCGTCTCTCGATCCCGGCGCGTTCTCGGTCGTGCACCTCTCGCGGGAGCACCCCGGGTCGGGCATCGTCTGCATCGAGACGCACGAACCGCGACTCTGAGCGTGGCAGCGACCCGGATCGCGTGGAGCACCGCTCCGCTCGACCGGCACGGGCGGCGCGCCGTGGCCTGGCGGATGCTTCGCACTATGCTCACCGCGGAAGGCTACCCGGACGCGACGCTGTCGAATCCCTGCCCGCGGTGCGGCGGCCCGCACGGTCCGATCCAGGTCGCCGGCGCGCCGTGGTCGGCGTCGGTGACGTATGCGGGCGCCGTCGCGGTCGCCGCGGTGCACCCGCGGGTCGGGGGCGACTCCGAGGCGCCGACGGGGTTCGCCATCGACGCGGAGCCGCTCGTCGACACCGTGCGGGATGCCGCGGGTGGCGTCCCTGGCGGACTGCTGCGGTGGGTGCGCGCCGAGGCCGCCGCCAAGGCCGTCGGACGCGGTCTACGGCTCGACGTCGACGAGATCTCGGTCACCGAGACATCCGAGGGATGGACGGCGCTGCTCCCCGGCATCCCCGTCGCCGTCACCGGCTGGGAACCGGCCGTCTCTCCCCCGGGGGTGCTCCTCAGCGTCGCTCTGGCACCGGCAGCGGCGGTAGCGCCGGCTCATCGAGCCATGCCGTGAGGATCGACCCGACCTCACCGGCCGCGTCTGCCGCATGCTGTTCGACGCAGGCACGGAACTCGGCCGTCCCTGCCAGACCGTGTCGATGGCTCGTCGCCCAGTCGAGGATCAGGGCGCCGAATACCGACTCGCCCAGAGCGCACCGCAGCGCGTACAGCGTGAGCGCACCCCGCTTGTAGACGCGATCGTCGAACATCAGGTCAGGCCCCGGGTCGGCGAGCACGAGGTCCTGCGCCAGAGCGCTCAGTCGCGCATGGTGCTTGGCGGCTTTCTGAGCGAGCGATGCCCGTCCGGCCCGCTCCGACCACATCCACTCCGCAAAGCACGCGAACCCCTCGTTGAGCCAGATGTCGCTCCACCGGCCGATGCCGACGCTGTTGCCGAACCACTGATGGGCGATTTCATGGGCGATGAGCCGCTGCTCGGAGGGCACGAGATGATTCACGCCGAACACGGCGAGCCCCTGCGCCTCGAGCGGGATCTCGAGCTCGTCCGGCGTGACGACGAGCGTGCAGTCCTCCTGAGGATACGACCCGAAGGACTCGTCGAACAGCGCCAGCATCGCCGGGACGTCGGCGAACGCGCGGTCGACCGAGGCGCGGAGCGCCGGCGGTGACACCACGCGCACGCGTGCGTCGCCGGTGAGGGTGCGCGACTCGTAGCGACCGACATGCGCCGCCGCGAGGTACGTCGCGACGGGGACCGTCGACTCGGAGACGGCGGTGACGCGCCCCCCGGCGGACGAGACGCTGCGCGTGCGCCCCGTCGGCACCGGGAGGTAGCCGGCGTCGGTCGTGAGGGAGATCCGCATCCGTGCCCGATCGTCGGGGCGATCGTTGCAGGGGAACCAGGTGGGCGCACCGGTGGGCTGCGAGGCGACGAGCGCACCGTCGTCCAACTCCTCCCAGCCGATCGTGCCCCAGCGCGAGCGCCGCGGCGCGGGCGCTCCGGCGTAGACGATCTCGATCGAGAACCGCTCGCCGGGCGCCATGCGGTGCGGGAGCTTCACACGGAGCTTCCGCGGTCCCTGCGTGTACGAGGTGCGCCGATCGCCGTCCACCCGCACACGCGTCGTGCGCAGACCCACGAGATCGACGCTCACCGCTGAGACGGCGACCGCCGCCACGACGTTGAGGACGGCGACGCCCTCCAGCCTGTTCGTGCGCACGCGATAGTCGAGCGTCAGGTCGTAGGACTCGACGTCGTAGCTCGGGTCTCCGCTCTCGGGGGCGTACGGGTCGTGCACGCTCACGATGTCGACTGGTAGGCGCGCACCTTCACCGCACGCCAGGGGCCGATGGGGTTGCCGCTCCACCGCGAGCCGACCGGAACCGACTCGCCGCGCATGACGAGTGAGGCGGGCCCCACCGTCGCGTGGGCGCCGATCGAGGCCGCCGGGAGGATGACACTGTGCGGGCCGAGGGTTGCCCCGGCTTCGAGTTCGACGGTGTCCATACTCATGATTCGATCATGGAACAGGTGGGTCTGCACAACGCAGCCGCGGTTCACGGTCGCGCCGTCACCGAGGGTCACGAGGTCGGGCTCGGGCAGCCAATAGCTGTCGCACCACACGCCGCGGCCGATCGTCGAGCCGAGCGAGCGCAGCCACACCGCGAGGGCGGGCGTGCCCGCGGCGGACCGGGCGAACCACGGGGCGGCGACCATCTCGGTGAACGTATCGGACACCTCGGTGCGCCAGACGAAGCTCGACCACAGGGGCTGCTCGCCCGCGCGGATGGGGCCCACGATGATCCACTTCGCCGCCGTCGAGATGCCCGCCGCGACCGCGCCGGCCAGCAGCAGCACGATGCCGGAGAGAAGGATCGCGATGACGAGGCCTCCCGCCTCGATCATCCAGGCGAGCACGAACAGCACGGTGACGCCCAGCGCGCACGTGACCACGACGGGGATGAAGCGGCACAGCTCCCACAGTGTCCGCGCGACGCGCAGTCGGGCCCGCGGCTGATAGGTGCGCGTCTCGTCGCCCTCGGCCGAATGACGGCGCAGGCGGACGGCCGGCGAGCCGAGCCACGACGACCCGGCCTTCGCTTTGGCCGGGGCCGCGGAGAGCACCGCGACCAGGCCGTCGCGCGGTACGCGGTGGCCGGGGGCGGCCATTCCGGAGTTGCCGAGGAAGGCGCGCTTGCCGATCTGCACGCGGCCCAGGCGCATCCATCCGCCGCGCAGCTCGTACGAGGCGACCATGGTGTCGTCGGCGAGGAAGGCACCGTCTTCGATGCGTGTCATCGAGGGGATGAGCAGCACCGTCGAGGCCTCGACGTCGTGGCCGACGCGGGCACCCAGCATCCGCAGCCACACCGGAGTGAACAGGCTCGAGTACAGCGGGAACAGGATCGTGCGTGCCGAGTCGAGGAGCCTCTCGGTCGTCCACGCCTGCCAGCCGACGCGACTGCGAACGGGATGGATGCCCTCGGTCAGACCGATCGACAGCAGGCGCACGGCGCCGACGACCGCCACCGCGAAGACCAGACCGGCGGCGACGACGCCCGGCACGAGCCACACGAGGGCGCCGAGGAAGGCGTGTCCGAGGGAATCGGCGCCGGCGATCCCCTGTGCGACGACGAGTCCCCCGATGGCGAAGGCGGCGAGCGGGAGGAGCGCCAGAGCCACCGCCGAGGCGGCGTACGCCCACAGCCACCGCGTCGGGGCGGGCGCCCGCTCGGTCGGCCAGGGTGCGGCACCGGCAGGCGAGGGCGAACCCGCGCCGCCGATCCGCTCCGCCGGCGATCCCGCCCACACTTGGTCGGCGCGGACGCGGCCGAACACCGCCGAGCCGGGGGCGATCTCGGCACGTCGGCCGATGCGCGTGCCGGGGGCCAGTGTGCTGCGTGAACCGACGGTCGCCTCGGCGCCGATCCGGATGCCGCCGATGCGCACGACGTCACCGTCGATCCAGTACCCCGACAGGTCGACCTCGGGCTCGACCGCCGCCCCATCTCCGATCTCGAGCATTCCCGTGATGGGCGGAAGGGCATGCAGGTCGACGCCCGCGCCGATGCGCGCGCCCAGCGCACGCGCGTAGTAGCTGATCCATGGCGCCCCGGAGAGACCGACGGCATCGACCTGATCGGCGATCTGCGCGGCGAGCCACAGTCGCACGTGCACACCCCCGCCGCGAGGATAGTCGCCGGGCCGCAGCCCCGCGAGGAGCACGCGGGCCGCGACGACGGCCAGCCCCATCCGACCGAACGGCGTGGCGAACACGAGCAGCCCCACCACCAGCAGCCACAGCGGGGCGTCGGGCAGCACCTCGAACCCGGGGAACAGCTGCAGGATCGCCGATGCGGTCAGCAGATAGAGCATCCAGCGCAGTCCGCTGATGATGAACAGGGGCACCCCCAGCAGGGACTGCAGCCACTGCATCCGGCGCGGTGTGGGCTCAGGGCGGTGGAACGTGATGTCCTCGTCCTGCAGAGCGGATCCGAGCGCCTTGGCCATCGCGCTCAGCCGCGGCACGTCGTAGATGTCGGCGACGGAGAACTCCGGCACGCGAGCGCGGATGCGCGACACCAGCTGGGCGGCCGCGAGGGAGCCGCCACCGAGGTCGAAGAAGTCGGCCTTGCGGTCGGTGACCGGCATCCCGAGCACCGCCTGCCACTGCGCCGCGAGCCAGGCCTCTCCCGGCGACATGTCCGACACCGGCAGTTCGACGTTCGGCAACGGCCACGGGAGTGCGGCGCGGTCGACCTTGCCCGAGGTGCGCACGGGAAGGTCGTCGACGACGGCGAGCAAGGGCACCATCGGAGCGGGAAGACGCTCGGCGAGCGCGGCGCGCGCGGCCAACCGGTCGAAGTCGGCCGGCGCGGCCAGATACCCGACGAGGACGGGCACGCCCGCCTCGGTCGTGCGCACCGCGGCGGCCGCACCGGTCACCCCGGGAAGATCCTGCAGGGCGTTCTCGACCTCGCCGAGCTCGATGCGGCGTCCGCCGACCTTCACCTGGTCGTCGGCGCGACCCTGGAAGATCAGCCCCTCCGGGTCGAAGCGCACGAGGTCACCCGATCGGTAGGCGCGCTCCCACCCGAGCGTCGGCATGGGCGCGTACTTCTCCGCGTCCTTCGCGGGGTCGAGGTAGCGCGCGAGCCCGACGCCGCCGATGATCAGCTCGCCGATGCCGCCGTCCGCGACGGGCTGCCCCTCGGCATCCACGACAGCGAGCGCCCAGCCATCCAACGGCAAGCCGATGCGCACCGGACCGTCGCCTCCGAGCGGGGCGGCGCAGGCGACGACCGTCGCCTCCGTCGGCCCGTAGGTGTTCCACACCTCGCGCCCCTCTGCGGCGAGTCGCGCGGCGAGCTCGGGCGGGCAGGCCTCGCCGCCGAAGATGAGCAGCCGCACGTTCTCGATCGCCGACGTCGCCCACATCGCCGCGAGGGTCGGAACCGTCGAGACGACCGTGATGCCCTGCCGCAGCAGCCACGGACCCAGGTCTTCGCCGGAGCGCACGAGCGCACGGGGTGCGGGAACGAGGCACGCGCCATGTCGCCACGCGAGCCACATCTCCTCGCACGAGGCGTCGAAGGCGACCGACAGCCCCGCGAGCACCCGGTCGGACGGGCCGAGCGGCCCGTCCTGCAGGAACAGGCGCGCCTCGGCATCGACGAACGCGGCCGCCGAGCGGTGGCTGACGGCGACGCCCTTGGGCAGGCCCGTCGACCCCGAGGTGAAGATGATCCACGCGTCGTCGTCCACCGTGGGCGGCGGGACGGCGACGATCGCGTGCGTCGACGGGTGCGGGGCGTCCCCGGCGAACAGACCCACCGGGTCATCTCCCCCGATCTCGTCGTCGGGCGCCTCGGCCGCCGGGGTGTACTCACCCGTCCCAGTCACGATGCCGCGCACGCGCGCCTCGCCGAACACGAGGCGCGCACGCTCGTCCGGGTCATCCGCATCGACGGGTACGTAGGCCGCGCCGGCCGCGATGATGCCCAGGATGCCGACGTACAGCTCCTTGGACCCGGACGGCATGCGCACGCCCACCCGGTCGCCGCGCCGCACCCCGGCCGCGTGGAGCCGGGCCGCCGTCGCGCCCACGCGCGCCATCAGCTCTCGGTAGCTGAGCGCCCCGGAGCCGTCGTCGATCGCGGATGCTTCGGGGTGACGCGCAGTGGTCTCGCGCAGGATGTCGATGAGCGTGCGGGCATCGGGTGCATCAGCCTCGCGATCGAGCACGCGCTGTGTCGTCGTCGCCACGTCAGGAGAGCAGACCGATGAGCGCGGCCTTCGTGAGGCGCGAGTAGCCGCTGTGACCGAGTGCGCGAGCACGGGAGCGCAGCTGGGCCACCGTGAGGCGCTCGAGGTCTCCGGCCGCGGGCGAGTCCTCGTCGTCGACGAGCATCAGCGGGGCGGACGCCGACTCGGGTTCGGGCGCCGGAGCCGACAGTGCTACGGCCAAGGCGTCGTCGGCCGCGGCGGCATCCAGTTCCGCCCGTGCAGCGACCTTTTCCGAGCGACGGGCGGCCTTTCGTGCCGCCTTCGCCTCGGCGGCACGCTGTGCGGCGACGCGCTCGGCCTCGGCGGCCGCGACGGCCGCACTGTGCGCCTCGGCGCGCAGGCGGGCCTTGCGCTCGGCGGCGGCGACGGCCTTCGCCACGGCGCGCTCGAGCCGGCGCGCGGCGCGCTCGGCGTCGTGGGCGACTTTGTCGGGCTTGCGCCGCAGCTTCTTCTTGGTCACGTCGGCGGCCTCGCGCGCATCGTCGATCACGTCGTCGAGCAGCCGCGCCTGCTTCTTCGGCAGCCTCTTCGCCGTCTTCTCGGCCCGCGTCACCGCTGCGGACGCCGCGCCGATCGCGTCGAGCGCAGCGCGCTCGGCCTTCTTCGTCTTCGCCATGGGCCTCAGGATAGTCAGCCCACGTGAACGCTCCGGGAACGGCGGTTCCCCGAGCTTTCTCGCTCACGGCACGCCGTGATCACGCGAACGCCGTTCACCTTCCGTTCACCGCCGCAGCCCAGTCTCGTAAGAGAGGGTGTCTACCGTCTCGGACGTGCCCTGCACCGGGCCGCATTTCCCTGACACGTGAAGGATTCACAGTGAAGCTCACCCGCATCGCCCAGCTGGGCGCTGTCGCCGCCGTCGCGGCGCTCACCCTCGCCGGCTGCTCCTCGTCGGGCGGCGCCACGCCGTCGGAGAGCGCGTCCCCGACGGCGTCCGACGTCGCGTTCACGATCGACCCCAGCCTGTCCGGCACGATCACGGCAGGTGGCTCGAGCGCCCAGTCCAACGCCCAGCAGGCGTGGACGACGGCGTACAACGCCACCGCGAAGAACGTCACCATCAACTACGACAAGTCGCAGGGCTCCGGCGGCGGCGTCACCAACTTCCTCTCCGGCGCGTACGACTTCGCGGGTTCCGACTCGCCGCTGAACGCCGACCAGACCGCTCAGTCCAAGAGCATCTGCACCGCCGGTGGCGTGAACATCCCGATCTACCTCGACGGTGTCGCCATCATCTTCAACATCCCGGGCGTCACGAAGCTGCAGCTGAGCGGCGAGACGATCGCGAAGATCTTCGCCCTGCAGATCACCGACTGGTCCGACCCGGCCATCACGAAGGACAACGGCACGGCTCTCGCCGCCGGCGCGATCACCACGGTCGCCCGTTCGGACGGCTCGGGCACGACCCAGAACTTCACCAACTACCTGGCCGCGACGCAGTCCGCCGTCTGGACCTCGCCCGCGGGCAAGGACTGGCCGATCGAGGGCAACGTCTCCAAGCAGAAGGGCGGCTCGGGCGTCGTCGAGGCCGTCAAGGCCGGCTCGGGCACCATCGGCTACGCCGACCACTCCGCCATCGGCACGCTGAACTCGGCTGCCATCGTCACGAACGGCAAGGCCGTCGCGTTCAGCGGCGAGGCCGTGTCGAAGACGTTCGAGGCCGCCGCGGTCGCGAACCCGAACGGTGTCACCGGCGACCTGTCGAAGAAGTTCGACTACTCCAAGCTCACCGCCGACTCCTACCCGATCCCGCTGGTCTCGTACGCGGTCGTCTGCTCCACGTTCAAGGACGCCAAGCAGGCTGACCTCGTCAAGTCGTACCTCGGCTTCGTCACCAGCTCGCTCGGCCAGTCGGTCGCCGAGAAGAACGCCGGCTCCGCTCCCCTCCCCGAGTCGGTTCTCGCCGACGCCGCGGCGACGCTGAAGGCCATCAAGTAACACCTCGGCCCTGGTCCGGCCGGCGCTCATCCGAGCGTGCAGGCCGGGCCGGGCTGAGCAGAGTCGTCGGTCCGAGCGATCGACGATTCTGCTGGGCCGGATCCCCGAACAGCCGCCCTCTGCGATCTTCCCGAACCGAGGAGAACACATGACCCTGCCCGACCTGGGGGTTCGACGTGACTGACGTCGCCACCGCCCCCGCGCAGAAGCCGGCGTCGAACATCGTCGGCAAGCGCCGCGCCGGAGACTCCGTCTTCCTCGGCCTGTCGACCACCGCCGCCGTGTCGATCATGATCATCCTCGCCGGAGTCGCGATCTTCCTGATCCTCAAGGGTCTGCCCGCGATCACCGCGAACTGGGGCGAGGGAGACCTCGCCGGCTACCAGAACAAGGACTGGGCGAACTTCTGGGACTACGTCGCCCCGCTCCTGTGGGGAAGCATCTGGGCGGCCTTCATCGCGATGATCCTCGGCACCCCCGTCGCCATCGGCATCGCGCTGTTCATCTCGCACTACGCCCCGCGCCGCATCGCCGGCTTCCTCGGCTACATCATCGATCTGCTCGCTGCCGTGCCGTCGATCGTGTTCGGCCTCTGGGGCATCATCGTGATGCGCCCGCTGCTGCTGCCGCTCGCCCAGTTCCTCAACGAGTACCTCGGCTGGATCCCGCTGTTCCAGGGCCCCGTCTCCAGCACCGGCTCGACGATGCTGGCCGGCGGCGTGGTGCTCGCGGTCATGATCCTCCCGATCGTCACCTCGATCACCCGCGAGATCTTCCTGCAGACCCCGCGTCTGCACGAAGAGGCCGCCCTCGCCCTCGGCGCCACGCGCTGGGAGATGGTGCGCCTCGCGGTCATCCCCTACGCGCGCAGCGGTATGGTCTCGGCGACCCTGCTCGGCCTCGGCCGCGCCCTGGGTGAGACGATGGCGATCGCGCTCATCATCTCGCCGAGCCTGATCTTCTCGGTCGCCCTCCTCACGGACGGCTACAACTCGCAGACGATCGCGGCGAACATCGCCCTGAACTTCCCCATCGCCACCGACCTGCAGCGCTCGGCGCTCATCGGCACCGGTCTCATGCTGTTCGTGGTCTCGCTCGCGGTCAATATGCTCGCGCGCTACATCATCGCCGCGACCGGCCCCGGGGCCAAGGGCCGCAAGAAGGGAAAGCGCTCGTGACCGAGATCACCTCGCCCGCGCCGGCATCCACGTCCGCGCTGTCCCTCACCAGCGGTCAGCTTCCCCGCTACATCGAGCCCGTCGCCCTCGCTGCGGCGCTCGCGGTCATCGCGGCGCTGCAGCTGGTCCTCGGCGGCTTCAACGTCGCGACCTGGCTGGTCTTCGGCGCGGTGCTGTACCTCGTCGCGATCGGCGTCTTCTCAACGATCGTCGAGGGCCGCCGCAAGGCCACCGACCGCGTCATCCGCGGTCTCGTCACCGCCGCCTTCGTGCTGGCCGTGGCACCGCTCGTCTCGACGCTGTGGACCGTCGTCTCCAAGGGCATGTCGGTGCTCTCCTGGAACTTCGTCACGCAGGTCGGCGGCACGGCCTTCGACCCGAACACGCTCGCGGTCGTGTCGACGCCCGGAGCCCTCCAGGCGATCGTCGGCACGCTGATCATCACGGGAATCGCGGCCCTCATCTCGGTGCCGATCGGCATCCTCGCCGCGGTGTACCTGGTCGAGTACGCGCAGCCGAACAACCCGCTGCGCCGCGCGATCACCTTCCTCGTGGACGTGATGACGGGCATCCCCTCGATCGTCGCGGGTCTGTTCGCGTTCTCGCTGTTCGCGCTGATCGTCGGCCCGAAGGCGTTCAGCGGCTTCTCGGCCTCCATCGCCCTGTGCGTGCTGATGATCCCGATCGTGATCCGTTCCACCGAAGAGATGCTGCGGCTGGTCCCCGGCGATCTTCGCGAGGCATCCCTCGCCCTCGGCGTGCCCCGCTCGGTGACGATCATCAAGGTCGTGCTGCGCACCGCCGCCAGCGGCATCATCACCGGTGTCGTCCTGGCCGTCGCCCGCGTCGTCGGAGAGACCGCACCGATCTTCATCGCCGCCAGCTTCACCGACAACTTCAACGCCGACCCGTTCAACGGGCCGATGCAGACCCTCCCCGTGATGGCCTACACCGCCTACAGCTTCCCGGGGCAGGACATCGACGCCTCCCAGGCACAGGCGTGGGGCGCGGCCCTGCTCCTGGTCATCCTCGTCGTCATCTTCAACCTGATCGCCCGGATCGTCGCGATGGTCTTCGCGCCGAAGGCACGCTAAGCAAGGAAAGGCACCTGTGTCCAAGCGCATCGAAGTCGAGAACCTGAACGTCTACTACGGTGATTTCCTCGCCGTGGAGGGCGTCTCCATGGACATCGAGCCCCGTGCCGTCACGGCCTTCATCGGCCCGTCCGGCTGCGGCAAGTCCACGTTCCTGCGGACCCTCAACCGCATGCACGAAGTCATCCCCGGCGCCCACGTCAAGGGCAAGGTCCTCGTCGACGGCGACGACCTGTACGGCCCCGGCGTCGACCCGGTGCTCGTGCGTCGCCACGTCGGCATGGTCTTCCAGCGTCCGAACCCGTTCCCCACGATGTCGATCAAGGAGAACGTGCTGGCGGGCGTCAAGCTCAACAACAAGCGCATCTCCAAGAGCGACGCCGACGCGCTCGTCGAGCGGTCGCTGCAGGGCGCCAACCTCTGGAACGAGGTCAAGGACCGTCTCGACAAGCCGGGCGCCGGCCTCTCGGGCGGTCAGCAGCAGCGTCTGTGCATCGCGCGTGCGATCGCCGTCTCCCCCGACGTGCTGCTCATGGACGAGCCCTGCTCGGCCCTCGACCCGATCTCGACCTTCGCCATCGAGGAGCTGATCCAGGAGCTCAAGAGCGACTACACGATCGTGATCGTGACGCACAACATGCAGCAGGCCTCGCGCGTGTCCGACAAGACGGCGTTCTTCAACATCGCCGGTACGGGCAAGCCCGGAAAGCTCATCGAGTACAACGACACCAACGCGATCTTCACGACCCCGTCCGTGCAGGCGACCGAGGACTACGTCTCCGGCCGCTTCGGGTGACGCCCGACGCGACGAACGAGAACGCCGCCGGTCCGATCGGGCCGGCGGCGTTCTCGTTCGCGTTCGCGGTCGCGGTGAGGTCCGGAGGTGCGCTCGACCGTGTGGCGTCCGGGGATGGCGCTCCGTCGCGCACTGCTCGAGAGTGGTGCTCCTTCGCGCGGCGTCCTGCAGCGGCGCTCACTCGCGCGGTGAGCGGGCGTGGTACTCAGTCGCGCGGTGAGAGGAGGTAGCGGTTCATCTCCGCGGTCAGGACGACATCGTGCGGCACGGCGACGTCGTCGATCGCGACGATCGGCGCCGCCAAGCGCACGCTCGAGACCAGCCACGCCGCATCGGCATCCGCGAGATCAGCCGCCGCGATGACGCTGTACCCGGCCGTGTGGCCCTGGGCCTGGAGATACTCGAACAGGCTCAGCTGGGTCGTCCCGTGCAAGATGCCGGCGTTCGGCGCGGGAGTCAGGAAGGTATCGCCGTGCCGCACGATCAGGGTGGCCGTCGGTGCTTCGAGCACGAACCCGTCGCTCGTGATGAAGACAGCGTCATCGGCACCCCGGCTGCGGGCCTCGCGCAGCGCCGCCATGTTGACGGCGTATGAGAGCGTCTTGGCGCCGAGCAGCAGCCAGGGCGCGCGCGCCGGCACGTCGAGCGTGTAGCCGCGGTCGAGCGTGACCACGCGGATGCCGTCGGTGCGTGCTCGCGTGAAATCGGATGCCTCCGCCGCCGTCACCCATGCGGTCGGCGCCGGTCCGTGCTCGACTCCACGGCTGAGGATGAGCTTGATGACCGACTCCCCCGCGCCGCAGTGTTCGGCCGCGAAAAGCACTGCCGCGCGCCATTGGGCGAGGTTCGGCGCCGGCAGGTCGCAGATCCGCGCCGAGTGCGCGAGCCGCTGGAGGTGCGCCTCGACTTCCTGCGGGTGACCGTCGACCAC